>JANPIE010000127.1:0-2968 GCA_031424835.1 Chitinophagaceae bacterium
TACCGGTCTTTGCGAGATCACTACCCAGAACCATGGTTTTGGTGTGGACCCGGAAGCGGTACGCAACCATCCCAATGTGGAGGTAACGCATGTGAACCTGAATGACAATTCGATTGAAGGGATCCGTTTAAAGGACAGGAACGCATTTAGTGTACAATACCATCCTGAGAGTACTCCCGGCCCGCACGATAGCCGGTACCTATTCGATGATTTCGTGGGTATGATGACCGCTAAATAATCAGGACTATATATTTCCCTAAGAGAAAGACAGGAGAAAAGGAGTAGTTAGGAGGATACCTCTTACTGCCTCTTTTTCTCCTGTCCTGCTCCTAGGGAAACCTGGCTCATACGATTTTAGCGAATTATGCGTTTATTGTAAGGGGCGGGACGATTTCTTGTTTGGCATTTCGTGTTTCGGGTTGGTTGTTGGGGATGTTTACATTTATATTCATTCAAAACCCGAAACCCGAAATCCGAAACCCGAAATAATAAACTGCCTTTTCGCCAAAATTCCTGTAATTCGTATTATGAAGATCGCCATCATCAATGGACCCAACCTGAACCTGCTGGGCAAGCGGGAAACGGATATCTATGGCAATATGCCTTTTGAAAAGTACCTGGGCGAGTTGCGGAACCTATTTCCAAATGTTACGTTTTATTATTTCCAGAGCAAAATAGAAGGCGAACTCATCAATGAATTGCAGCACCTGGGATTTGACCATGATGGTATCGTATTAAACCCGGGCGGGTATACCCATACTTCCGTGGCCATCGGTGATGCGATAGCTGCCATTAAAGCGCCGGTGGTAGAAGTGCATATCAGCAACGTGCATGCAAGGGAAGACTTCCGAAAATTATCACATGTGTCGGGCAAATCTGCCGGCAGCATTTTTGGGCTGGGTCTCAAGGGTTACGAGCTGGCGGTACGCTGGCTGATGGACCGTGCATAGCGGTACGGTATTTGCCTTTCCTCCGCAACCATGAACCGACAATATCCAAGAAAAGTATGGTGGCTGATCCTGATCAGCGCTGTGATTAAGCTTATTGCCTCCGCTATGCTGGAACTGGGCAATGATGAGGTCTATTACTGGACATACGCATTGCAGCCCGACTGGAACCATTTTGATCATCCTCCCATGGTGGGCTGGCTGATCCGTGTTACTACATTCAATCTGAATTGGGTGAGCGAAGTATCCATGCGTTTGGGAAGCATACTCTGTGCGTCCCTTTCCACCTGGTTTATTTTCAAAACCGGCAAACTGCTTGCCAATGAAAAAGCCGGCTGGTATGCCGCACTGATCTATAACTGTTCTGTGTATACAGGTTTTATTGCAGGCTTTTTTATTCTTCCCGACTCTCCCCAGATGCCGTTCTGGACCGCGGCGCTGTACATTATGGCGCACCTGTTCATAAGAAACGATGACCAGAAACTGAGCACCTGGCTAATGCTGGGACTGGTAATTGGCCTGGCTGCGCTTTGTAAAATCCATGGATTGTATTTATGGGCAGGGTTTGGTCTATTCCTGCTGATCACCCGTGCAAAATGGTTACTCAACTGGCGATTGTATGTTGCGGTGCTGGTGAGTGTGCTGTGCATACTGCCCATACTGTACTGGAACGTGCTGAATGATTTTATCACTTACCGTTTTCATTCAGAGAGGGTTACCCATACTTCGCTTCAATGGGATATGCTGGGCAGGGAAATAGGGGGTGAGATTATTTATCAGAATCCGGTCATCTTCCTGTTAATTGTTGTTGCTTTTATCACCATGCTTCGCAGGCGCATTCGCTTTAACCGGAAAAAAGCGTCTACCTGGTTGTTTTGTATGAGCATTCCTATGATCCTGATTTTCTGGGGCATTTCTCTTACCAATCCAACACTGCCTCACTGGAGCGGACCCGCCTATATTCCCCTGTTTTTTGTGGCGGCCTTATACCTTGAGCAGCGGTCATTTAAAACCATTCCGGGTTTTATCAAGGTGGCGGGTTCGATGGTCATCATTGCATTGGTAGCGGGCATTGCGCTGATACGGTTATCGCCCGTAAATTTTGGCAGCCACGACAGGCAGAATTATGGTGAATACTGTCCGACACTTGACCTTTCAGGCTGGGATCATTTCAGTACTACGTTCGCGGGTATGGTAAAAGACGATATTGCTCAAAGCAGAATGCAGGCCAATGCTCCCATCATCATTGATAAATGGTTTCCGGGCGGACATCTTGAATTCTATACCTCGCGGGCAACGGGTTTGCCTGTGGTGGCTGTAGGCAAACTGGAAGATGTGCACAAATTTGCATGGTTGAATAAACATCGGCCATTGCGAATAGGACAGGACGCTTATGCAATCGTTCCATCCAACCTTCCCCTGGATGTGAAACGGGCTTATGGTGATTATTTTACTTCCATTGATATGCCCGTAATCATCCCGCAAAAAAGAAGTGGTGGCATCGTACGATATTTTTATGTCTATCGTATGAAATCATGTAGGTTGGTTCCTCATGCTATTCTATAGCAACATCTCTCTGTGTAACCTCTGTATACTCTGTGCGCTCTGTGTTAAAAAATGAATTACGCTTAGTAAGAAAATCTCCATCGGCATTGATATTTTTTTTAACACAGAGAGCACGGAGATCCACGGAGGGCACAGAGAGGGAAACTCAATTTCCGCCGGAAGTGCTGTCGGCGGGCGCTTTGAATTCGATGTCGTCTTCTTTGTTGCCGAATAATTTTTCGAAGTCTTTGCGGTATGAAATACTTACCCCCTGCCTGTTACGACGCCCAAAGCTTGATCCGCTCAGGTCAAGACTACTGCGGTTAAATAATATCAACCTTAGTTTCCTGTCGCGCGAGAGAATGAATTCAATATTTACATTGGGCAGCCATTGGGTATTGCCATTCGCAATGGCAGAACTTCCGAGATTGAAATCAATATCACTTCCGAGCGTAACAATGATCTTTTCATTCGCA
>JANPIE010000128.1:0-3230 GCA_031424835.1 Chitinophagaceae bacterium
ATGGCTTTTATCCTGCTTTGTACACCGGAGGGAAGAATGGTAACTGCATCGCCTTTGCGATAAATACCACTCACGAGTTTACCGGCATATCCCCTGTAATCATGCAAATCATCCGTTTGCGGACGAATTACATACTGCACAGGAAATCTTGCTTTTACCAGGTTGATATCATTCTGTACTTCTATGTCTTCAAGAATATTCAGTAAGGGATCACCCTCATACCAGGAAAAATTAGCAGAACGATCCACGATATTATCACCATCGAGTGCACTGATGGGGATATAGGTTATGTTCTTTAATCCCAAAGAAGCCGCGAGTTTCGCAAAATCTATCACAATATTGGTATAGGTATCCTGTGAATACCCAACCATATCCATTTTATTAACCGCTACTACCACATGAGGGATATTCAATAGCGCCGCGATAAAGGAATCCCGGCGGGTTTGTTCGATCACGCCATTTCGAGCATCAACAAGAATAATGATGAGGTCCGCATTGGAAGCGCCGGTAACCATATTGCGGGTGTACTGTATATGCCCGGGTGCATCTGCGATGATGAATTTTCGCTTGGGTGTAGAAAAATATTTATAGGCCACATCAATCGTGATGCCCTGCTCCCTCTCCGCTCGGAGTCCGTCAGTTAACAATGCGAGATCAATGTCACCTTCTGCCCTGTTCTTTGTCTGGCGACCGATTGCTTCCAACTGGTCTATCATGATCGACTTACTGTCGTATAATAATCGACCAATCAATGTACTTTTTCCATCGTCTACGCTGCCTGCGGTTATGAATCTGAGTATGTCCATTTGAGTTATAGGTTGTAAGTACTAAGTTTCGTGAATGGTCATTCGTGTGTCGTGAATTTATCTGATTCACTTAACACGTATGACTAAAAATATCCTCCTTTCTTTCGGTCTTCCATAGCTGCTTCTGACACTCTATCATCAATGCGGGTTTCGCCGCGTTCACTGGTTTTGGTGGCGATGATTTCGTTGATGATATCATCTATGGTGGATGCAGTAGATTCCACTGCAGCCGTACAGGTCATATCTCCTACAGTGCGGTAGCGTACTTTTTTTATGCTGATCCTGTCAGTATCATCCTTCTGGATAAATTCGGACACAGCCACCAGTTGTCCCTCATGTTCAAGCACCTCACGCTCGTGCGCGAAATAAATGGAAGGCAGACCTATTTTCTCTCTCCTGATATAGTTCCAGATATCGAGTTCGGTCCAGTTACTGATAGGGAACACCCGTACATTCTCGCCTTTATGGATCTTGCCATTGTAAGTGTTCCATAATTCGGGGCGCTGCAATTTTGGATCCCACTGACCAAATTCATCACGAACAGAAAATATCCTTTCCTTGGCACGGGCTTTTTCTTCATCGCGGCGTGCACCACCTATGCATGCATCAAACTTGAATTCATTGATCGTATCGAGTAAGGTATAAGTCTGCAGTGCATTACGGCTCGCGAACTTTCCTTTGGGTTCCGTAAGGTTTTGTGCTTTAATGGTATCACCCACATGCCGGACAACCAGTTTTTCACCAATGAGTTGAGCGAGTTCATCGCGAAAATCCAATGCTTCCTGGAAATTGTGGCCGGTATCGATATGCACCAGTGGAAAAGGGAATTTTCCCGGGCGGAATGCTTTTAATGCTAGGTGAACAAGGGTAATGGAATCCTTACCACCGCTGAAGAGCAGGGCAGGTCTCTCAAACTGACCAGCCACCTCACGCATAATGTGTATCGCTTCTGACTCCAGCTGGTCCAAATGATCTAAACGGTATTGGCTCATCTTTTTAAATATTAAGCTGCACTGACTGTGACTAAATTTTGTTTCTCATGTAATCCGCATTCCTTTTTGCTATTGTCTTCCCACCACCAGCGGCCGGCCCTGAAATCCTCACCGGGTTTCACCGCGCGTGTACAGGGTGCGCAACCGATACTCACAAAACCACGGTCATGCAAAGGGTTGTAAGGAATGTTGTGCCTATTGATATACTCTCTTACTTCTTCTGTTGTCCAGTGCAGCAGCGGATGAAATTTGATAATTGCATTGGCAGCATCCCATTCTAGTTGCGGAAGATCCTGGCGCGCGGAGGAATGTTCTGCGCGAAGACCGGTGATCCATATTGCGTTACCGGCTAGTGCGCGTTTAAGTGGTTCTACTTTGCGGATACCGCAACAGGTCTTGCGGTTGTCTACCGAGTCATAAAATGAATTCGGTCCTGTTTGCTGAACAAAAGATTCCAACGCAGCATTATCCGGGTAGTAGGCTTTGATGTTTGCCTGGTAGCGTGCATTGGTACTGCTCCATACAGAATAGGTTTCTGCAAACAACCTGCCTGTATCCAGGGTAAAAATGCTGATGGGCAGATGTGTATCCAGGATTTGATGACTGATCACCTGGTCCTCGAAACTAAAACTGGAAGAGAAAGTTACCCGCCCGGGAAACGTATCAGCCAAAAACTGAAGTGCCTGCTCCACAGAAAGTGGCTGTAGGTTTTGCTGTAGCGTATGTAGCGAATTGGTTGATGGCGTTTCCATGATCTGTTGTTGTAATAATGAGTGTGCTGGCAGTCCTGACAGGCTATGATCAGCAACAACAACGGGGTATAAAAATCTTAAAAGGGTACATAAAACGCATCAGTCTACTGAAATGATGGGGTAAATATAGTCTATAAATTTTATCGACAAGTAAAAATTTGGGACAAATGTAAAAAATGTGGAAAAGGATAGGCTAATGAGTGTTAGCTATTGGTGGCTTACTGATTTCATTTCTACAGGTAATCTCAGCTTAGGCTTCACCACCGAGCCGCAGAAGACAAAGTGCTGCAAAGAGAGGTATGGCAATAAAAAAGTCCCGATGACGGGACTTTTTTATTGGTCAACATAACTATTATCCTCTTGCTTTGAGGAGTTGTATTACTTTTCGTTTGGTTCCCTGCATGATTTCTGCAAAGTAGGTTCCGCTGCTGTAGCTGTGCCCGATCTGCAGTGTGCTGTTGGCACCTACTTTGGATCTCGCATCCACTACCCTTCCTGCTGCATCCATCACTCTTGGGTTCAATGGTGTTTCATATTTGCAGCGGCAATGTGCATAAATTTTATAAATCTGCCTGCTCACTGAGGGGATGTGCATAAGTAAACCTTTTATAAAGCAGCATTCTCATCCATTTACTTATCTATTATTGTATCAAATCCTGATATATGGAACCAGAAATGAT
>JANPIE010000129.1:0-25537 GCA_031424835.1 Chitinophagaceae bacterium
ATTCAAGTGGGCCCACCAGGGCATGATCCTGGGACCCCCTGATTATGAGTCAGGTGCTCTAACCAACTGAGCTATAGGCCCGGTGAACGATGAACTGTTCAACAAGGCGGCAAAAATAGAAAAATTAGGCACACGAAAAAATGAAAAAGCAAGGTTAGCCGCAGATTCGCAGATTTAGCACTATCTACTCTGCGAATCTGCGGCTAACCTATTCTACTCTACTTTTGTCCCATGACCCCTATTAGGAATATCATTTTCGACCTCGGTGGTGTCTTATTAGACATCGACTTCACCCTTTCACATAAAGCATTTGAAAAGGCGGGTGTGAAAGGATTTGCGGATTTGTACAGCCAACATTCCGCCTCCCCCTTCTTCGTAGATTTTGAAAAAGGAAAAATAGAGACCTCCAAATTCTTCGATCATATAAGAAAGATCTGCGGCTGCGATCTGGATGATACAACCATCCGCAACTGCTGGAACGCCCTATTGAAAACCGGTTTTACCAAAGAAACTACCAACTGGCTCGAAGAGATTGGAAAACGTTACCGTATGTTTCTATTCTCCAATACCAATATCATCCACTACCAATGGTTCTCTGCTAATTTTTACGCGGTGGCGGGGAAAGAATTCAATAGTTGTTTTGGCAAAGCCTACTACTCACATGAAATGGGATTGCGAAAGCCAGACGCTGCTTCATACCAATTGATATTGGATGAACAGGGCCTTGCTGCCGCCGAAACCTTGTTTATTGATGATACGATTAAAAATATTGATGCAGCAAGGGGGTTGGGACTGCAAACGGTGCACCTCGTTAAACCGATGAATCTCCTGGAATTGGGACTGTAGGAATATCGAACAGGGAATATCGAATGTTGAACTAAATTCTCTGTGTAACTTTGTGTGCTCCGTGACTCCTTGGTGAAGCCTTCGCTTATATCGATATTGAACGTGTAAATAAGTTTGTATTTCCTTCACCACAGAGCCACAGAATACACAGAGGAGCCGGTCGTAATTCGATATTCCCTGTTCAATATTCGCTATTCCCTACACTTCTTCGAACTCTATATAATCTGAATCTGTTTTTTTCTTCACGGTTTCTTTTTTTACTGCTTCCTCCTCACGCTGCCGGTACTGCTGCTGCGCCTGTTGCTGCTCCTGCATTTCGCGCATACGGTTGCGCACCTGGGTACTGGCCCTGCTCACGGGGATTACCAGGTCAACGATGAATTTATAGAGGAGATATACCAAAAATGAATAGAAAATGATCTTGAACATAGCTGACAAAGATAATTGATTCCTCCCCTCGGTTTCAGGCTGGGTTTACCAGAATGACGGGTAAATGGGGGGAATATTCTTAATGAGTAGCTAAAATTTGGGTTTTGTTACGATTAGCCTTCTTTTTGCTTCACGCTGGTTCCTCTTAACTCCTTACCTCACCCCCAGCCCTCTCCACCCGTGGAGAGGGGGAAAGGGGGTGAGGTAAAGTAAAATTTGGAACGTACCCACCTCATCCCGTACATTTGCGCTAACAATGAATCAACAGAAGGGAACGGGTGCCGTTCCCTTCTCCTTTTTTGGTATGTCAAACGAATGGGTATTACAGCGTGTAGAGCAGATGGTGAATGGGTTACTGGCCGGGGACCCGGGCTATTTTTTTGTGTCCATCCGCATCAAACCTACCAACAATATCAAACTGTTCCTGGATGGCGACAATGGCATTACCATTGAAAAATGTGTGCAGTTCAACCGCAGACTCTATAAACTGATAGAAGAAGAGGCCATTTTTCCCGACGGTGATTTTTCACTGGAAGTGTCTTCGCCGGGAGTGGATGAGCCGCTGAAAATGCACCGCCAGTACGTAAAAAATACCGGCCGAAACGTGGAAGTGATCTTTAACGACGATTCCCGCAAAGAAGGAAAAATGTTGGCCGTTACCGAAGCCGACATCCTGCTGGAACATACCGAAGGAAAAGGCAAAAAAGCGGTGACGCAACAGGTGCTGATACCATTTGAAAATATAAAATCAACAACTGTTCAGATCAAATTTTAAATAACGTTCCGGTATTAAGTCACAAGTGACAAGTCACAAGTAACAAGGCAAAACCGGAAATAAAATTCAAATTGCAAAGCCCCTGGGCCCTGTGCCTTGAGGCTTGGAACTTAAACAAACAGATATGGCTAGTATTAACCTGATCGAAGCATTCCAGGAATTTAAAGATGCAGAAAACATAGATCGCCCCACGATGATGAAAGTGGTGGAAGATGTATTTAAAACCCTGCTCCGTAAAAAATTTGGAAGCGACGAGAATTTTGATGTGATCGTTAACGCAGAAAAAGGTGACCTCGAAATCATCCGTCGCCGTATGATTGTTGAAGATGGCGAAGTACTTGATCCCCTGGCAGAAGTAGGATATTCTGAAGCGGTGAAAATAGAACCCGATTTTGAAGTGGGTGAAGAACTGTACCAGGAAATGGAAATCTATGATTTCGGTCGCCGCGCCATCCTTGCTGCCAAACAAACACTGGCCAGCCGTATCAGTGACCTTAAGAAAAACGTATTGGTTAAAAAATATGGTGACCGCATCGGCGAAATTATCAGCGCCGAAGTTTACCAGGTATGGAAAAAAGAAGTTTTATTACTCGATGAGGAAGGCAATGAACTCATCCTTCCCAAATCAGAACAGATACCACAGGATTATTTCAAAAAAGGAGAGAACATCCGTGCCGTTGTTGCCAGGGTTGACCTGAAAAACAATTCGCCGGTGATCATCCTCTCCAGGACAAGTCCTTTGTTCCTTGCCAAACTGCTGGAAATAGAGGTACCTGAAATATTCGACGGGTTGATCGCTATCAAAAAGATTGTTCGAGATCCGGGAGAAAGGGCAAAAGTGGCCGTGGAATCTTACGACGACAGGATAGACCCCGTGGGTGCCTGCGTAGGTATGAAAGGAAGCCGTATCCACGGTATAGTGCGTGAATTGAAGAACGAAAATATTGACGTGATCAATTTCACCACCAATATCCAGTTACTGATACAGCGTTCATTAACGCCTGCCAAAATCAGCTATATGGAACTGGACAACGAAAAGAAGCACGCAGAAGTATACCTGAAAGCCGACCAGGTTTCCCTGGCCATCGGTCGCCGGGGCGTGAACATTAAACTGGCCTGCGAATTGACAGGTTATGAACTGGATGTTTACCGCGAGGATGAAGAAGTAACCGACGAATTCGATATCGACCTGGATGAATTTAGTGATGAGATCGAGCCATGGGTGATAGAAGAACTCAAACGCATCGGTTGCGATACCGCACGCAGCACCCTTAAACTGACCGCTGAAGAGCTGGAAAGAAGGACCGATCTGGAAAAAGAAACGATCGAAGAGGTACGAAGAATCTTGCAGGAAGAGTTCGACCGTGAAGAATAAGCAGCGATTAAGCAGGTATATTTGCCCAATGAAGCGGTATGCCTGCCGTAAATAGGAAAGTCCATGGACAATAGTCCATAGCCCATGGACCATCGACTATGGACCATGGACCAAAAAACATTGAATGTCAGAATTGAAATTACCCAGACTGTTAGCAGCCGCCAAAGAATTCAACATTGGGCAGGACACCCTTATTGAATTTTTGGTGAAGAAAGGATTTAGCCGTGATGACCTGAAGCCCACCGCAAAGCTCCAGGAGGACCAATATTATGCACTGCAGGCAGAGTTCCAGAGCGATAAAGTAGCCAAGAACAAAGCCGACCAGGTAGAAATACCCAAAGGTGGCCAGGCAGAAGGCAAAAAGAAAAAAGACGAGGAAGAGATCAGTTTCCGGAAAGAGGAGAAAAAACCTGCAGCCGCTCCCAAAGAAGAGCCAAAGCCCGCAGAACCCGTTCCTGCCCCTGTTCCTGCACCTGTGCCCGAACCAGTGGTGGCCAAAGAAGAACCCAAAGCCGCAGAACCCCTGCATGTAAAGATCGAAGCACCCGAAATAGAAACGCCTACCGTTCTGAGTAAGATTGATCTCTCTACCATAGACTCTTCTACCCGCCCCAAAAAATCGGCGGCTAAGAAAAAGGATGCGGCGGAAGCAGAAGAAGCTACACCGGAGGCAGCACCGGCACCCAAAGCCAAAAAGAAAGAAGCTGCAGAAGAACCAGTAGCCGCTGCTCCGGCGCCTGCACCTGCTCCACCAGCCGTGGAAGAAGAGACGGGTCCAACCATAGAAAATATCAAGGCAGACAAACTCGAGGGCCCCAAGATCCTCGGGAAAATTGAACTGCCCGTTAATAGCGATACCCGCCCCAAACCAATGGCAAGGGAGGAAAAACGCAAACGCAAACGCATTCCCGTAGATAAAAAAGGTGATGGACCGGGTCAGCCGGCACAAACCGATGCCAATGGCAGACCTACTACCGGTCCAAACCGCCCGATTGTTCCTGCTAATAACAGGGGTGCAGGGGCAGGAACCGGTGGTGGCGGATTTAACCGCGACAACAGGGGCGGTGGCGGTCCTAACCGTGGCGGCGGACCACGCGGTCCACGCGGGGCAGGCGCTCGTGATGACAAAGAGATAGATCAGAAGGCAATACAGGAAAAGATCCGCGAAACACAGGCAAAACTTGCCGGAACAGGTGGTCGTGGTAAGAGCCTGAAAGCAAAATACCGTCGCGCAAAACGCGACGAAGCAGCGGAGGCACTGGGCGAGGAAGTGGTAGACAACCGTTTACAGGTTACTGAATTTGTAACGGTGAGCGAGCTGGCCAACCTGATGGACGTAAGCTTTGCTGATGTGATCGGTAAATGTATGAACCTCGGTATCATGGTATCCATCAACCAGCGTCTGGATGCAGAGGTTATTGAACTGGTGGTAAGTGAATTTGGCTTTGAAGTGGAGTTCATAGGACTGGAAGAAGCAGATGAATTTGAAGAAGATGATGAAGATGATGATGAGGATGCACAGGTTCCGCGTCCTCCAATCGTAACCATCATGGGTCACGTGGATCATGGTAAAACATCGTTACTCGATTATATCCGCAGCGCCAATGTGGTAGCGGGTGAAGCGGGTGGAATTACCCAGCACATCGGTGCTTACGAGGTTACGCTTCCCAACGGAAAAGCGATCACCTTCCTGGATACACCTGGTCACGAGGCGTTTACCGCGATGCGTGCACGTGGTGCCAAAGTAACGGATATCGCCATTATCGTGGTAGCTGCAGATGATGCCGTAATGCCACAGACCAAGGAAGCCATCAGCCACGCACAGGCCGCGGGTGTACCGATGATCTTTGCGGTTAATAAAATTGATAAAGACGGCGCCAACCCTCAGAAAATTTATGAGCAGTTGTCGCAGATGAATATATTGGTAGAAGCATGGGGTGGTAAATACCAGAACCAGGAACTCTCTGCCAAGCAGGGACTGAACGTGGATGTACTGCTGGAAAAAGTATTGCTGGAGGCAGAAGTTCTGAACCTGAAAGCCAACCCGCAGCGTGAAGGAAACGGTACCATCATCGAAGCATCACTCGATAAGGGCCGTGGTTTTGTGGCCACCATCCTTGTTCAGAACGGAACCTTGCGCCAGGGCGACCTGATCGTATCCGGTCAGAATTTTGGTCGTGTAAAAGCTATGTTCAACGAGCGCAACCAGCGTATTGAAGAAGCGCCGCCATCCACACCGGTAGTTATACTGGGTCTGAATGGTGCACCGCAGGCGGGTGAGAAATTCAAAGTATTTGAAGACGAAGCCGAGGCCAAAGAAGTAGCCACCAAACGGGCTCAGATTCTTCGTGAACAGGGTCTGCGTGCAAGAAAACACATTACACTGGATGAAATCGGCCGCCGTTTGGCACTCGGTAACTTTAAAGAACTTAACATCATTATCAAAGGTGATGTGGATGGTTCGGTAGAGGCATTGAGCGATTCATTGCAGAAACTGTCTACAGAAGAAGTTGCGATACGTGTGGTGCATAAGGGCGTGGGACAAATATCCGAAAGTGATGTACTGTTAGCCACCGCATCGGATGCCATCATCATCGGCTTTAATGTAAGGCCATCTATGCAGGCCAATAAACTGGCGGAAACAGAAGGCGTGGAGATCAAACTCTATTCCATCATCTATACCGCCATCGATGAGATCAAGAGTGCGATGGAAGGTATGCTTGAACCCAAATTCCAGGAGAAAATCACTGCCAACGTGGAGATCCGCGAAGTATACAAATTTGATAAAGCCACAGTGGCCGGATGTTTTGTTCTGGAAGGTAAAATCGCCCGTAACAGTAAGATCCGTATCATCCGTGATGGTATCGTGGAGTATCCCAAAGGCGAGGGACAAAGCGCAGAGCTGGGCAGCCTGAAACGATTCAAAGACGACGCAAAAGAGGTTTCCGCCAATATGGAATGCGGTTTAACCATCAAGAATTACGATAATATTAAAGTAGGCGATATTGTGGAAGCATTTGAGGAAGAGGAAGTGAAGCGTACCTTATAAGTTGAATAGTTGAAAGGTTGACAGGTTGAAACGGTAAATCAGGGTATTGACCATTCAACCTGTCAACCTTTCAACATATCAACTGATTTTAACGAGTGCTTTAACACTTATAAAACCGCTACCCCGGCCGAATAGCTAATTTTGACAGACATTACATACCATGAAGAAGACAGGTTTCCTTTTTACAATTCTCTTACTGGCATTAGCAGGTGCTTCTGCGCAGACCATGAAAGTTGTGGCCGATAAGATTGTAGGGCAGGTGGGCGACAGGATCATACTGCGCTCCGATATACTGAATGCATTGGCGGATATGAAACGGCAGGCCAGGGGCCAGGAGAATGTGGCCTTTCCTACTGAGTGCCAGATTCTGGAAGGACAACTGATACGCAAAGCATTGGTATTACAGGCTCAGAAAGATTCTCTGCAGATCAGTGAGGAAGAAATAGATGGTTTGCTGGACAACCGTATCCGCCAGGCCATCATGTCTTATGGTTCAAAAGAAGTACTGGAAGAAATTGCGGGCAAAACGGTTTACCAGATAAAGGAAGACAATAAAGAAAGCATTCGGGAGCTGAAATTATCGGAGCAGATGCAATCTAAAATTGTAGACGCGGTAAAGATCACACCCAATGAAGTAAAAGCGTATTACGCTAAGATACCCAAGGACAGCCTGCCTTTTTACGAGAGCGAAATTGAAGTGAGCCAGATTGTGGTGCATCCCAAAGCGAATAAGGATGTGGAAGAGTATGTTTCGAAGCAGATGTATGATTACAGGCGCCAGGTGGAAGCTGCAGGTGCGGGCGCGGGCAAGCGGTTTGACCAGATCGCAAAAAATTACAGCGAGGACCCCGGTGTAAAAGAGAATGGAGGGCAATACAGCCTTAACCGGAATGATAAAAATTCATGGGATCCCACTTTTCTTTCTGCAGCATTTAAATTGAAAGACGGGCAGATATCTCCGGTGATCAAGTCGAAATTTGGATTGCATATTATTTTGATGGTCAGCCGTTCCGGCGATGAGGCCGTAGTAAAACATATTCTTCGCATTCCGCCGGTAACTGATGATGAGATCAACGAATCCAAACTGTTGCTGGATTCCATCCGCAAAAAAATTATGTCCGGCGCAATGACGTTTGGTGAAGCGGTGAACAAGCACAGTGATGATGAGAACAGCAAATTCAGCGCCGGCGCCTTATCGGGCAGGGATGCTACAGGTGCTTCTACCACGTTCTTAACGATCGATCAATTGGATAAGGATATGATCCAACCGCTGAGTCAGCTAAAACCAGGTGAGCTTTCACAGCCACAGGTGTATGTAGATGAACGCGGGCGCAGGGTGGTAAGACTAATCTACCTTAAAAACCGCACCAATCCCCACCGTGAGAACCTGAGTGAAGATTATAACCGTGTGGCACAGCGTGCACTGGAGGAAAAAAAGAATGGTGCCCTTGAAAAGTGGTTCAAAGAACATATTCCAACATACTATGTGAATATTGATAAGGATTTTTCCGGCTGTACCGGCCTCGAAGAGTGGCGCCGGGCCGCGGCCCAGGCTGAGAAAGCCCGGGTAAGTAACTAACCAATGATCCCGCATTTTTTGCGGGATTTTTTTTGGTGTAACGCGTTCGATAGAAGAAGAACGAAATGGAAGAAGGAAAAAAGTGTATCAGGTTCTTATTGCCTTTTTTTCTTCGTTCTTCTTTTATGGCCTACCGCGGATATTTCCCGAAGAGCAGGACAGCAGAAAAAGAGGCAAACCTCTTTTATTCTCTTTCGCTCTTGTCCTTCTCCTGGGGAAACAAACCTGCACCAAGAAGCTTTCAGGTACTTTTTACCTTTTTTTTCTTCGTTCTTCTTTTATTGCCAACCTCGGGTGTTTCCCGAAGAGCAGGACAGGAGAAAAAGAGGCAAAGCTCTTTTGTTCTCTTTCGCTCTTATCCTTCTCTTTGCGAAACCCTCCCCCGCCCTCCGAAATCCTAAGGAATCCAAAAAATTCACCTCATTTGTTGGAAAATTGAATGTATGTACATACATTTGTGATGTGAAATTAGAACAGGCCATACAAAGCAACAAATTCAAAAACGAGGTGCACAAAGCAGGATTGAATATACTATACACGGCCTGGTGGCTAAAGACAGTAATGAGTAAAGAGCTGAAGGAATTTGGACTAACCCATGAGCAATACAATGTTTTACGGATCCTCAAGGGTAAGCACCCCGAGCAGATGTGTGTACGCGATATCGCCTGCCGCATGATCGAAAAAAGCTCCAACGTGCCCAGGATCATAGACAGGCTGGAACTGAAAAAGCTGGTTAAGCGTGCCACTTCCTCAATTGACAAGCGCGAAACCGTGATCAACCTCACACAGAGCGGACTTACTCTTTTAGAGGCAACTAACGCGTCAGTGAACAAAGTAATGGACGGTGCGTTAACCATTACCAACCATGATGCAGCCATACTCAATCAGTTGCTGGAAAAAGTACGGGCAACCGAGTAAGATTTTTTTTGAAAAAATAGGTGTATGTACATATAATTTATAAAAGGAATAACATGAAAACAGTATTACACACAGCAGACAGCCGCGGCCATGCCAACCATGGATGGCTCAACAGCTACCATAGTTTCAGCTTCGCGGATTACCATAACGCTGACAGAATTCATTTTGGTGCCCTACGTGTACTGAATGACGATACCGTAGCGCAGGGTATGGGATTTGGAAAACACCCGCACGAAAATATGGAGATTGTATCGATCCCATTATCCGGCGATCTTCAGCATTCGGATAGTACCGGCCGCAATGAGATCATCCGCCAGGGTGATGTGCAGATTATGAGCGCCGGCAGTGGCATTGCCCATAGCGAAATGAATGCCAACAAGGATAAACCCGTGCAATTCCTGCAGGTTTGGGTTTTTCCCAAAGAATGCAATATTGCACCGCGCTATGAACAGAAATCTTTCAAACAGGAAAACCGTAAGGACCAACTGGTAACCGTTGTGGCGCCTGATGATTCCAGCGCGGTATGGATCAACCAGGATGCCTGGTTTTCCCTGGCCGATCTGTCGGACGGCCGCGAATTACACTACGCCATTAAAAAAGAAGGCAACGGTGTGTATGCCTTTGTGCTGAACGGCAGCGTTGAGATTAACGGCCAGGCACTGGGTACCCGTGATGCACTTGGCGTATGGGAATCGAATTCCATAGATATCAAAGCAACCAGCGGGGCACAATTGTTACTGATTGATGTACCGATGCAAATAAAAGGAGTATAACTATGTCAGCCAACAGAACCATCAAAAGCATTTTATACGGGCAGCCCATGGATATGGGTGGCATGCCTGTCAGGCAACCCTTTCCTTCACACAAGGCGGAACAGATAGACCCCTTCCTGTTGCTGCACCACGCGGATATCAAAGTGCCTGCGCATGTAGATACACTGCATGCCGGTGTGGGGCCGCATCCACACCGCGGATTCTCGCCCGTAAGCTTCATCTTTAAAGGTGGTGTTCATCACCGCGACAGCCGGGGTAACAACAATGTTGTTTATGCAGGTGGTACGCAATGGATGAACGCAGGTATGGGTGTGATACATAGTGAACGGCCACCAGAAGATATTCATGAACTGGGCGGCAGACAGGAGCTGATTCAGTTATGGGTGAATACGCCGGCAAAACATAAAATGGACATACCCTTGTACCAGCCACTGACAAAAGAGGATACGCCGGTCATCAGGTCAAGGGATGGCCTTGCAACAATCTATGTTGTAGCCGGTGAACTGGATGGCGTGAAAGGTCCGATTCATTCCCTATCACCCGTAAATACATTTACAGCAGAACTAAAAAAAGGTGCAAAATATTTTTTCCGCATCCCTGCATCCCACAATGCTTTTATCTACCTGCTTGATGGTAAAGTACAGGTTACAGGCGATAACGAAGTGGACGCAAATTTTGTTGCCGTTTTCAATCATGATGGTGAAGGATTTGAGCTGGAGGCACTGGAAGACACCCGCTTATTTGTGGGAACCGGTGAACCCCTGAACGAGCCTGTTGCTTCGCACGGACCATTTGTAATGAACAACCAGACAGAATTGATGGAAGCATTCCGCGATTACCAGATGGGGAAAATGGGCGTATTAATAGAAGAGTAATCTCATGGGAAACGGACGCCAACGGATACGGATGACTACCAAAAAAAATTAATCAACCAATTAATCAACCAATAAATAAATCAATACACAATGTCAACCTACAAAATCGACCAATCGCATAGCGAGGTCACATTCAAAGTAAAACACCTGATGATCACCAATGTTACGGGTAGCTTCACAAAGTTTGATGCAACCATGGAAAGCAGTGCCGCTGATTTCAGCGACGCAAAAATTTCATTTGACGCAGAAACGGCCAGCATTACAACAAACAATGAGCAGCGTGACGGCCACCTCAAAAGCGACGATTTTTTTGCCGCAGAAAAATTTCCAAAGCTCAGTTTTGTTTCCAAAAGCTTAACCAGGAAAAGCGATGAAGAATACAAACTGACAGGCGACCTTACCATCAGAGATACCACAAAGACCATTGAACTCAATGTTGAATACGGCGGTACGATGACCGATCCTTATGGACAGGTAAAAGCCGGATTTGAAGTAAGCGGCAAGATCAACCGGAAAGATTTTGGTCTTAGCTGGGGAGCAGTAACTGAAGCCGGTGGAGTAGTTGTGAGTGATGAAGTGAAGCTGCATGCAGCGGTTCAGTTTATTAAGCAGGCTTAGGGAGGTTTGGGAGGGTTAAAGGGGTTGAAGTAAGTTGGGAAGGCTTTGTGCGGGGGATGGCTTTACCACGGAGCTACGGAAAACGCAGAGGTGCACGGAGATGGGTTGTACGGTTTTCTCCGGCAACTTTTTTAAAGAGCTTTTCCGGATATCGTAGCGCTTCACTCAACTATTTTAACTCCCTTTAGCCCCCTCCTGACAATTTAAAATAAAGAGAATGAACATAGAAATCATATCAGGCAGCCCGAGGAAAGAAAGCAACTCGCACAGGGTAGCATTGTTTCTTCAGAAATACCTGGCGTTGCATACCCAGCATTCCATCAATATCCTGGACGTGCGCGACTGGAACCTGCCGCTGCTGCAACAGGTGTTTACCAGCGTGGATAACACACCGGATGCATTTAAGCCGCTGGCAAAACGCATGTTTGCAGCGGATGCTTATATACTGGTTAGCCCCGAATACAATGGCAGTTATTCACCCGCACTCCAAAACCTGCTGGATCATTTTCCCAAACAGGCGCATAAAGCATTTGGGATTGTAACGGCTTCACCCGGGGCCATGGGCGGTATGCGGGCCACCCAGCAATTGCTGTTGCTGGTACCCGCCCTGTTTGGTGTTGCCTCCCCCTATCTGCTGGTTGTTCCCCAGGTGGATAAGAAATTTGACGCGCACGGAAACCTGACAGAACCCGCATTTGAAAAATCTGTTGAAACATTTGTACGTGAATTTATCTGGCTCGCCGGCGCCCTTAAACCGGAACTGGCCAGTTCCTATAATTAACGAAAGAAAAATGTGGCGGAGTTGTACCTTCGCCACTTCTTTTTAACCTCCATCATGAGTGACGAGATCAAACACGAATGTGGCCTGGCATACATTCGATTGAGAAGGCCTTTTTCTCATTACCTGCAAAAACACGGCACCGTACTGTACGGCCTTAACAAGCTGTACCTGCTGATGGAAAAACAACATAACCGCGGCCAGGATGGAGCCGGCATCGCAGCGGTAAAGATCAATACGGAACCGGGCAATCCCTTTCTGCAACGAATGCGGAGCAATGCACCCCAACCCATCGCGGACCTTTTCTTTAAAATAGGCCAGGAAGTAGCGGAACTGGAAAAATACCAGCCCGATATCAAACAGCACCCGGGCCTGATGAAGGGCCACCTGGCTTTTCTTGGCGAAGTATTGCTGGGTCACCTGCGCTATGGTACCCAGGGTAAGAACAATGTTGAGTTTTGTCACCCGTTTATTAAGCGCGACCTCATGCCGGGTAAGAATATGGCCCTTGCAGGAAATTTTAACCTGGTCAATACAGATGAGTTGTTTGATCTGATCAATATGAGTGCGGGTGATTTTCAGAAACAAAGTGACCTGGCGGCGATGATGGAAGTGATCCATCATTTTCTTACCAGGGAAGATGAGGAACATCCCAATGCAGCAGATATCGCTAAAGTATTGAAAAAAGCAGCGCCCTTATTTGATGGCGGCTATACCGTTGGCGGGTTACTAGGCAATGGCCATAGTTTTATTATGCGCGATGCGCATGGCATACGTCCTGCTTACTATTATATCAACGACGAGGTTATTGTTGCAGCAAGTGAACGCGCGGCCATACGTACCACTTTCAACGTAGGTGAGAATGAAGTACTGGAACTGATGCCGGGTATGGCCCTGATTGTGGACGACGCCGGCAACTACACCATACAGCAGGTGATCGAACCCAGGGAAAGAAGGGCATGTAGTTTTGAGCGGATTTATTTTTCACGTGGCAGTGATGAAAAGATTTACCGCGAAAGGATTGCGCTGGGACATCATCTTAGTAAAACCGTACTGGAAAGTATCAACTACGATCTTAAGAACACCATATTCTCCTATATACCCAATACCGCCGAGGTTGCGTTTTATGGTTTGGTAAAAGGGATGGAAGAATACCTGAACAAGATCAAAGTGGAACGCATACTGAGTTGGGGAAACGATTTTACGCCTGAAAAACTCGAGGAGATGGTTACACGAAAGATCCGCCAGGAAAAGATCGCCATCAAAGATGTCAAACTCCGCACATTCATAACCGAAGATGCGAACCGCAATGAAATGGTGCAGCACGTATACGATATTACCTACGGTACCGTGCGTAAAAATGAAGATACCTTGGTGGTGATCGATGACAGTATCGTTCGAGGTACCACATTAAAAGAAAGTATTGTTCGCATGCTGGCGCGTCTGCAGCCCAAAAAGATCATAGTGGTTTCATCCGCGCCACAGATCCGGTATCCGGATTGTTATGGCATCGACATGAGCAAGCTCGGCGACTTTATTGCCTTCCGTGCCGCGATAGAATTGCTGAAAGAAAGGGATATGGAAGATGTGCTGAAAGACGCGCACGATAAGATCAAAGAATTGCAGCGCAATAACCAGTTGCATACAGAAAACGTGGTTCGCCAGGTATACAAACCGTTTACCACGCAGGAAATTTCCGATAAGATCGCTCAACTGATCACCCCGGCAGGCATTGATATTCCTGTGCAGGCCATCTACCAAACCATTGAAGATCTTCATGACAGTTGCCCAACGAATACGGGTGACTGGTACTTTACCGGAAATTACCCCACACCTGGTGGGAACAAGGTGGTGAATAAGGCATTTTTGAATTATATGGAAGGGAAGAATGTGAGAGGGTATTAGGATTTTGGATTGTGCAATTGGGAAATTTAGATCAATGGATAAACAGGTTCGACGACTGGACCGAAAGTCATAGAGTGACGACAGGCAGAAATTCACTCGCCCAATTCCAAAATCTCCCCATCCAAAATCCCAAAATCCTTCACACCCTGTAACAAACCGCATTAATATTCATACCTGCTCCTACAGAGGCAAACATAATCACATCGCCTTTTTCCATGGCATGTGTATCCAGTTGCTGGTGCTTTACCATATCGTATAAGGTAGGGACGGTTGCGACTGAGCTGTTGCCGAATTTGTGAATGCTCATGGGCATGATATCGGCGGGTACTTCTTTGATGCCGTATAATTTGTATAGGACCTTTACAAATCCCTCATCCATTTTTTCATTGGCCTGGTGCAGGAAGAATTTTTTTACTTCGGTGATATCCACGCCGGCTTTTTCCAGGCAGGCTTTCATGGCAAGGGGAACATTCTTCATAGCGTATTCATACACTTTTCTTCCCTTCATTTTCATGTATCGCACATCGGGATCGGCGCCTGGTAAATTTGACGGTGCAAAATGCAGGAAATAGGCTTCATCTACACAATGGCTTTGTACGCTGGCTGCGAGGATACCGCTTTCCGTTTCTGTTTCCGGGATGGCTTCCAGTACTGTGGCGCCGGCGCCATCACTGAAGATCATGCTGTCGCGGTCGTAAATATCTATCACGCGGCTAAGGGCCTCCGCACCGATTACGAGACATTTTTGTGCGATGCCCGCCTTGATGTACGCATCTGCCTGTATCACCCCCTGTATCCAACCCGGACAACCGAACAAAATATCGTACGCTACACAGGAAGGGTTGCGGATACCCAGCGCCTGCTTTACGCGGGAGGCCATTGCTGGCAGCACATCGGTTTGGATGGTACCCTTAAGTACGTTTCCGAAATTATGGGCAACGATGATCTGGTCCAGTGTTTCCGGATCAATACCCGAATCCTGCACGGCACGCTGTGCAGCAATGGTTGCCATGTCAGAAGTGTTGATGCCGGGCTCAGCATACCTTCTTTCTTCTATACCGGTAATATCCCGGAATTTTTCAACGATCTCATTGGGTGGCGCAACAATGCGCTCATGATCCTCGGTGTAAAATTCCTGGACAGCAAATTCTATGTTTGTCTTTATGTGTGGAGGGATATAACTTCCGCTACCTGTAATAACCGTTCTTGTCTGTGGCATGCGCAATTCATTGGTGATACGGAACAATCTTTCTCAAAAGTAGTAAATAATCGCCTAGCTGAAACGTTGCCGAAACGAGCGATTGTTAGTATGGGCTCAGTTACGATTTACCATGTACGACCCAAATATTTAGTTCGTACTTCGCAGACCGTACTTCGTTCTTAAAGATATTTGTCGCCTTTATTGCGCTTCACTTCCGCCACGTACTCTTTAATGTATTGTTCTTTCTCCTTTTTGCAGATAAGCAGCACATCGGGTGTGTCCACAACAATGCAATCATCAAGTCCCTGCAGAACCACTAATTTATCATTGGGCACCGAAACCATGCATTTGGTAGCATCGATCACAATCACATTTTCCCCGGCAACGGCATTGCCCAGGTAATCTTTCTCCAGGTTATCGTAGGCACTGTTCCAGGTACCCAGATCACTCCAGCCAAAAGAGGAAGGTATCACGTAAACGTTATCGGCTTTTTCCATTATGGCAAAATCGATGGATACATTGGTACAAAGCGGGTAGATGCGGTCTATCGCCTCATTTTCATCAGCCGTATTCATGTGGGCCTTTTCCGCATCAAAAAGTTCAAACATTTCCGGCTGGTAGAGCTCCATGGCTTTGATGAGGGTCTTAACCTGCCATACAAAAATCCCCGCGTTCCATAAGAAATCGCCGCTGGTAATAAAGGTGCGTGCCAGTTCCAGGTTGGGTTTTTCCGTGAAGGTTTTTACTTTGTAGATCCCATCTGCTACCGCTATGGGTGCATGTTGTATGTACCCGTAACCGGTATTCGGATGTGTAGGTTTTATACCCAGTGTTACCAATGCCTTGATGTGTTCCACGAAATTGAGCGCCTGCAAAGTGATATGCCGGAAATTTTCAATGTCCAGTATCATGTGATCACTGGGTGCCACGATCAGCGATGCTTCCGGGTCCTTCTGTGATAATTTAAAAGAGATATAAGCAATACAGGGGGCCGTATTCTTGCGACTGGGTTCTGCAACGATATTTTCTTCAGGGAGTTCGGGCAAATGTTGTTTGGTGATGCCCACATACTCCTGGCTGGTAACCACGAATATGTTCTCGGCCGGAATAAAGGTCGCATAGCGCTCATAGGTCCAGCGTATCAGTGATTTACCCGTATTTAAAATGTCAAGAAATTGCTTGGGATAACTGGTGCGGCTACTGGGCCAGAATCGGCTACCAATACCACCAGCCATAATAGCCACATAATGATGCTTATTCATCGTTCACGGAATTTAGTAGAGCAATCCGGGCTGCAATATTAGGTTAAAGAGGTTAAAGGGGGGTTAAAGAAGTTAAAAGGATTAAAGAGGTCAAGTGGGGTTAAAGGGGTCAAGGTTAAAAGGTGTCAAGGGGGTTAAATAGGTCAAGCGGGGTGAGGAATTGGCATGTAGTGGTAAACGCCCCCTCTGCTTTTTTAACCCCTTAAACCCTTTTAACTCATTTGCCCCTTTGTCTCTTATAACCCCTTTAACCATCCCAATCCTACACAATTCCTTCGCGCACAAGGTCATGCAGATGCAATATACCCAGGTAGTTACCCTGTTCTTCCACAATCAGTTGGCTGATATCCGCGGTTCTCAGGATATCAAGTGCTTCCACGGCTAACAATGAAGGGTTAACGGTTTTTGGGGAAGGTGACAGTATCTGCCCGGCAGTAACGGAGCCAATGTCTGCCGTTTTCTCCAGCATGCGGCGAAGGTCTCCGTCGGTGATGATACCTGCCAGTACGCCCTTTTCATCCACTACTGCCGTCACACCCATTCTTTTTTCGGTAATTTCTACAATGACTTCTTTGAGCGACGCACCCGGGTGTACCTGCGGTTTTCCGTTATTGATGTATAGGTCGGCTACGCGCAGGTACAGCCTTTTGCCCAGATTGCCACCCGGATGAAACCTGGCAAAATCATCGCCACTGAACCCATTGAGTTCCATCAGGCATACCGCCAGCACATCACCCATGACCATTTGCGCAGTGGTGCTGCTGGTAGGGGCCAGGTTATTGGGACAGGCCTCCTGGCTAACGGTAGTATTGAGTACATGATTGCTCATAGTAGCCAGGAAACTTGCCGTATTACCAACCATCCCTACAAGGGTATTGCCAAAATTTTTAATCAGGGGGACCAGCACTTTTATTTCAGGGCTCTCACCGCTTTTGCTGATGATCATGACCACATCTTCCTCGCCAATCATGCCCAGGTCGCCGTGTATGGCGTCTGCCGCATGCATAAACAGGGAAGGGGTGCCCGTTGAATTTAGAGTTGAAACGATCTTCTGCGCTACAATGGCGCTTTTACCGATGCCACTGATCACCAGGCGCCCGCTGGCACTATGGATGGCTTCAACAGCTTTTACAAAACTATCGTCTATAAAACCGGCCAATCCTGCAACGGATGCTGACTCTAACTGTATGGTGTGCAGGGCAGTTTGCCTGGTAGATGGGTTCATGCCCTGCAAAGGTAAACTTTAACGCTAAACCGAAGGTATTGAAGCCATACTTCGTTAACTTCGCTGTCCTCTACAAAAAAAGCGTTCTGCAGAACCTGTGAACCTGACTGAATCTACGTGTCTGCCGGCAACTCCGAAAGCAAGGCCGGTTTAAAAATTTAAGCGGATAATTCAGGTAAAAGAGGTAAATTAATAGGGCTGTAACGTGGCCCATCCCCGGTGGGAAAAAACGATATTGATACATGGCAACTACTAAGAAAGCGGTTAAAACCGTTGCTGAACTCCCCAAAAAAGCAACTGCGGCCAAAAAGCCGTCCAAACAAAACGGAACTACCCACGCACACGATATATATGCGGGACTCGAACAACATTTTGGTTTCCGGGAATTCAAAGGCACCCAGCAGCAATCCATCAATAGTTTACTGGAAGGACGCGACACTTTCGTGATTATGCCCACCGGTGGCGGGAAAAGTCTCTGTTACCAGTTACCTGCGCTGATACTTCCCGGCTGCGCGATCATTGTTTCCCCGCTGATTGCATTGATGAAGAACCAGGTTGACCTGGTAAGAGGGTATAGTGAAAAAGATGAAGTGGCGCATTTTCTCAATTCATCACTCAACAAAGGACAGATCAAGGCTGTAAAAGCAGACCTCAACAACGGTAAGACCAAATTATTATACGTAGCGCCGGAAACACTCACCAAGCAGGAGAACCTGGAATATTTTAAGGATCTGCCCATATCTTTTTTTGCAGTGGATGAAGCGCATTGTATTTCTGAGTGGGGACATGATTTCAGGCCTGAATACCGCCGGTTGCGCGAGATGATGGATATCATCAATCCCGAAATTCCCGTGATCGCACTTACTGCCACGGCTACACCGAAAGTAAAAAGCGATATCATTAAGAACCTTGGATTGCGCAATCCCAACGTGTTCCAGTCATCCTTTAACCGGTCCAACCTGTATTATGAGATACAGCCAAAAATTACCAAGGACCAGACCATAAAAAGTATTGTCAAGTTCATAACCGGTCACAAAGGAAAGAGTGGTATCATATATACCCTCAACCGGAAAACCACGGAGGAACTGGCGGAGATACTGGTGGCCAATGGCATCAAAGCGGTGGCTTACCATGCAGGGCTGGATCAAAAGTTAAGGTCGGGGCGGCAGGACCAGTTTCTGAATGAGGATGTTCAGGTAATTGTTGCCACCATCGCATTTGGTATGGGTATTGATAAACCGGATATCCGTTTTGTGATCCATTTTAATATTCCCAAATCTATTGAAAATTATTACCAGGAAACTGGTCGCGCCGGCAGGGATGGTATGGAAGGGCTTTGCGTATTGTACTATTCACACAAGGATGTTTCCAAACTGGAACACCTGATGCGCGATAAACCGCTGAGTGAGCGGGAAGTGGGCGCTCAACTGATTGATGAAACAGTGGCCTATGCAGAAAGTTCTGTGTGCCGCCGTAAAATATTGCTTCATTATTTTGGAGAAGATTGGGAAACGCCCAATTGCGGCAATTGTGATAACTGCCTGCATCCAAAAGAAAAAATAGAAGCCAAAGAGGAAGTGGTGAAAGTGCTGAAGGTGATCAAAGCACTGGACGAACGTTTTATCACAGATTATGTAGTAAATGTGGTAATAGGCAAGCTGACTCCGCAGATCAATTTGTACCGGCATGATGGGTTACCGGTATTTGGCATTGGTAAAGACAAGGAAGTGCATTTGTGGAACAGCCTTATCCGCCAGATGCAGCTTGAGAACCTGATCAAAAAAGATATTGAAGAATACGGGCTGCTGAAATTGACCGAAAAAGGAGAGAAGTTCCTGAAGAAACCCGGCTCCTTCAAGATCGTACTCAACAATCTTTTTGAAGATGCGCAGTTTGATGAAGATGAAAATGATCCGGGTACACAAACAGGCCTTGCAACGGATGAGAAGTTGTTTGAAATGCTGAAGGAGCTTCGGCAAAAAGAAGCCAGGAAAAAAAGCCTTCCCCCATTCGTGATATTCCTGGAGAATTCACTGCAGGATATGGCCACCATGTATCCCACCACGCTGGAAGAGCTGGAAAAATGCCAGGGCGTAAGCAAGGGCAAAGCCCTCAAATACGGGCGTCCGTTTGTGGAAATGATCGGCAAATATGTTGAAGAAAATGATATCGTAAGGCCTGATGATTTTGTGATGAAGAGTGTGGCAAATGCAGCCAACAACAAGATATACATCATCCAGAACGTAGATAAAAAGATACCACTGGAAACCATCGCGCGTAACAAGGGGCTGAAGCTGGAAGAATTGCTGGAGGAAATGGAGACGATCGCTGCCAGTGGTACCAAGCTGAACCTTGATTATGCGATAGATGAATGGCTGGATGAATATGACCAGGAAGAGATCATTGAATATTTCAAAAATTGTGAAACCTCCTCTTTGCAGGTAGCGCAGGAAGAGTTGAGTGAAAACAGTTATACCTGGGAGCAGCTGAAAATTATGCGGATTAAGTTTCTGAGTGTGTTTGGAAATTGATGACAGGCCCCATGGATATTTTTACAGCCCGCCGACGCGGGCTTTTTTTTGCCACAGATTTCACAGATTAGCAGAGAAGGCAGCGCGGCCTTCTATTTGCCACGGCCTTCAGATTGAACTGGTTCAAATTTGTCACCATCGCCATTTGCCGCGGCCTTCCGTTGGCACAACCTTTAAGTTTGCATGGGTTTTGCATTTACGCGGCCTCTCATTTTATTGCCTCCGCCATTTGGAGCAGTCTTCTTTTTGCAGTGTCCTTCCGTTTGCACAGGTTTCGAATATGCCACAACTTTTATTTGCCCGGCCGACCCATTGCAGCAACCATCATTTTGCATTGGTTTTGCATTAACCTCAACCTCCCATATTATCGTCGCTCGCCGCTAACCGCGGGCTTTTTTTTGCCACAGATTTCACAGATTAGCACAGATAGCAGCGCGGCCTTCTATTTGCCACGGCCTTCAGATTGAACTGGTTCAAATTTGTCACCATCGCCATTTGCCGCGGCCTTCAGGCCGTGGATAACAGTGATCTCCTAATTGAGCCAGGGCGCTTCCAGCGCCCGGTGGAAAAAACACAACGATCGCGAATAAATACCCTACCGGAATTTTATCTCACATACTTTCTTTGTCGCATGTCTTACACAAGGGTTTTTATACACTATGTCTGGGCCACCCGCTCCCGGAAACCCATTCTTACCACTCCATACCGGCAACAATTGTTTGAACATATCATGCAGAATGCACTCCTGAAAGGAATTTACCTTGACAGGATCAACGGCTATACGGATCATATACATTGCCTTGTATGGCTGCAACCCTCCCAATCGGTTGCGCGGGTGGCGCAATTACTGAAGGGAGAGTCTACCTACTGGTTCAATCACCTTTCGGGAATCAAAGACAGGAAACTGCAATGGCAGGACAACTATTTTGCGGTGTCAGTGAGTTTGTCGCAGCTCGAGAAAGTTCGGTTGTATATCGATAACCAGGAAGCGCATCATGCGAAGAAAACCTTTGCTAAAGAGTATGCTGAGTTTATGCATCGCTATTTATTTGTGAAGGACCAGGAGAATAGCCTTGCGCACTATGTGCTTAAGACCCGACGCTAAAAGCGTCGGCAGATTTTAGATGAGGACATTTATCCACGGCCTGAAGGCCGCGGCAAGAGGATATGATTTTTGGGAAAGGGGTTTTGGCCAATTATTCTGATTAGCAGGAAGAAAAGAAATTTTTTAGAGAATTCGTTAGGGAAGACTTTCACCCAGCCGCGGCAAGAGGATAGGATTTTTGGGAGAGGTGTTCTGGCCAATTATTCTGAATATTAGGAGGACAGGCAATTATTTTGAGAAATCGGTAGGGAAGATTTTCATCCCCGAGCCTGAAGGCCGCGGCAAGAGGATATGATTTTTGGGAGAGGGGTTCTGGCCAATTATTCTGATTAGCAGGAAGTCAGGAAATTTTTTAGAGACTTCGGTAGAGAAGATTATCTACCAGCCGCGGTACAAGGAAATTATTTTGAGGAGTGTAATTCAGGCAAGTTATTCCGGAATGACAAGTTTGATGCGAAAACTGAATGTTCAATTTTTCCTGTTTAAGAATTCGGTAAGGAACACTTTCCCCTCGGCTTTTTGGCCGTGGCAAGAGGAAATTATATTAAGGAGAAGGTTTACGCAAATGATTCTCAAGGTTACGCAGGTAGGAGATAATTTTGACGACTGTGTTTCAGGAAAAGTATTCGGTAATCACTGAGATTCGAATCATCCATGGTCATTTTTTCTTGCCGCGGCCTTCAGGCCGTGGGCAAATACAACACTCCATTTAAAAACCGGCGCTTCCAGCGCAGGGTTTTTAAATGCCCTCTTAGCGGCAAAACTGTCTTTAAACACCAAAAAAATCTATTAAAGACAGTAATTATACTTTAAAGTACCTATAACTATACTTTAAAGACAGAATTAAAACCACCGGTTCAGCAATTTTGAAGGGTGAAAAAAGATATCGGATACCGTATCAGGAAACTCAGGGAGAGCCGGGATTATACACAGGATAATATGGCCGCCGAACTGGGTATTACTGCAGGTGCCTATGCCAAAATTGAAAGAGGAGAGACCGATGCCTCCATCACGCGGCTGATCAATATTGCCGAAATACTGGAAGTGGATATTACCAGTTTTCTGAAAGATGTATACCCTTCCTCCAAATTGGAAGATCCCGCTAACCCTTATGGCTTTGCCTCCAAAGCCGAACTCGATCACCTTACCCGCCTCATCAAACAAATGGGTCGTGAACTCGAAAAGCTGAAACTCGAAATGGCAACCGCCCAAAAACCGAAACCCAAAAAACAGAAATGAGGCAATACCAAGTACGAAGTACGAACTACGAAGTACGAAAAGCCCTTTTTATTTCGTACTTCGTACTTCGTAGTTCGTACTTCATAGTTCGTACTTGGTTTTTCTTTTTGAGAAAAATATTGCACACAACGGCATCTGGTCATATACATAATGCACACACGCCACCTTCAACCGGTGCCTAAATGCCGCTTGTACGGCAGTTTGACCCGCTGGCATCATCCTTGTATTATCAATGCAGCGGTGTTGACTGATTCTGTGTCTATACTCCAACCCCGGTAACAACACAATTTTTCAAAAAGCTTAATTAAGTAGTATGTACATTCAAAATTTACAACCGGGATTGGTAGAGCACACGAGCTATGTTACCGTTCTGGCCCAGAAAAACGGCCGGCTGGTATTAAAAGTGCTGGATATAGATGGCCGCATCGCTAAAACAGTGGTTACCCAGGTAAACGAAGGCAAACAGCAGCTCGAAGTTAATATGAGTGACCTCGGTACCGGTCGCTATGTGATGAATGCATTTAGTGGCGACATTTTTATCAAATCGATAAAATTCGACAAGCAGTAAGCACTATCAATGTATGGAATATATAGGGGTTCCGCCAGCAGGCGGAACCTTAGTTTTTTCTAAAGGCCTCTGCACGCAATTTTGCATTTTCACGGATACTCATATAATACAGGTTCATATCAGCAATATGGTAGTTCCGGCTGGTAAAAAAAACATTTCCGAAAAATCGGGGTTTATCTGCCCATAGTACGCCTTCTCCCATTCGCGCGTTCACCGATTTTTTAATGACCGAATTGAAATTCATCAGTACAGCGCCCTGGTTCAGAACCCGATCTGCAAGGGGGATGTCCGCATCCCAGGTTAGCGGGTTGGTTACAATAGCCTTAAAACTTTCGTTTTGTATATAACCCGGGCGGTAGCCCTGTTTAAAGGTTCGCCAGCTTATAGCGCAACCGGTTTGATCTGGCTTAATGCATGGCTTGATGGAAGTAAAGTAATCAGGCTCCAGCGGCATCCCTACAAGGTAAGCGGCAATTAGCCGGCGCTGCAACGGCTGGCCGTCAAAAAATTCTTTTACGAGCCTTTTGCCATGGGTGGTTCCCTGGCTATGCGCAGCGATGATAATGGGACGCTCTTTGTTATCATGTTCCATATAATAAACAAACGCTGCCCTTACATCCTGGTAAGCCTGTTCAAATGCCGCGATGGCCAGTGCAGTATCCGCTGCTGTTTTTGGGAGATAAGCATCATAATGTGCCTGTCGATAGCGCGGGGCAAACACCCTTCCCGTCTCATTGAAAATGCTTGCCTGGTACAGTATCGTTGAATAATCCGTTTTGGCATTGATATACGCATCATCAACCTTAGCATTGAAGCCTGCTGTTTTTTCGCTGCCGATATAGGTTGTGGGATGGATAAAAAATACATCCACCGTGGAATCGGGGCGGAAATTTTTTCGCAGGGGGCGCGGCACACTGTCCGATGGATCGTGCTTAGCCGGATGTGCCGCCCAGTTATCGATCAGTGCATAGTCAGGGGGTCCGGGTGCGCTAGTGAAACGATACTGCGTAGCAAGCTTTCTATACGGGTCACCGCAACCAATGACGAGTATCAACAGGATGAGGAAGCAGCGGTTCATCCAGTAAATTTACGAAGATCAACCTGTAGTCCATAATATAGGGTTGTTTGAGATAAACAAAGCACTATAAACTCCTGACAACCACACAATACAGACCCCAGACCCCAGACTTTCCCCATAGGCACACTATAAATTTATTTAAGCAGTTTTATATTCTTCTTTGTAATTTTCCAGACTTAATCCGGCAGTTTTTTCTTTCACTAAAACTTAATAACGATGGCTATTCCAGTAGTTGACCTGGCAGATTTTCTCAGTGGCGATCCAGCGCGCAAAGCTGCTTTTGTGCAGGCCCTGGGCGAGGCATATGAAGAAGTAGGGTTTGTGGCGGTTAAAAATCACGGCGTGCCTGATGAACTTATCGCCAATCAGTATGAATATGTTCAGCAGTTCTTCGCACTGCCCCTGGAGAAAAAACTGCATTATGAAGTGCCGGGCCTTGCCGGACAGCGGGGCTATACCAGCTTTGGCCGTGAACACGCCAAAGGCAGCGATGCCCCGGACCTGAAAGAGTTTTTTCAGTACGGCCAGAATGTGGAAGATAATGACCCCATCAAATCCGAGTATCCTGAGAATGTATCGGTAGATGAAATCAAACCTTTCAACAAAACATTGTACGATGCCTACAGGAATTTTGAAAAAAGCGGAACCGCGCTCTTACAGGCAATTGCCCTGTACCTGGGACTGGACGAACATTATTTTGACAAGTATGTAAAGAATGGAAATTCCATACTGCGTTGTATTCACTATCCACCCATTACCAATGAGCCCAAAAGCGCCATCCGAGCGGAGCAGCATGAGGATATCAACCTCATCACCTTACTGGTAGGTGCTTCGGCTGATGGTCTGCAGATACTCACAAGGCAGGGCGACTGGGTGAATGTCACATCGCTCCCCGAGCAAATCGTGGTGAACGTGGGTGATATGTTACAGCGCCTCACCAACAATAAATTGCGCAGCACCACGCACAGGGTGGTAAATCCCAAACGCGAACTCTGGCATACCAGCCGTTTTTCCATGCCATTCTTCCTTCACCCAAGAAGCGAAATGAGCCTGGCATGCCTTCCGAGCTGCATAGACGACCAACATCCCAAAGCCTATCCCGATGCCACCGCCGGAGAATACCTGGATGAACGGTTGCGGGAGATAGGGCTGAAAAAATGATGAATAATGAATATTGAACATAGGATTTGGTAGAATGCACGCAAAGCCGCACCCAGATTAGCATGTAGATCACTCTGCGTAACTCCGTGCGCTCCGCGGCTCTGTGTGCAGCCTTCGCATCAATAGTAAAGCGAAGGCTGCACCACAGTGCCACATAATAAACATAGGTAAACGGCGGGATTTAGACATTTTGGACAGCCAATAAATGTTATGAGCGGGTTTAAAAAAAATGGGGAGCGGGTATGGC
>JANPIE010000130.1:0-25075 GCA_031424835.1 Chitinophagaceae bacterium
AAAATTTCCTAACTTCCTCCCATGAGAAAATTCGGCATATTCGCAACTATATTGTGCTGCCAGCTCATGGTACATGCACAGAAAACGATGTCCATTGTTGGGCCACAAAAAAAAATAAATCCGTATAAATATTCCATCGTAAAAAAAGCGGACTACGCTAAGGCGTCGGTAAGCAGCGCGCATCCGCTGGCCAGTATGGTGGGGGCCGCTGTCATGCAGGCAGGTGGCAATGCTTTTGATGCTGCCATTGCTACCCAGCTTGCCCTGGCGGTGGTGTATCCCGGGGCAGGTAATCTGGGTGGCGGTGGTTTTTTACTGGCTAGAAAAGCCAATGGAGAACTGATCGGTATTGACTACCGCGAAGCGGCCCCGGAGAAAGCAACACGCGATATGTACCTGGATAAAAACGGACAGGTGCAACTGGCGCTTTCGCAGCATGGTCATCTCGCGTCGGGAATTCCTGGCACCGTGGCGGGATTGTTTGCTACTGTTACCTATGCCAAACTCCCCTTTGCCCAACTGGTACAACCGGCTATCGACCTGGCAGAAAAAGGATTTGTGATTACCGAGCGTGAGGCCAGCAGCCTTAATTCGGCGAAAGAAGCCTTTATCAAATACAGCACCCGCCCTACTGCCCTGGTAAAGAACAGCAAATGGAAAGCGGGAGACACACTCATACAAAAAGAACTGGCAGCTACTTTACGAAGAATGCAGAAAGATGGCGCGCCGGGGTTTTATGGTGGCGAGACCGCGCAACTGATCGTGGAAGAAATGCAGCGGGGCAATGGCATCATCAGCCTGGATGACCTGAAAAATTATACCGCCAAACTGCGCAACCCGCTGGCATTCGATTACCGCGGACACCGCATCATCAGCTTTGCACCACCGAGCAGTGGCGGTATCATTATCGCTCAGATGCTGAAAATGATAGAGAAATATCCGGTAAAAGAATATGGCTTTCAAACAGTCAGGAGCGTGCAGCTCATGATCGAAGCCGAACGAAGGGCCTATGCCGATCGCGCGGAACACCTTGGCGACCCCGATTTCTATAAGGTACCCATCAAAACAATGCTCAGCGAAGCTTACACTACGCAGCGGATGAGTGATTATGTGCCGGACAAAGCAGGCAGCAGCGCAACCATAAAAGCCGGTATCATTAAGGAGAGTGAAGAAACTACGCACCTGAGCGTAGTTGATGCAACAGGTAATATGGTGGCCGTAACCACAACTTTAAATGGCGGCTATGGCAGCCGGACAGTAGTTGGCTGCGCTGGTTTTTTACTGAACAATGAAATGGACGATTTCAGCGCCAAGCCCGGCGTACCCAATATGTATGGTGCCATCGGCGGTGAAGCCAATGCGATCTCGCCAGGCAAACGCATGCTGAGTTCCATGACTCCCACACTTGTTTTAAAACACAACAAACCTTATGTAGTCATCGGCACTCCAGGTGGTACTACCATACCAACTTCTGTTTTCCAGGGCATCGTAAACATTATTGACTTCAATATGAGCGCAGACGATGCCGTTAACAAACCCAAGTTCCACCACCAGTGGTTGCCGGATGAAGTGGCAGTGGAAAAAGATTTTGATGCCGAAGTCAAAAAACAGTTGCAGGCAATGGGGTATAAGATCACCGAAAGAGGCGCTATCGGCAGAACAGAAGCAATCCGGATACTGAGCAATGGGAAAAGAGAAACCGTTGCCGACAAAAGAGGGGATGATTCTGTAGCGGGCTATTAATAATTAGTCATCTATAAAAACTCTGCGAAACCTCTGCTTCTCCGCGGCTCTGCGGTTGGGAAAAGCCTTGGAAATGCGGGTTGCCAGGTTCTCTAAGCCCTTGCCAACCGCAGAGCCGCAGAGGGGCAGAGGTTTCGCAGCGTTATAAATATAATTTTATGGAGTTTTTGAAGGATACGATCAAACGTTTCAGGTACTATAAGGAATTAGGAGATAAGACATTTGAACAACTGGAAGATGAACATTTTTTTATACAACCTGCAACCGAAAGCAACAGTATTGCCGTCATTGTTCAGCATATGCATGGCAATATGCTCAGCCGCTGGACAAATTTTCTTACCGAAGATGGCGAGAAAGAATGGCGCAAACGCGAAGATGAGTTTAGGGAAGCACCTTCGTCCAAACAACATATACTTGACTTATGGAACCAGGGCTGGTCATGCATGCTGAACACCCTGGAGGCATTGAAGAATGAGGACCTTACCAGATACGTTACCATACGTACGGAACCATTGCAGGTGTACGATGCCATCCTTCGCCAACTCGCGCATTATCCATACCATGTGGGACAGATCGTTTACCTGGGCAGGCTCTTTAAAAATGACCAGTGGAGCTCGCTCAGTATTCCCAAAGGGGGTAGTGATGCCTACCTTGCCAGTGTTAAAGCTTCGCAAAAAACATAATGGCTTTCTAAGGCTGCAACGTTTGCGTTTAGTGGCGTGTCATGTGAAAAAAAGCATGAAATTTTTAGAGAATGCGCCCGTGATAGTTTTGATGAGCCTTGTCTTATTTACAGGATGTGCCAAGCATCATGAGAGCACTGACCAAACGGATCTTATCGGTAGCTGGCAATGGGTAAGAACGGATGGGGGTATTGGCAATGCTATTCATGATACGCCGGCTTCTACAGGCAAGCAGGTGGAACTCCATATCTCTGCGGGCAACCATTATGCCATCTACACAAATGGAGAAATCACCCGGCAGGGAACCTACCAGGCAGTAATGCGTAAATGCATCCATGACCACACACCCAAGCGTGTATTGGTTTTTACGAACGGGGCCGCTGAGATGATGATCGAATACAAGAGTAATGATACCATGGCAGTATCAGATGATTACCATGATGGTATGGGAAGCCTTTACATCAAAAAATAAAGTAAGCACTCTCTTCATAAGCTCTGCAGTTGAAAAAGCTCCAATTTTCAAACAGATTGCTGTTTGAAGCATTATTCATCGAAGAGAACATGAGAAGCAGAGGTTTCGCAGGGGAAATTGGGGCGATAGACACACCCATTACTCCCGAGGAAGTATAAATGCCGGTTAGTTACTCAAACATTCCCCGCGCAATTCCCATCTCCAACCCACGCAGTTCTGCCAATCCGCGCAATCGTCCAATAGCAGAATAACCGGGGTTTGTTTTTTTATGGAGGTCATCCAGCATCTGGTGGCCATGATCGGGGCGCATAGGGATAGAAATTTTTCTTTGCTGCATGGCTGATACAATCTCCTTCATCACCGCATACATATCTACATCGCCTTCCAGGTGATTGGCTTCATAAAAATTTCCTTCAGCGTCGCGCTGCGTACTTCGCAGGTGGAGAAAATTGATCCGGCTGCTCAATCGTTTGGCCATACCGGGCAGATCATTATCAGCACGCACACCGAAGGAACCCGTGCAGAAACAAAGGCCGTTTGCAGGTGAAGGCACCGACTGAAAAAGATCATTCACGTCAGCTTCTGTACTTACTACCCTCGGCAATCCCAGTATGGGGTAAGGCGGATCATCAGGGTGTATCGCCATCTTTACACCTGCCGCTTCTGCAACCGGTATGATCTGCTGTAGGAAAAAGACCAGGTTGGCCTTTAATTTTTTCGCATCGATGTCTTTATAAGCAGCCAGCGCATCTGCAAATTGTGCCAGCGTGAAACTTTCTTCACTGCCGGGCAGACCCGCAATAATATTTCTCTGCAATTGCAATTTCTGCGCATCAGTCATCTCTGCAAACTTTTTCTCCGCTCTCGCCAGCTCTTCCGCGCTATAACCGGAAGATGCATTTTTTCTTTTCAGCATCAAAACTTCAAACGCAATGAATTCCGTTCTATCAAAGCGAAGCGCTTTGGATCCATCTTCTACTTCATAACTAAGATCAGTGCGTGTCCAGTCAAGCACGGGCATAAAGTTGTAAGTAACGATCGTTACACCGCATCTGGCCAGGTTCTGAATCGACTTTTTATAATTTTCAATACACTCGGGATAATTGCCGGTCTGTGTTTTGATTTTCTCATGTACCGGAATACTTTCCACCACATCCCAACTCATACCTGCCGCTTCAATTTCTTTTTTTCGTTTTTCAATCTCTTCTACTGTCCATACCTCCCCATTCGGTATATGGTGCAGGGCAGTTACCACACCGGTACATCCTGCCTGGCGAATATCCTGCAGGCTCACAGGGTCATTGGGCCCATACCAGCGCATCGTTTGCACCAGAGAAAAAACAGGGGAAGTCCGGCTCATAAGCGTTGAATTCAATTTGATCGCTAAAATAAGGAATCTGCAGCGGCCGACACCGGGTTAAACCAATTAACTATGGTTGTATATTTGGCAGCACATAAAACCAGCCATATGAAACGCATACTTGCCATTTTCCTGATTTTCGCGCCCTGCTTATTGATAGCCCAGCAGCATCAGCTCGAAAAGATCTGGGAGACCGATACCATAGTAGCCATCCCTGAATCCGTATTGGTAGACGCACCGAATAATACCTTATACATTTCCCTGATTGACGGCGGCCCATGGGATGCAGATGGCAAAGGCGGTGTTGGAAAACTAAGTACCGATGGAAAAAAATACAATGGCAACTGGATCACCGGTCTGCATGCACCAAAGGGCATGGGTAAACACGGCAACCGATTGTATGTAGCTGATCTTTCCGATGTGGTGGTGATAGATATTGCCAATGGAAAGATCGAGAAAAAAATAGCTGTGCCCAATGCTACTGGACTCAATGATATAAGCATCGACGACAAAGGCGTTGTTTATGTATCTGATTCAAGAAAAGGAAATATCCACCGCATTGTGAACGATATAGCGGAACTGTACCTGGATAACAAACCCGGCGTAAACGGACTGAAAGCCATTGGTACAGACCTTTATATTTTCAACGGCAAGAAATTTGAAAAAGCCGATGCCGCAAAAAACATAACAGCTTTTACCGAAATGGAGAGTGGCGGGGATGGTATTGAACCCATTGGCAATGGAGATTTTATTCTCAGCCTTTGGCCGGGTTATATTTTCTATGCCTATGCAGATGGTAAAAAGGACCTGCTGCTTGACACGCACCTCGACAAAAAGAATACAGCAGATATTGGTTATGATGCGGATAAGCGCATTATGTATGTACCAACATTCAATGCAAAAACCATCGTGGCATATCGGGTAAAGTAGGCGTCCACTTTTTACCTCTCTGCGCAACTGCGGTTGGAACATCCCGCGAAATTCGGGCTGGCTGGATGGTCGGGACACTTCCCACCGCGGAGGCGCGGAGAAGAGGAGGTTACTGCAGAGGCGTTTTATAACGCCCGGTCAAGATGAACATACCCACCATCAACATGTATCAACTGTCCTGTTGTATGCGAAGATCGTTCGGATAACAGGAAAGCCACCATATCTGCGATCTCTTCTTTTGTTGTGAAGCGGTTTCCCAATGGGATTTTCTGCGTGATGGCTTTCAATTTTTCTTCCCGGTTATCAAATGTGCTTATCCAGCTTTCATATAAGGGGGTATAACATTCGGCCACAATCACGGCATTCACGCGGATGCCATATTTCATCAGTTCAACGGCCCATTCCCGGGTGAGTGCATTGCGGCCGCCATTTGCTGCTGCATAGGCGGAAGTGCCACCCTGGCCCGTTTCTGCAGTTTTGGAACCAATATTTACAATAGCGCCTTTTGACTTAATCAAAAAAGGCAAGGCATGATGCGCGATAAGGTAATAATGCACCAGGTTGCTATGCAGGCTTTCCATAAACCGCTCGTAATTGCCATGTTCGAGGTTTACACCATCATTTACGCCGGCATTATTCACTACACCATCAATGCCACCATATTTTTTTATTACTGCTGCCACTGCTTTCTCGCATTCCACTGGCTTACCCAGTTCGGCAACTACGTGAAAAGATCGCCCACCGGCCGAAATAATTTCGTCGACAGTTTTCTGATTATCTTTTTCATTCCTGCCAATGATCACAGGAACAGCGCCTTCATCAGCAAGGGTTTTGCTGATGCCCTCCCCAATCCCTTTGGCGCCGCCGGTTACTATGATGATTTTTCCCTCCAGGTGTAAATTCATATGCTGTGTTATGATAAATGATAAAACGATGTTGCATTTTCACCAAATATTTTCACGTGCGCATCCACCGGAAAATAATCCGCAACAATCTCAACTACCTGTTTATAGTCCGCAGCCACCAGGCAAACCGGCCAGTCAGATCCAAACATCAACCGATCAGTGCCAAATGCATCTGCTACCACGTCAAGATAAGGTTTGAAGTCTTCGGCCCGCCAGCTTCGTATATCCGCTTCAGTAACCATGCCGGATACTTTGCAGTATACGTTGGGAAACCGCGCTACCTGCCGAATATACTTTGCCCATGTATCCATCTCGCGGGATCGTATCAACGGCTTGGCGAGGTGATCTATGACGAATGGTTGCTCAGGAAAATTCGTTACCAGTTCAAGCACTGCGGGCAGTTGATGCGGGTACACTAAAACATCATAAGTAAACCGGTGCGGGGCCAATGCAGCGATGCCCCTTTTAAAATCGGGGGTTAGCATGTAATCCGGCTGCTCCGCCTGCAATATATGTCTGAACCCTTTTAACTTAGGGAACGAACGGTATGCCTTTAGTTCCGCTTCGATAATGGGGGCACAAAGGTCAACCCATCCCACAACGCCTTTGATAAAATCATTTTCTTCCGCATGCTTTAATAACGACGCTGTTTCGCCGGGCGTCTGGTCAACCTGCACCAATACCGATCCATCCATACTGTTTTCCTTTAACAGGCCGGCCAGCTCGGCGGGGGCAAAATCCCTCCTGATCACCGACATGTCATCCGTTATCCACTCCATCGCGGGAGAATATTTCCAGAAATGCTGGTGTGCATCAATGCGCATGGTATGCTTTTACCTGTTGTGTAGCCTCGCCCAAACCGTCGATGCCCAGTTCAACCACATCACCTGGTTGCAAATACACCGGTGGATTAAAGCCCAGCCCAACACCACTGGGGGTGCCGGTAGAGATAACATCTCCCGGGAGTAGGGTCATGAACCTGCTTATATAGGATACCAGTTGCGGTACATTAAAAACAAAATCATCGGTGTTTCCATTCTGCAGGATTTTCCCGTTGAGTTTAAGCCAAAGCCGCAGTTTGTGTACATCGGCTATTTCATCTTTTGTAACGAGCCATGGACCCATGGGGGCGAATGTATCGCAGCCCTTGCCCTTATCCCAGGTACCACCTCTCTCTAACTGGAACTCACGCTCGCTTACATCGTTGTGCAAACAATACCCTGCCACATGGTCCAGGGCATCTTCTTCGCTCACATAGCTTGCTTTTTTTTCCATCACGATGCAAAGCTCCACTTCCCAGTCAGTCTTGGTGGAATCCCTGGGGATCATAATGGGGTCATTCGGACCCGTTAAAGCCGTAGTGGATTTCAGGAACAAAATAGGTTCCCTGGGTACCGGTGAATTGGTTTCCATCGCGTGTAACGCGTAATTGAGTCCTACGCAAACGATTTTAGAGGGACGTGCGAAAGGCGGTCCCAGTCTCATACCAGCATTCACCAGCGGCAATGAACCTCTATTGGCCGCGACAAATGCTGTCAATCTTTTTAACCCTTCCGTTTCAAAAAAAAGTTCATTGTAGTCTTCCCCGAACGAAGAGGTATCATAGATTTTTTCATCTACCGCAATGCCCGTTTTCTCTTTTCCGGGTTCACCAAACCGTACCAGTTTCATAATTACCTGTTATTAAGTTTTAAAAAACCACCGTCAATGGGATAGTCGTTTCCTGTAATAAAAGCAGACTCTTCACTGCAAAGATACAAGGCCAGCGCAGCCACTTCCTGTGTAGACGCCATACGGCCGATGGGTTGTGATTGCGATAATTTTTCAAACATCTCTTCTTCCCTGCCCGGATAATTTTTAGTAAGAAAACCATCCACAAACGGCGTATGCACGCGGGCGGGTGAAATGGAATTGCAGCGTATATGATCCGTTAAATAATCCCTGGCCACACTGAGGGTCATGGATAATACCGCGCCTTTACTCATGCTGTACGCAAACCGCTCCGGTATGCCCACTAACGCCGCAATGGAAGCAATATTCAAAATAACGCCTCCGCCCCTGTGGCGTAAAACAGGTATGGCTTCATGCAGCGAATTATACGTGCCTTTCACGTTCACCTGGAAAATTTTTTCAAAGTCTTCTTCTGTGGTGGTATCTGCTTTTCCAATATGTGCTATGCCCGCACTGTTCACCAAAATATCAAAACCTCCTATTTCGCCGAATACTTTTTTTACCTGCTGCTGGTTACTCACATCACAGCCGTAGGCAAATGCTTTTGCGCCGGTTGCTGTAATGGCAGCTACTGCCTGCATAGCATTTTCTTCATTCAGTTCCAGTATATGTACCACCGCGCCCTGCTTTGCAAAGGTTTCTGCAATGGCTTTGCCGATACCACTACCGCCGCCGGTGATTACTGCCTGTTTGCCTGTAAGTGTGAACATATATTTATACCAGTTGAAATATTTTTTTCATCAGTACCCATTTCTCCCCGGGTTTTGCAAAAGGCAGCGGTTGCTGAAACTTCCACATAAGTGTTTCCCACTCCTGCACTTTGGGATGCTGGCTGTCTGCTGTTGCTTTTGCGGCAAAATCAAAATCTTCGTTTACTTCCATGATCATGAACAGGCGGTTGGCAACACGGTAAATTTCCATCTGCTCTATGCCCGCAAGTTTGATACTATCGATTATTTCCGGCCATACAGCGCGGTGCCATTCTTCATATTCTGCAATAAGCGATTCATCCTCTGCCAGGTCGAGTGCAAGACAATACCTATGCTGCATATACAATGGGTTTACTGATCCTGTATGTTCTCAGTCCAAAAACCAGTGTTACTACAAAACAGAGCAGTGGAACGATATAACCATCCTGTATATCTCCGCTCATGTCGCTGATCTGTGCCATTATGGGCGGCAAAACGGCACCACCCACAATGGCCATTATGATGAGACTGCTACCCAGTTTCGCATCACTGCCCACACCCGCAATACCCAGGGAAAAAATAGTTGGGAACATAATGGACATAAAGAATGCGATGCCTATTACAGCATAAATGGCAATAAGCCCATGCGCAAACATAGCTACGCCGCAGAGAATGATATTGGCAAGTGAATACCATGCCAGTAACCGGTTAGGTTTTACATAACGCATTAAGAAAGTACCAAAGAACCGTCCGATCATAAAGGCCATGCCACAACCCCAACCCAGGTAATCCGCGGCCCTGATGCTATCAATATCCGCCGCTTTCACGGCATACAGGATAAAAAAACTGAAAACGCAAACCTGCGCACCTACATAAAAAAACTGCGCGGCAACGGCCCAGCGAAGGTGCCTGTGCTGCCATGCATGAAATAAATTCCGTCCGCTTGCTGTTTCCTCTTCTTCCTGTATCTCGGGCAATTTGACCAGTGCAAATAAGATAGCGATGAGTACAATAATGCTGCCCAAAATAAAATAAGGCGTTTTTACTGTAGAGGCCTCTGAAGCCAGCGCTATTTGCCGGGCAGATGCCGTCATCGCATTCAGTTCTTCATCCGAAAAACCTTTGGTCATGATGATCCTGGCACCAATGATCGGAGCCAATGTAGCAGCAAGGCCATTGAATGATTGTGCAAAATTAAGACGACGCGTTGCAGTAGCCGGATCACCCAGTAATGCAGCATACGGATTGGCCGCAGTTTCCAATATGGTAAGTCCGCATGCGATGATGAAAAGCGCCATCAGAAAAAACGCATACTGTTGTGTATTGGCGGCGGGAATAAACAAAAAAGAACCTGCCGCAAACAGTACAAGTCCGGCTATGATCCCCGCTTTGTACCCATATTTTTTCATGATCAACCCGGCAGGCAGCGCCATAATAAAATACCCGATAAAAACGGCGGAATCCACCAATGACGACTGCAGCGTAGAAAGGCTGAATGATTTTTTCAGGTGGGGTATGAGAATGGGGTCAAGGTTATGCACAAAGCCCCAGAAAAAGAACAGGCTGGTTACCAGTATAAACGGAACCAATAGTCCCTTTTGGTTGGAAGATGCTCTCATAAGGCGCTTTGTTTGTCATTCGCAATCCCGGTCAGGGAACTACCAGCATTATTGCATTAAATATATCCATTTTACCATAAACTCCCCACCCCCACCCCAGTTTTCAACGCAAACGATGTAGCTCCTTGGTAAATGCATTCCCTGTTACCAGTTCCCGGTTTCCAATTACCAGTTACTTATTCATCATTTCTAGTTCATCATTCCTTGTTGCTTGTTCATTATTCCTTGTTCATTATTCATTATTCATTATCCCCTCCTCCCTGTGGTAAAATTTTTCTCCGTCATATCCTGTACGGCATTATTTTGTGTGCCTTATGAGGAAAGGATTTATTTTTTATGTGCATTCATTGGCAGGATTGGTATCAGGTCTCTTTATCCTGCTGATGTCTTTATCGGGTGCGGCACTGGTGTTCCATGAAGAACTGGATCGCCTGCAATACCCTTCCATACAGCCTGCCGCGGGTCGGCCTTTATTGCCTGTGGACAGTTGCTATCAGGTACTGCAGCGAAAGTTTCCGGGGGCACAGATCAGCCACTGTTTACTGGCCGGGAAAATTTCGGATCCTTATGTATTTACCATTTACGATCCCTCCTATGAACGGGGCACGCGTTCCATGCAGGTATTCATACATCCCCAAACCGGCAACATTTTGCACGTAAGAGGTGGCAGCAATGACCCGGGTGGAAATTTTATGAGTTGGCTTGCTGTGTTTCACAATTCGTTTCATCTAAAGAAGAAAGGCGAATGGCTGCTTGGATTTTTTGCAATTATTTTTATGATAAGCCTGGTTACTGGTCTTGTCATCTATCGCCGGAACATCTGGGGCATAATCACATTCCGCAAAGAAAGTTATCGCAAAAACAATCTTCACCAGCTAATGGGCGTCTATGCTTTGCTGTTCAATGTAATGATTGCTATCACGGGTTTCTGGATGCAGCGATATGTATTTAAGAAGGAATTTTACGCAACCCAGGCGCCCTATACGCCTGTGTTAAAAGCATCCAAACCGTTGTTCTTCGGGTTAGACAGTGCCTTATCGGGGGCCGGGCAAACATACCCGGAATTTACAGGCTATGTGGTCTATTTCGCAGCATCAAAAAAAGGAAAAACGTCTGTTTATGGAAGCAGGAGCAGCAATGCGTTCATTCATTCAAAAAAATATGCCGACGTGATCATGTTCGACAGCACCGGGCAGATAGCAAGTACCGCATTTGTGGACAGCATCAAACCTGCTGACCGGTATGATATCATTAATGCACAGGTGCATTATGGGCGGTATGGGGGATGGCCGGTAAAACTGCTGTATAGTGTATTGGGGCTGAGCGGTGGCTTACTGAGCATTACAGGATTTTTGTTATGGCTGAAAAGAAGAAGAAAGCGATGATCACAATACATACCACCGGCCTTCTTCATCCTTTGTATATTTTAAACCACTGCTCATCAGGTGTACTTCTTTTTTCAGCAACGGATCAAAGAAAGCTTCTTTTTCAAATACCCTTATACCCTGGTTCTCGCGGGTAAGGTATGCCTGCAGGGCACTCACGGTGCCTTTTACTTCATGCAGCCACTGCTGCTCTGAATCTTCCTTAACAAATGCGCTGCTCATACCCTTCTGTTTTTACCGGGAGGTTTTTCTTTTCGCTGTTTTTTTAGAAGTACTGCGTGCCGCTGTTCGCGTACCGGTGCTGCTTTTTGTTGCGGTTCGTTTCTTGGCGGGTGTTCTTTTTACTACGGGTGCTTCATTGATTGGATCTTCTGTGCCCGCTGCAAGTTCAGACCTGTCTGTGCCGGCTTCCAGGTTCACCTTACCTACTGCCAGAACGGTAAGTGAATCATCTGCCGCATACTCTTCGTCAAGCGTGGTATTCAGCAGGTTTGCCACTTCTTTTAATCCAAGCTGCATGGCGTATGCTTTTGCCGTGCCATAGCTGCTGATTTCATAGTGCTCTATCTTTTGCGCGGCTGCAATCAGGGCAGCATCCAGCACTTCAGGAGTCATGTCCTCATCCATTAATGCATTGGCTTCTTTGATCAGCCCTTCCATGGCTTTACAATGCTCTTCTCCCTCTGAGCTGGAAAAAAGACTGGCAAAAAAACCTTTTTCCTCTTTCTTCACCTGTTTGCCGTCATTGAGAATCGTGCGCACTTTGTCAAGCCTGTCTTTTTGCGTGCGGGTAACTTTCAGGTGCCCGCGGATAGCGGACTTCAACTCTTTGTTTGTGGCATTTTTCTCCATTTCCGGCAATGCCTCTATCAATTGAACCTCCGCTGAATAGAGATCATTCAATTCGTGCTTCAGCAATTCGCGTAAATCATTGATCTTTTCCATAGATGTATGTTTTCAGGAAAAGGATAAAAAATCATTCCAGCGGCATTACCGCCAAAAAGTAAGAACTTCAGGGCATGGTTTTCGCATTGTGAGTTTGTACGATTATAAAAAACAACCACTTGAGAGCATTTTTAAAGCATATTATTTACAAATTGGGATTTGCCGGTTTTCTCGACCGGGCCCTGTATGTTGCCACGGGCATTCGCAACCGCACGGCAAACAGGTCGTACCAGGAGCAACACCCTGAACTTGTTTTGCCACCCGATTACTGGCTTTACGAGACCTACCGCCTCGACTACCGGAAATTTGCAGAAGACGGCCTGGTGGCGGCAAGGGAAATACTGGAATGGACCGCGCCTTATTTATCAGGAGAACCGGTAAATATCCTGGACTGGGGCTGCGGAGCGGGGAGGGTTACCCAGCATCTTCCGAAACTGTTGCCGCGCGCCGGGGTATATGCGTGTGACACGAATGAGCAAATGATAGACTGGGATAAGGCAAACTATAAGGGTATTCATTTTTCCGCCATCCCGCATGATCCACCCACACCCTATTCCAATGCGCAGTTCGACCTTGTATTTGGAGTGTCTGTATTTACCCATTTAGATGTATCTGTGCAGGCCACCTGGCTGGCTGAACTCCATCGTATCCTGGCAAAAGAAGCGGTATTGCTTATTACCACGCATGGCAGTCATTACGAAAACAAACTTCTTAAAAAACAAAAAAGAGCTCTCAGAAAAAACGGCATCTTCACGGTTCGCTACCCGCATAAAGGACACCGCATGTTGTCTACTTACCACCACGCAGATAAATTCAGTGAGCTTCTGGGTTGGTATTTTATCATACTAGAGCACCATGATGGGAAAAACGAGCCCGGCAAAATCGGGGGCCAGGATGTGTGGATATTGCGAAGGAAAAATATTGGCGAGGACGATTGAATAATGAATATTGAATGGGGCAAACGCAAACGCCCTTGGTGAAACTCCGTGTAATCCCTGGCTCTGTGGTAAATCCTTCTGTTCGGGAACGGGGCGAAGGCTTCAACACAGCTTCTGGGAGTGCACAGAGTTTCACGAAGTGAGAGAGTAAAATAACCAGTCGTTAATTAAACGCATCTCTCATTTTATCAAAAAAGCTTTTGTCGGCCTTATTGGGTTTGGGCTTGAAGTTTTCGCTACGGCCCAGCTTCTCCAGCAATTCTTTTTCCTCTGCATTTACGTGCTGCGGAGTCCATACGTTTACTTCCACCAACTGGTCGCCTTTTGAATATCCCTGCACTTCGGGGAACCCTTTTCCTTTCAGGCGGAATATTTTTCCACTCTGTGTGCCCGCCGGTATCTTGATTTTGGCGCGTCCATCAATGGTAGGCACTTCCACCTGTGTGCCAAATACGGCGTCGGCAAATGAGATATGCAGTTCGAAAGCCACATTCAGGCCATCACGGTGCAGCTCTGCATGGGTTTCTTCCTCGATCTGTATGATCAGGTCGCCAGGGGGGCCACCGCGTTCACCGGCATTTCCTTTTCCGCTCATGCTTAACTGCATTCCTTCCTGAACACCTGCTGGTATATCAATACTGATGGTCTCTTCGCCGTAGGTTCGTCCCTCTCCCTTGCAAACATTACACTTGGCAGTCACTGATGTTCCTTCACCACTACAGGTAGGACAGGTTGAAACCGTTTGCATCTGGCCCAAAAATGTATTGGTCACTTTACGCACCTGCCCGCTGCCATTACAGGTAGTACAGGTTTGTATGCTGCTTTTATCTTTTGCTCCATTACCGCCGCAGGTATTGCATACCACGTGTTTTTTTACTTTAACGTTCTTGGTAACGCCTTTGGCGATTTCTTCAAAATTCAGCTTGAGTTTTATGCGCAGGTTACTGCCGCGCTGGCCACGCGCCCTGCCTCCCCCACCGCCACCCCGGCGGGAACCACCACCAAAGAAACTTCCAAACATGTCATCACCAAAAATATCGCCGAACTGGCTGAAGATATCTTCGGTGTTCATGTTGCCGTAACCTCCGCCGCCGCCTGTTCCGGGGGCAAAAGCAGCATGACCAAAACGGTCGTATTTGGCTTTCTTATCCGCATCGCTCAGTACCTCGTACGCTTCCGCCGCTTCCTTAAATTTTTCTTCGGCACCCTTATCGCCCGGATTGCGGTCCGGGTGATACTGCATGGCCACTTTGCGGTACGCTTTTTTGATCTCGTCCGCAGATGCAGTTTTCGCTACACCTAATATTTCGTAAAAATCTCGCTTGGTAGACATCAGTTGTTATATTTTTTATGGCGCAGAAAATGTTATCTGCCGCCGTACGCAGTCTATTTCCCTACAACCACTTTGGCAAATCGTATTAATTTATCATTGAGATAATAACCTTTCACCACTTCATCCACTACTTTCCCTTTCAGTTCTTCTGTAGGAGCCGGTATCTCCGTAATGGCTTCGTGCTTTTCAACATCGAAATCGGTTTGAATGCTTTCCATGGGTTTAATGCCCTTGGCCTGCAGGGTGGACCTAAGCTTATTAAACACCAACTGAACGCCCTCTTTCTGTACAGCGAGGTCGTCATTGGCCTGTAATTGTTTTTCGGCCCTGTCGCAGTCATCCAGTACCTCCAATAAGGAAACGATCACGTCCTTGCCGGCGGTTTGTATCAGTTCCAGTCTTTCCTTGGCGGTCCTGCGCCTGAAATTGTCGAACTCGGCCATGAGGCGGATGTATTTATCCTTTTGCTCTTTCAGTTCCTCCTCCAGTTTGTCAAGGACGCTTTCATTGGTTACCGGCTCATTCAGGTGCGAGGTACCGGCTGCATTTTCGTCAGTATTAATATCAAAACCATCCATATTCCCGTTAATTTCCGGGCTTTGGGCCACATCTTTCTCTTTCATAGTTGTCATTTCATTGTGAGGCTATACTGTCAAAAATATTGCCGGGGCAAAGAAAAGGGAAAAATTGACATGCCGGGGGCAGTTTGGGGTTTGGGGCTGGGGGTTTGGGGTTGTTTTTAAGCAAATCCAGTGAATTTTAACCCCAAACGCCAAACGCCAAACTCCAAACTATATTTGCAGCATGACAAAAGTGTATTTAAGGAAGAAGATCGCTCCCAGGATAGCCAACGGGCACCCCTGGATATATGGAAATGAAGTGGAGCGCATAGCAGGGCCGGTGGAACCCGGGGATATCGTTGATGTTTATTATGGGGAGGATAAGTTTGCCGGAAGGGGGTATATCAACCCAAAATCGCAGATCCTGGTACGGTTGCTGACCCGTAAACCGGAAGAGATCAATGACCAGTTTTTCTACAACCGCATACTACAGGCCTGGCAGTACCGCCAGAAGATCGGGCATACCGAAAATTGCAGGCTGGTTTTCGGTGAAGCCGACCAGTTGCCCGCACTGGTGATTGATAAATTCAACGATTATTTTGTAATCCAGACACTGTCACTGGGCATAGATAAATGGAAGCCTGCCATCGTTAAAGCATTGCTGGATATTTTCTCGCCCAAAGGCATCTATGAACGTAATGACGTACCTGTGCGTGAACTGGAAGGCCTGCCGCAGCAAAAAGGTTTTCTAACCGCGCCGTTCGATACAAATATCCTGATACTGGAAAACGGGTTGAAGTTTTACGTGGATATAGAAAACGGACAGAAGACGGGCTATTTCCTCGACCAGCAGGATAACCGACGGGCCATCAGGCACATTGTAAATAATGCAGAAGTTCTGGGTGTCTTCACTTATACCGGAACCTTTGAAATTCATGCAGCGCATTATGGAGCAAAGTCGGTGCTGGGACTTGACATTTCGGAGAATGCCGTTGCGCAGGCTAACAGAAATGCGGTACTTAATGGATTGGAAAATATCGTTCGCTTTGAAACCGTAAATGCATTTGATGTACTCAAACAATGGGGGAAAGATGGAAGGCAATATGATGTTGTGATGCTTGACCCACCCGCATTCACAAAGAGTCGCGAAAACATCAATAAAGCGCTTACCGGCTATAAGGAGATCAACCTCCGCGGAATGAAACTCATCAGGAACGGCGGGTTCCTTGTTACCTCAAGTTGCACAAATTTAGTTTCCCCGGATGCCTTCCTGCAAACTATTGATGCCGCCGCGAAAGACGCACGCAAAAAAATAAGACAGGTAACCTTCCAGGCACAGGCAAGTGATCATCCGATTATATGGGGCATGGAGAATACAAACTATCTGAAATTCCTGATAGTGGAAGTGGCGGATAGGTTTTAAGTGGTAAGTGGTAAGTTGCAAGTGATGAGTTGTAAGGTTGATCATTTAGCATTTAACATTCAACATTTACAACAAATCAAAATCTTACTTCGAAACCTGAAACTTGCCGGATTCTACGATTCGTCCGCTTGCATCACGAAGCTGGTAGATATAGAGGCCACGGAGATAGTTATCATTGAGATTGATGGTGAGCTTTGAAGGATCGGTTACCCTTGATTCCGTCATTTTCCTGCCCATAAAATTATATACCTGCAGTGTATAGTTCCTGTCAACCGATTTATCAAACGTGAAATTGATATAACTGGTGGCAGGATTGGGATAAAAATGGGCGATCCTGGCCCCGTCTGCAAATGCCGTATAGCCGTTCTCATGTCCCCGGAAACTACTGAGGAGAAGAGCAGAAACGAATAAAATGGACATGTAGCTTTTTCTCATGGACCTGATTATCAGCCTAAAAATATTCAATCTAACCTGATTTTAGCAAAAACCAGCGTTTTTTTAACAAATGCAGGCTCTGGCCTTCACGTTTTAAGATCAATTTAATCGGGAAAGCGCTTCCTGGATGGCCGTATAGTCTGGCTGGTCGCCGGGAGTGGCACATATTTCAGCATATTGAACCACACCATCTTTGTCAACTACAAAGGCTGCTCTCTTGCTAACACCGTGCATGTTGAATGACGGGAACGTTTCGTAAAGCACGTCAAAGGCGGTGGAAGCTTCCCTGTTAAAATCGCTCAGCAATGGAAAGTTCAGGTTTTGTTCTGCCCGGTATTTATTCAGCACAAATAAAGAATCTACAGAAATGCCCAGCACCTGCGCATTGGCGTTATTGTATAAACCGATATTGTCCCGCACATTACAGAGTTCCGCCGTGCAGACACTGGTAAATGCCAGGGGAAAGAACAGCAATACCACATTCTTGCCTTTAAAATCAGACAACGATACTTTTTGCTTGTCGGTGTTGAACAAAGAAAAATCGGGTGCGGGCTGACCGGCTTGTAAACTCATGGGGTTTGATTTTATATTTTTTCTCTGCGCAACCTCTGCCCCTCATGTTCCCTGCGGTTGGAAAAAAGCCTCGAGATGCGTGAGGTACGGATCTCAAAACCCTTGTCAACCGCAGAGAACATGAGAAGCAGAGTTTGCGCAGAGTTATAGTTTCATTTCAGGAACAAATTCCGGGACAAAAAGTTTACCGGCTGTCTTTAATTTTATTTCTTCCACGGTTACCCCTGGTGCACGTTCTTTTAACACAAAACCATTTTCGGTTACATCCAGCACCGCCAGTTCCGTAACTATTTTCTTTACGCAACGCAGGCCCGTTAATGGCAGTGTGCATTTCGGCAGTAATTTACTCTCGCCTTTGGGGTTGGTATGCATCATGGCCACGATGATATTTCTCGCACTGGCAACCAGGTCCATCGCCCCTCCCATACCCTTTACCATTTTTCCCGGTATTTTCCAGTTAGCAATATCACCCTGTTCACTTACCTCCATTGCCCCCAACACGGTAAGATCAATCTTGCCGGCTCGTATCATGCCAAAACTTTCAGCGCTGTCAAAAAAAGCGCCGCCCGGTACAAGCGTTACTGTTTCCTTGCCTGCATTGATCAGGTCTGCATCCATTTCCGCTTCCACGGGATAAGGGCCCATACCCAGGATTCCATTTTCACTCTGGAAAATAACAGACATGCCCTCCGGTATGTAATTGGACACCAGCGTGGGAATACCAATGCCCAGATTAACATACATGCCGTCCTTCATTTCCTGTGCGATGCGTTTGGCAATTCCGAATTTGTCTAACATGGTTTATGGTGTTATTTTTTACCGCGAGGGCGCTAATTCGCAAGGGTTCGCGAGGATGGTTGCGGCGCGGTTACCTCAAAGTTTTACAGTTTTTCTTTCAATGCGTTTTTCGTAATCTTTCCCCTGGAAGATCCTGTGCACATATACACCTGCCACATGAATGGAATCGGGATCAAGGTCGCCAGGCTGCACCAGCTCTTCCACTTCTGCAATCGTGATATTTCCCGCTTTCGCCATAGAGGTCGAAAAATTGCGCGTGGTTTTCCTGAATACGAGGTTGCCCAAAGTATCCCCTTTCCATGCTTTTACGAGGGCGAAATCTGCATGCAATGCATGTTCCATCAAATGCATTTTTCCATCAAACTCGCGTATCTCTTTTCCTTCAGCGATCTCTGTTCCATAACCGGCAGGAGTAAAAAATGCAGGGATGCCCATACCGGCCATTTGTATCCGGGTGGCCAGGGTGCCTTGCGGTATCAGGTCAACATCCAGCTCACCACTGAGGAGCTGTCTCTCAAACTCGGCATTCTCTCCAACATAACTGCTCATCATTTTCTTGATCTGCCGCGTCTGTAACAACAACCCTAGACCAAAACCATCCACCCCCGCATTATTGGAGATACAGGTAAGTCCACCGATCTTTTTGCGCACAAGGGCCGCTATACAATTTTCCGGAATTCCATTCAATCCAAAACCGCCCAGCATTAAAGTAGCGCCATCGGGAATATCATGAACCGCTGCATCGGCATCTGGAAATACTTTATTCATAGATTATCTTTGAAATTAACGCATTAGCAAATTAGGCATAGGCGAACAGCCTCCGACGATTGGTTGTAACCAGGCTAACTGGCAACCCGTCAATGCACCCGTCAATCCTCATGTAAAAGTAAGGAATGCTCAACGAGCCTGGCCATGATTCTCGAACAACCTGTTCTTTTCACGGTTGGAAAATGCGTCTATGGAATCAATCAACACCTTGAATTCGGTGGGATGTGCCTCGTAGTACCGGTAGCTTTTGTAATATTGTTCGCGGGTAACACCATGTATGGCGAATACCTGGGCATAATACCGGGTTTCTTCCTTTCGCTTCAGCGCCGCAGAATCTTTTGCAATTACCTGCAGGTGCCATTCGCCTGCTTTGATCAGGTCCCAGGTAATCAGCTTCATCTTGTCAATACCAATAGGTTCATTTTTTTTCGCGTCTTTGCAGGATACTGCAACTACAAAAGCGCATAATATGAGCCACCGGAACCTGTTCATCGGATCTCCTGCTTATAGCGTGATGAATTGATCACATCAATGGTGCTGAGGATTTCAACCGCTTTCGCTTTTTGCTCGGCATTTCCTTTTTTAAATATGCCTATCAGCTCCTGCGTTTTGCCCTGCAGAAAGAATTCAGCAATCATGGTATTGGCATTCTCCTTTGTGAACGCCTGCAGTTGTGTAAGGCTCTGCAAAATATTGTTGCGGGCCTCCGCCTCTTTATCATACATTTTGTCGAGACCCAACCGGTAATAAGAATAGATCACATCGTGTATCACGTTGTAGCGGGTGTTGATCATGTTCTCATTCAGCCAGTACCTGTTGCGCAGCCCGTCAAAAACCCTCCAGCCCGCAATGGCTTTTCCTTCAGGTGCATTGGTTATGATGTTCTGCGCTTTGCGGAAATAGGCATCGCCCCCTTTTGGCGCAAAAGAATCATAGTCAAAGCCTATGATCATATACGCATAATAAGCAAACAAGGCAGTAAGGTTAGCAGCAGCCGCATCCGTACCCTGTACCCTGTTCTCATTAAATTCTATTGGCTGGAATTCTACATATTTAAAGGTAACATCGGCATCGGCATAATTTACCATAGCCGCCTGGTAGGAGGAATTGTACACAGGCCGGGCGGCCTGTATGGTAAGCGTACCCCGGTAGGTATTGGGCTCAGATCCGCTTTCGATATTGAGGATAAAACTGCATTCAATCTTTTCAGATGACTGGAACGCATCGGTTGTCCACTTGCGGTTATTCAAAAAGTTGGTGAGCTGCGACTGTAAGGTCACAAATATCTTCTTATCAACGGTGGTACTCACCCGCGGAGCCATCACGCTTACCTTGGCCTGCAATTCCTGCGAATAGGCAGAACCCAGCGAGAGGCAAACGGCAAGCAGCATTATAACGGATCTTTTACACATGGGCATGTATGATAAATGAAACAATTTCCTTTGCAATGTTTTTCTTTGACGAAAGCGCCAGATCAATTTCTTTTCCGTCGCGCGAAATGATCGTTACTTTATTGGTATCAACACCAAATCCTGCACCTTCATCCTTTAATGAATTCAGTATGATGGCATCCAGGTTTTTCGACTGCAATTTAGCCACTGCATGCGCTTTTTCATTATTTGTTTCCAGGGCAAATCCTACCAGGTATTGACCGGTTTTTTTTTGCTGACCCAATTGCTTTAAAATATCCTGGGTTCGGCTGAGGGATATTGCAAGCGGGCCGTTATCCTTTTTTATTTTCTCAGCGGCAACCTCTCCTGGCGTATAATCTGCAACTGCTGCGGCCATTATAGTAATATCGGAGGATTCAAAGGCAGCCTCTGTGACAGCAAGCATTTCGGCTGCTGACACCACCTTGCTAACCCGTATGGCCTTATAAGCAACCTGCTCCTGCGTGGGCCCGGTTACAAGCACAACTTCCGCACCATTCAGGAATAATTCTTCAGCCAAAGCAAAACCCATTTTACCGGAGGAATGATTGCCGATAAATCTAACGGGGTCAATGGCCTCATAAGTAGGACCGGCAGTGACCAAAGCTTTTTTGCCGGATAACCGGTTGGATCGGAAAAAATGTTCAACCAGGTAGGTAATTATTTCACCCGGTTCACACATTCTACCCGGGCCATACAAACCGCTGGCGAGTTCCCCTGTATCCACGGCGATGATATGGTTACCATGTTCCGCAAGGGTTGCCAGGTTTTTTTTAGTGGTGGGGTGATGCCACATGTCTTCATCCATCGCAGGTGCCACAACCACCGGACAGGTAGCGGACAGATACACTGCCAACAGGATATTATCACATAATCCATGGGCCATCTTAGCCAGGGTATTGCAACTTAGCGGTGCCACCAGGAATACATCGGCCCAGCGACCCAGCATCACATGGTTTGCCCATTCATCGCCGTCTGCCAGTTCACTGATCACTTTATTCCTGGAAAGTGTAGACAAAACGAGTGGAGAAACAAACCGGGTTGCAGCCGGCGTCATCACAAGTTTTACCTCCGCCCCCTCTTTCACCAACAACCTCACCAGCAAGATGATCTTGTAAGCAGCAATGCTGCCGGTTATGCCTATAAGTATTTTTTTACCTTGCAACATGGGAGCGAATCTTGGGGCGTCAAGCGTGAATCGTCAAGCGTGAATCGTCAATCGTGAATCGTCAATCGTGAGACGTGAATCGTGAGTCGTGAGAAGTGAAAGGTCATCAAGCCGCCCCCTTTTTCACTTTTGACTTTTCACTTCTCACTTTTCACTTTTCACTTTTCACTTTTGACTTTTCTCCCCTCACGTCTCTCGATTCACGATTCACGATCTTCATATAAATGTAACAAAAAACGACAGTTCATCACTGTCGTCTTACTATCATTTGGAAACATTTAGCTTATCTGAAAAGATCGCTTTCATTGTTTTTCCTGTAATACACTTTGCCTTCCATGAATTCCTGGGTGGCGAGTATGGCAGGGTTGGGCATTTTTTCGTAGGCCCTTGATATTTCTATCTGCTCTTTGTTCTCGTGGATCTCTTCCAGGCTGTCTGTATGGCTGGCGAACTCTTCAAGTTTGTTGTGCAGTTCTTCACGCAGGGAAATATTGATCTGGTTGGCTCTCCTGGCAATGATCGCAATAGACTCATACAGGTTACCTGTTTTGCCTTTGATATCAACCAGGCTCTTGGTTTCCACCACGCTGGCGGTATTGGCACTAAGTTGTCTTCTTAACTTGCTCATTTTTCAGGTTTTTTAAAATGTTATTTGTTTCTGATTTGAATTTGTTCACTTCTTCAAGATACTTACTGTCGGCAAAACGCTCCGTAAAGTCGGAAACCTCTGACAGTACTTTTTCATATCGCTCCTGCTGTTTCTCCTCGTAGCTCATTTCCGCATATTTGAAATAGGCTTTGATGACCTGGAGCTTGTATTCATCCGCTTTTTTGGAATCCGGAAAATTTTCAGATACCGTTGCAAAAGCAATGGCCGCCGCTTTATAAAACCCGAGGTTATAATAAAGTTCCGCGCTTTTGAATTCTTTCAGTTCCAGTTTCTCACGGCATTTCTCGATGATATCCGAGGCTTCCGCGGCACGGGGAGAGGTGGGGTGGGTATTGATAAAGGCCTGCATCAACTGCATGGTCTTATTCGTACTTGTCTGGTCCAGCTCTACCTTAGGCGACTGCTTATAATAACAGAAAGCCCGCATATAATCGCATTCTTCGCTTTTGGGACTGGTTGGAAAATTCTCCACGAAATTCTTGAAAAGGTTTTCCGCATTGATATAATCCTTCTGGTAATAATAGGAGTACGCAAATTTATAGTACATATCCTCGTAGCGGGGCGTACCCTTTACATACGGGAATATATCTTCAAAGAGCTGTTGTGCGTAGCCGTACTGCTTGTTGGCATAGTATTGCTCGGCCATTTTGTACTTGTACTCATAATCCTTGCTCTTCATGATCTTCCCAAACTTATTGGAACATGCTGAAGCGAAAAGCATCACCGAAACCAAAAACAGAACAATCCTATTCATACAAGTTGGCAAAATTAGTTAATTGCGGGCAATTTATGGGATATGGCAGGTTGTTTATGTGGTTGTTCCGTTAAGAAATACCCAAAAAGGCAGGCTGCGAGCCACGAGCTGCGAGCTGCGAGCCAGAAAAATTGCTCGCAGCTCGCAGCTCACAGCTCGTAGCTTCTCCTCATTAAAAAGGCCACCCTACTCCCGTAAGGCAGCCTTTTCTATTAATAGCACGCTTATTTCGCGTCTTCTTCCCCTTCTTTCAGTTTGGCTTTGATCTCGGCCAGTGCACCCAGGTCGCCTAAAGTGGTTTTTTCCACTTTCGCCTGCAGGTTCTTCACTGCTTTACGGGTGCTGTCAGTTTCGGCTTTCGCTTCTTTCTTGGCAGCTTCCTTCGTTTCGATCTCCTGCTGCTCCCAGATACGGGCATGGCTTAAGACGATACGTTTTTCGTTCCGGTCAAATTCGATCACCATGAACTGGGCGGTCTCATCGGCCTGTACCTGTTTGCCATCTTCCTTGTTCAGGTGACGGTTAGGCGTAAATCCTTCCAGGCCATAAGGCAATTGAACCAGGGCACCCTTGTCATCCTTACGGGTAACGGTTCCCTCGTGGAGTGTACCTACCGCAAAGGTATCTTCCAGTGCATTCCAGGGATCTTCTTCCAACTGTTTGTGTCCTAACTGGAGCTTGCGGTTGTCTTTGTCAATGCTTAAGATGATCACGTCGATATGCTCACCCACTTTTGTATAGTCAGTGGGGTGATTGAAACGCTTCAACCAGCTCAGGTCGCTGATATGGATCATACCACCAATACCTGGTTCCAGTTCCACGAATACACCATAAGGAGTAATATTCTTAACGAGGCCTTTGTGCTTGCTGCTTTCAGGGAACTTGGTTTCGATTGTGCTCCATGGATCCTGGCTCATTTGTTTGATGCTCAGGCTCATTTTGCGTGAATCTTTATCCAGTGTTACCACCTTCGCTTCGTACTCATCACCCAGTTTGAAGAATTCTTTTGCATTGATCGGGGTATTCGCCCATGTGATCTCAGATACATGTACCAGACCTTCAACACCAGGCTGAATTTCCAGGAACGCACCGTAATCTTCAATATTCACCACTTTACCTTTTACAACAGAGCCTTCAGATAATCCTTCAGGCAGCACATCCCATGGATGCGGCGTAAGTTGTTTCAGGCCAAGGCTGATACGTTTTTTGTCGTCGTCAAAATCGAGTACCACCACCTGTAATTTCTGGTCCATCTTCACCACTTCGCTTGGGTGAGAGATACGGCCCCATGAAATATCGGTAATGTACAGCAGACCATCCAGTCCGCCCAGGTCCATAAACGCACCGAAATCTGTGATGTTCTTCACAACACCTTCCAATACCTGGCCTTTCTCGAGTTTGCTCATGATCTCTGCACGCTGTGCTTCGATATCGCTTTCGATAAGTGCTTTGTGAGATACAACGGCATTCTTAATGGCTTCGTTGATCTTAACCACTTTAAATTCCATTGTCTTACCTACAAACTGGTCGTAATCGGTAACCGGTTTCACATCGATCTGAGAACCAGGTAAGAATGTTTCCATTCCAAATACGTCTACAATCAGTCCACCTTTTGTTTTGCTGGTAACCGTACCTGTAATCACCTCGCCTGTTTTATGAACCTCAACGATCCTTTCCCATGCGCGGTAGATACGGGCTGATTTACGGCTCAGATTAAGGTTACCACCGCGGTCTTCTTTTTCAACCACCATAACCTCAACATC
>JANPIE010000131.1:0-3612 GCA_031424835.1 Chitinophagaceae bacterium
TTGCAAGTTCATGAATAGACATGTCCTCCCCACAACCAACATTTACCATCCCTTTTTCATTATAATTTTTCATTAGAAAAACACAGGCATCCGCCAGGTCATCTACATGGAGGAACTCGCGTTTGGGTGTGCCTGTACCCCATATTACTACAAACGGGTCGCCGGCATTTTTAGCAGTGATGAATTTTCGCAGCAGTGCCGGAAGTACATGAGATTTTTCGAGATCATAGTTATCGTTTGGACCATACAGATTGGCGGGCATCACAGATATAAAATTGCAGCCATACTGGGCCCTGTAAGCATCACAGAGTTCTATCCCGGCAATCTTGGCGATGGCATATGGCTGGTTGGTGGCTTCGAGGTAACCAGATAAAAGGTATTCTTCTTTCAAAGGTTGCGGCGCCAGTTTAGGGTAGATACAGGAAGAACCAAGGAACAAAAGTTTTTTGACGCGGTTAACATAGGCCGCGTGAATAATATTGGCCTCGATCATCAGGTTGTCATAGATGAATTCTGCGCGGTAAGTGTCATTGGCCGCAATACCGCCAACTTTTGCTGCGCAAAGAAAAACATAATCAGGTTGTGTGTTTGCAAAGAAGCTGTTTACCGATTGCTGGCTACGTAGATCAAGGACTTCGGAACTCCTGGTAATGAGGTTAGTGTAGCCATCCCGTTCCAGCCTGCGCACAATTGCACTTCCCACCATTCCATTGTGTCCCGCAACATATATCAGGGAATCTTTTTCCATTATCACGCTATTTGAAAAACCTGTTCACGTACCCTATTCGAATTCATTGATTACATCAAAACCACTTTGCCTGAGCAATTGCTGTTTCTCGGCTATCCTGATATCGTTGAGTACCATCTCCCGAATCATTTCCACCAAAGTGTATTTTGGCGTCCACCCCAATTTCGCATTAGCTTTGGAAGCATCGCCGATCAGCAGGTCCACTTCCGTGGGGCGGTAATACCTTGGATCCACTTTTACCACTACCTGACCAACCGGTACCTCGTATTTACCGCTACATGATACCACACGCGCCAATTCCCCTCCGCCGGTTCCTTCGAACCTGAGTTCAATGCCCGCTTCTGCAAATGACATTTTCACAAATTCACGGATCTCCGTGGTGATACCTGTGGCCAACACATAATCTTCGGGGGCATCCTGTTGCAGCATTCGCCACATTCCTTCTACATAATCTTTTGCATGCCCCCAATCGCGTTTGGCACCGAGGTTTCCGAGGTAAACGCAGTCCTGCAGACCCAAAGCGATCCTGGCCACGGCTCTTGTGATCTTGCGGGTAACAAATGTCTCGCCTCTGACGGGAGATTCGTGGTTAAATAATATACCGTTACATGCGAACATTCCGTATGCTTCACGGTAGTTAACCGTTATCCAGTAAGCATACAATTTTGCCACACCGTAGGGGGAACGGGGATAAAAGGGGGTAGTTTCCTTCTGCGGTATTTCCTGAACAAGCCCATATAATTCCGAAGTGGAAGCCTGATATACTTTGGTTTTACGAATCAGTCCAAGCAATCTTACGGCTTCCAGGATCCGCAGTGTGCCTATACCATCAGCATTGGCCGTGTATTCAGGTGTCTCAAAACTTACCTGCACATGGCTCATTGCCGCCAGGTTATATATTTCATCCGGCTGCACCTCCTGTATGATACGGATAAGATTGGTGGAATCCGTCAGATCACCGTAATGAAGGAAAAGGTGGCGATGCGGCACCTGCGGGTCCTGGTATAAGTGGTCGATCCTGCCGGTATTAAAAAGAGAACTCCGTCTTTTAATGCCATGCACCTCGTAACCTTTTTTTAGCAATAACTCCGCGAGGTATGACCCATCTTGTCCCGTAATGCCGGTAATCAGTGCTTTTTTCATCAGCAGGTTTTACAAAAGAATGCAAATTAAAGTTTTTATGACATAAACGCGCTATTGTGGTAAGCGGTGATATCACAACCTCGCGTCCGCCAGCCCTTTCCCAAGAATTCCTTTTGTATCAAAAATGACTGTTCCCTGTTCTTTAATCGAACCAAAGTCAATAGTTCGAAAAACATCATGGGCCACAGCTATGATTAGAGCGTCGGTCCTTTTAGGTAGTTCGTTGATCAACTGTATGCCCCATTCCTTCATTACCGATGCTGCATTGACCAGCGGGTCATATATGGACACTAAGTAACCCGCTTCCAGAAGTTCCTGGTAGATATCAACCGCTTTCGTATTACGCGTATCCGAACAATTCTCTTTGAATGCCATTCCCAAAATCAAAACATGTTTCCCTTTTACCTGGGGGCCAAACTTTGCCTTAAGCAATTTGTCGGTTTTTTGTGCAACAAAAGCACTCATTTGTTCATTGACCATTCTACCTGATAAAATTACCGTCGGCTCATATCCCAGGGCCAATGCTTTGTATGCGAGATAATGAGGGTCAACACCTATGCAGTGCCCCCCAACCAGGCCCGGCCGAAAAGGTAGAAAATTCCACTTTGTGGATGCAGCCTCCAGCACTTCGGTAGTATCGATACCCATTCGATCAAAGATCAGGGACAATTCATTCATGAAAGAAATATTCACATCGCGCTGCGCATTCTCAATGGCTTTTGCGGCTTCTGCCACTTTTATGGACGGCGCCCGGTAGGTGCCCGCGGTAATTATGGAAGCATACAGGGAATCAACTATATCTGCTGTGGGGGGTGTTGATCCAGAAGTAACTTTTACAATGCTGACAAGTGTATGCACCCTATCCCCTGGGTTAATCCGCTCCGGAGAATAGCCGCAAAAAAAATCCTGGTTATACACCAGCCCGCTCACTTTCTCAAGTACCGGCACACAGTCTTCTTCAGTGCATCCCGGATAAACAGTTGATTCGTAAATAACAATGCTGTCTTTTTTTAGAAATTTCGCCACTGTTTCGGAAGCACGAATCAGGAATTGCAGATCTGGTTTTTTTTGTGGATCAAGGGGGGTGGGTACGGTTATTATAAAGACATTACAAGCAGCCAGCAGCGTTTCATCAGTACTCACCCTCAATAGTGTTGCTGCCGCTATTTCACGGGTAGTCAATTCGCCCGTATCATCATATCCCCCGGCCAATGCCGCTACTCGGTCATGATTAATATCAAATCCAACCACATTAAATTTCTTTCCAAAAGCAACAGCAAGCGGGAGCCCTACATATCCCAAACCGATCACGGCCAATGCATACTTTGACTTAAGAGTTTCTTCAACCATTCGGGAAAATTAAGGATTGTTTGAAAGTGCCCAATAAAACACTGTGGGAATGAAGGGCTTCAACTTATATTGTTTCCAGCAAACACACCGCATACCCCACCACCCCTTCCCCCCTCCCAACAAAACCCATTTTCTCGGTAGTGGTGGCTTTGATGGAAATATCTTTTTCGGTGATGCCAAGAACAGAAGCAATCACCTTTTGCATCTCCCCCACATAAGCCTTGATCTTTGGCGCCTCCAGGCAAAGGGTGGAATCAATATTAATGATACGATATCCCTCTTTGCCGATCAGTTCGGCCGTTCTGGCCAGTAATATTTTGCTATCGATATTTTTAAACTCGGCCGATGTATCGGGGAAATGTACACCGATA
>JANPIE010000132.1:0-6180 GCA_031424835.1 Chitinophagaceae bacterium
ATCCCTGGTGAGCTTGCGTATATCCTTCATTTCGCATCTCCTGCCAGCCCGATTGATTACCTGAAAATCCCCATTCAAACTCTGAAAGTGGGCGCCCTGGGTACACACAATTGTCTCGGGCTTGCCAAAGAAAAAAATGCAAGGATACTCGTTGCTTCCACCAGTGAAGTTTATGGCGATCCGCTGGTTCACCCGCAAACCGAAGAATATTGGGGTAATGTAAATCCGGTTGGTCCGCGGGGCGTGTATGATGAAGCCAAACGCTTTATGGAATCGATTACTACTGCCTATCGCACTTTTCATAATGTAGAAACCAGGATCGTGCGCATATTCAATACCTATGGGCCCCGCATGCGTTTGAATGATGGCCGTGCGCTGCCTGCGTTTATCGGGCAGGCCTTACGCGGCGAGGATCTTACCGTTTTTGGCGATGGCAGCCAAACCCGCTCTTTCTGCTATGTAAGCGACCTGGTTGAAGGTATCTACCGTCTGTTGCTGAGTGACTATCCGCATCCGGTTAACATAGGTAATCCCAACGAGATATCATTGAAAGACTTTGCAGAAGAAGTGCTGAAACTTACCGGCTCAAGCGTTAAGATCGTCTACAAAGATTTGCCGGTGGATGATCCAAAACAGCGCCAGCCAGATATAAGCAAAGCGAAGGCCCTGCTGGGCTGGTCACCTATTGTAGATAGGCAGGAAGGTCTGAAGAAGACCTATGCCTATTTTCAATCCCTTCCGGAAGAAGAATGGTCAAAACAGCCAAAAGAATTTATATCGCATAAAAAATAGTTACGCTGCCCGGTGTTTTTTTTTCATCTGTTCAAGTCTTTTAATTTAAACCGCTCCCCATGGCAAAACCTCTTGTTGTAGTCACTGGTAGTAACGGTCAGTTGGGTTATGAACTACAGCAGCTCCACAAATCCTACGTCGGTGATTTAAACTTTCTCTTTACAGGCAGGCAGCAACTTGACCTTTCTGATATAAGCACTATACCGCGTTTCTTTGAGCAATACAAACCAGCTTATTTTATCAATTGTGCCGCTTATACCGCCGTAGATAAAGCAGAAACCGAACAGGAAATGGCTTATTGTATTAATGCGGAGGCAGTGGGTGTCATTGCAGAACAATGCAGGTTGTCTGGTTGTACGTTAATCCTCATTTCAACAGATTATGTTTTCCCCGGAACGGGTAACACTCCCTATAAACCCGGTGATAAAACCGAACCCATCAATTACTATGGCTACACAAAATTGTTGGGGGAAAAACTTGCGCTCGAAAACAATCCCCAAACGATAGTGATACGTACTTCCTGGCTATATAGTGCTTCCGGTAATAATTTTGTAAAAACAATGCTTCGCCTCATGCAGGCAAAACCGGAACTATCCGTAGTAAATGACCAGTGGGGTTGCCCCACCTATGCGGCGGACCTGGCAGCCGCTGTGCTTCGTGTATTATCAGCACTCAATACAAACCAAGGGCACTATGGTATTTATCACTTCAGTAACCTGGGCGCAATTACCTGGTTTGATTTTGCTGTTGCCATAAAAGAAATGACCAGTATGACATCCAACATCATTCCCATACCAGCAACAGCCTATCCCACACCCGCAAAAAGACCTGCGTATTCGGTTTTGGATAACACAAGTTTTACAGAACATTATGGGGTACAACAGAAAGCCTGGAAACAAAGTCTCCAGGCTTGCCTGCATATATTGGGATAAATTGCTTCCGGCTTTTAACTTTTTCCTTTGCTTTTACCTTTACCGTTTCCGTTTCCGTTCCCTTTTCCTTTATTCTTTCCGTTGCCATTATCCTTGTGTGTGTTGTAGGATGGGCCATTCTTCTTGTAGCGGTTGTCATGATCGCGCAGCACTACTTGTTTGGGGCCTTTCCAACCCTTGTATTTTTTATATTTAACACGGTATATATCGGCGTTATTGTATGGATTGCGATCATTCACAACCACTTTATACCCGTTATAAAGGTTATAGTTTGCATAACTTGCCGGAAGCGAATTAGCAAAAACCCATTGGTTTCCATTCGGGTAAATAAACTGCCTGCGCGGTACATCATAAAATACATCAATATCCGGCAGGTAATAGTAATTCGGATTACTGTAGCCAGTAGGACCCCATGCCGGCTGTTTGCCCAGGTTTATGGTCGCGTTTACCTGCGCATTTGCGGGGGTATACATAAAGGTAGCTACCCAGAAAAGGGCAACCGCTGCTATTTTTTTCATGATTACTTTTTTTAGTATACACTTGTCTATGAAATAATCATGCCGTCATACGCCCCCTTCGGGCACTACCTCAAAATGCCTTGTACCGGGGTGATTTCCGTGCCAACGGCTATGATTGCTTCGAAAAATATTTTATATTGAGGTATGTTACATGCCATGGGTGAAAATACCAGGACTATTCTGCTGGCCGACGATGATGAGGACGACCGGGAACTCTTTGGTGACGCATTACAGGAGATTGCCGATGCAGCCCTCCTGCATACTGCCGGTAATGGCATTGAGCTGATGGAAATTCTTCGTGATCGGTCCGTTGTCCCTGATCTTCTTTTCCTCGATCTGAATATGCCGAGAAAGAACGGCCACGAATGCCTTTCAGAGATCAGGAAACAGGACGATTTAAAAGACATAACGGTCATTATTTTCTCTACCTCTTTTCAGCGCGATACAGTAAATAGTGTATACGACCAGGGTGCCAGCTTATATATTGTGAAGCCCGATAATTTCACAGGACTTAAAAACGTCATCAGCCAGGCGCTTGCGCTATATGAAAGGGGCGACCTTTCGAAGGGAAAACGTGATAGGGAAAAATTTATCTTGCGTTTGTCATGAAAAATCAACCCCACCAGGTAGAAACAATACCTGCCTTCCTTGAAGGAGGTGGAGAAATGGGTGCATTAACCCGTAAGTATGACTGGACCTCAACTTCCCTGGGCAGTTTCCGGAATTGGCCCTTAAACCTGCAATTGGTTGTTAGCACGCTACTGCATTCCCGCTTTCCAATGTTCCTTTTCTGGGGGCCGGAACTGATACAGTTTTATAACGATGCCTATCGGCCCAGTCTGGGTACAAATGGCAAGCACCCTGCCGCCCTGGGTCAGCGGGCAGAGGAATGCTGGCCGGAAATATGGTCTAGGATTAAACCATTGCTCGATAAAGTCATGCAGCACGGCGAGACGGTATGGTATGAGAACCTTTGCCTCCCAATATACCGGAATGGCGCACTCGAAGATGTTTACTGGACCTTCAGCTATAGCCCTGTAAAGGGAGAGCAGGGCACAATTGATGGCGCATTGGTAGTGTGTACGGAAACAACGGCTTCGGTACTGGCCGCTAATAAGATTAAGGAAACCAGTGATCAGTTGAGCTTTGCCATAGACGCGGCAGAACTGGCAACATGGGATTTCAACCCGGTAACCCGCTGTTTCCGTGGCAACTTTCGACTGCGCGAATGGTTTGGACTCGACGGTAGCGCGGAGGATATTGCACTACAGTCCGCCATGGATGCCATTGCTGAAAAAGACCGTGCCGCGGTAAGAAAAGCTATCGAACGCGCGCTCCAGATTTCTTCTGGTGGAAATTATGAGATCGAATACACCATTACCAATGCCAAAACCGGACAGGAAAGAATTGTGCGCGCCAAAGGCAAGGCATTGTTTGACAATGAGCAGCAGCCATACCGTTTCACCGGTACGCTGCAGGATATAACTGCCGAAGTATTTGGGAGGAACCAACGGCAGAAGCTGCTCAAGTTGGTAGATAACAGCGTGGACCTGATGTCCATTCTTGAACTGAATGGTACAAACAGTTATATCAACGCTGCGGGTCGCGACATATTGGGTATCAGCCAGGATGCGGATGTTAGCCAGATACCCATCTCTGATTTTCATACGCCGGATCAGATTGCGTTTGTTGAATCAAACATTATTCCCACGGTGATGGGAAAGGGGCGCTGGGCAGGTGAATTCGCCATCCGCCATGGTCAAACAGGCGAGATCATCCCGCTGTATAATAACTGCCACCGTATCGATGATTTGGAAACGGGTGAGCCTATTGGCGTGGGTGCAGTAATGCGTGATATGCGCCCCGAACTCAATGCACGAAAAATTCTTGAAGAGAAAGTAAAGGAACGCACCAAGGAATTGCAGCAACTGAATGAGGAACTGGAGAAAAAGAACCAGGACCTTGCATCCTTCGCTTATGTATCCAGCCACGACCTGCAGGAACCCCTGCGAAAGATCAATACTTTTATTTCGAGGATAGAAGAAGCCGGTAACAATGCGGATCCGGTAAAGCTTAAGGAATATTTCAGGAAAATCAAAAACTCTGCCACTCGCATGCAGCAATTGATTAATGACCTGCTTAGTTTTTCAAGACTCGATACGTCCGACACTGAAAAAGAACCTACCGATCTGAATGTATTGCTGGCATCCGTCCGATCGGATCTATCTGAATCCATTAAACGAACTGGTGCTGTTATCGAAGCAGGCAATTTGCCTACGCTTAATGTGGTTAAATACCAGTTCCACCAACTCTTTACAAATCTCATCTCAAATGCGATCAAGTTTACAGGTGTCGACAATACGCCGATGATAACGATAAGTGCCACTACTTCGCAAGCAGGTGAGGAAAAAATAGCAGAAAGCCATTTCAGCGGAGGGTATCTGCATATCCGTGTTCAGGACAATGGTATCGGTTTTGAAGAACAGTACAGTCAGCGCATCTTTGAAGTTTTCCAGCGCCTCCATGATAAAAATCAATACGAAGGCACAGGTATAGGACTGTCCATTTGTAAAAAAGTAGTAGAAAACCATGAAGGGGTGATTAGGGCCGAAGGCATTCCGGGTAAAGGCGCTTGCTTTCATATTTATCTCCCAATGGAAAATGAATGATCCTCGGGTTGATGCACTATCTTTTTGCCTTTGTAACCGGGCATGTATTTCTAATAATCTGGTCATCAGTAACTTAAATTCTAAACTGCTACGGATATGGCAAGAGCTTTCCTTATGTGGCAGGTAAAGTTGAATACGGTGCTATTTTTTAATGGTAGGCATTTTCGTATATTAGTATTCTAAACTTTACTTATGAAAAAAATTACACTTGCCATCTGTGCGGTCACTTTGTTGTTCGCCTGCAAAAGCGATACAAAGGATACCGCTAAATCTGATTCTGCAACTGCAACACTCACTGCGGCTGCCCAATCTGACGAATGGGTGCCGGTAGATTCTGCAACGGCGATGAAAACGATGATGGAAGCGGGCACGCCAGGGCAGGAGCAGGCGATGCTTGCAAAATCCAATGGTACCTGGAAAGCAGAAACCACTATGTGGATGGCGCCTGATGCACCACCCATGGTATCCAAAGGCGTTGTGACCAACAAGATGATTATGGGCGGACGATACCAACTGATGACTTTTAAAAGTGATATGATGGGCGCACCTTTTGAAGGTATCGGCACCACGGGTTACGATAATGCGAGGAAGGTATGGACAAGTAGCTGGGTGGATAATATGAGTACCGGAATTATGAATATGGATGGAACATGGGATGAAGCAACCAAATCCATTATTTCAACCGGGAAAATGATCTGCCCCGCCAATGGAAAAATGTGTGAAATGAAGCAGGTGCTTAAAATGATTGATGATAACACCCAATTGATGGAAATGTACGGCCCGGATATGAAGACAGGCAAGCAGTACAAGAATATGGAAATTAAACTAACACGGGGTTGATGAGCGGTTGATCCACTGACAAAAAAGATCCATTTGAAAAGATGGATCTTTTTTTTTTGGACCGAATGCCCTTTTCATTCACAACGAGGCAACTATTTCTTTAAAATTCTTTGCAACTGCCTGGCGGTTTTAAAGCCGCACTGTGATGCGATATATTCAATGGTATATTCCGGATTGTTGATCATTGTATTGGCATATTCTTTTCTCAGCAGGGTAAGGTATTCCAGCACAGTGGAGCCCGTTTTTTCCTTAAATACCCTGCTCAGGTTTCTCGGGCTCATGCCCACCAGCGAGGCAAGAGATTCAATGGTATTTTCTTTCGAAAGATTGTCAATGAGATAATCCTGTACCTCATGAACCTGCGGGTTGATATGGTTCCTGTAATCAAGATAAATACTTTGTTGTTTGTGCTTACCACTTCTCCTGTGA
>JANPIE010000133.1:0-7594 GCA_031424835.1 Chitinophagaceae bacterium
ATATTCAACTTCTAGTTTTCCTCCGCGAAACCACTGCTTCTCTGCGGCACAGTGGTTGGAATAGCCTGGATATGCGGAATGCACGGATCTCCAAACCCTTGCCAACCGCGGAGCCGCTGAGATGCGGAGGGTGCGCAGAGTTAGTCGTCGGAGGAGACGTTGAGGGAGACCAGGACTTTATCGATACGATGGTTGTCCATGTCCACTATCTCAAACGTAAAAATCTTCCATCGCATGATATCTCCGGTAGCAGGGATTTTCTCCACCTGGTGAATAATAAAACCCGCCAGGGTATCAAAGTCCTGGTCGCCTTCCATCATCCATTCCGTTTTATCAAACCGCCTTAAAAAATCATAGAAGGGTATCTGTGCATCCACCAGAAATGATCCATCTGCACGTTCCTTAATCTCGAAGGGTTCATCTTCCGCCTGTGGTATATCGCCTACGATCGCTTCCAGGATATCGTTGAGCGTGATCAGTCCCTGCACACTTCCATATTCATCAACAATAAAACACTGGTGCACCTTGGTGGCTTTGAATTTTTCGAGTACCTGGTAGGCGGTATTGTTTTCAGGAACATACATTGCCGGCTTCATCATTGAAAAAATAGAGGCATTCTTATCAGCCGCAAAAAGGTCTTTCAACGTAACAACCCCTTTGATCTTATCTATCGTCTGTTCACAAACAGGGTACACAGAATGAATGGTGTCGGCCTGCTCCTTTTCAAACTGCGCCACGGTAAGGTTTCCTTCCAGCCACACAATATCACTGCGGTGAGTCATCAGCGAAGTAATGTTCCTGTCGCTTAGGTGAAAAACGCGTTCAATAATATCCTGTTCCGCTTCCTCAATGGTTCCGTGTTCGGTGCCTTCACTGATGATGGCTTTGATCTCTTCTTCAGTTACCTGGTTATCACTGCTCTTTATATTAAGCAGTTTGATGATCAGGTTTGCCGATATAGACAATAACCAGATAAAAGGAAAAGTGATCCACGACACAATGCGCATAGGCCCGGCTGCAGATTTAGCGATTGCTTCAGGGTTACTCAAACCGATACGTTTGGGTACCAGTTCGCCCAATACCAGCGACAGGTAAGTGAGTATGATCACAATGAGTGTGGTGGCGATGGAACTGCTGTACGGCCGCAGGATTTCAAACTTTTCCAGCCACTGCTGCAAAGGAATCTTGAAGCGGTCGCCCGAATAAATGCCGGTTAAAACCCCTATCAGCGTGATGCCTATCTGCACGGTAGACAGAAAGGTTTCGGGGTGATTGGCCATCTTCAGTGCGCGCTTTGCATTATGGTCGCCCTTAATGGCCTGCCCCTCCAGTCTTGCCTTACGGGCGGATACCAACGCTATCTCCGACATGGAAAACAGCCCGTTGATGATGATTAATACCAATATTATAAATACCTCAGTCATGATACGCCAAAACTAAACAATGTGTTGCAAATGGTCAGGGTTTCCCATCCAGGTCTATGATCACATACTTCGGCACTTCTTTTTCACGGGTTGCCGGGTTAAGAAAAGGGAGTGATAAAGACGTAACGCCAAAATGCCCTCCTTCATGAATGACCTTCATTGCCGGGAAATACCGCTGGAATACGGGTATACTGTCTTTACTGGTAAGGACCATACCGCCTGACTGAAAATCCTGTGCCGCTGTCTTTTCGGGGAAGATATGCTGTGCGTAAAAATGCAGTGCCCTGCCAGCATGGATGCCATATATGCCCAGGCTATCCTTCGGCAGCCTGCTTTTTTCAATGAAGTCAGCGGCCTGGTTACCCAGTTGATACTTCAATACATTGGGATAAAACGCGCTGCTCATAAAGATGTTTACCCCTATTACCGTAAACACTGCAATGGTGATGATCTTAGGGAACTGCAATTTTTTGGAGAACAACAGGCCGGTATAAACCAGCAGGCACAGCGCCGCGATGGCCGCTACCATTTTTGGTATCTCCTCAAAAGGCCAGGCCATCAGTACAACTACCGCGAGCCATAACAGCATAAAAATAACGGCGTGCAATAGCAGAAGTGGTTTCCTCCACTTCAGCAACTCGCGGGTGTACAGTAGTCGGAAAAGAAATTTGGCCGTGATGATGGCTGCAAGCGGAAATACCACAAAAATATAATGGGGCAATTGCGCCTGGCTCCTACCCAGTATGCAATAGGTGATGATAAATCCGCCCACACTGATCCATTCTTCTCCGGATGAAAGCACAAACTTCCTGCGGAACAAAAAAATAATCTCCGATACCAGTCCCAGCATGAAAAAAATAATCCAGGGCAAAAAACTCCAGACCATGTTTTCCAGCAGGAAGGTAAAATGGTTCATCTCATTAAATACATTCTCTCCGGTATAGCGCCCAAAGCTTTGTGTCCAGTAATAAAAACGCAAACCTGATTGGATAGGTACACCGTTGATCAGCTTTCCGGGCTGCAGGTCAAACTGCTGGTATAAACCAATGCTCATGGGTACCAGAAGCAAGGCAATGATCAGTAAACCCAAAATATATTCCCAGCGAAACAGTTGCTTCCATTCCCTTCGCAGAATAAAATGCGGAACGAACGAAAACGCGGGAACCATCAGGGCAATAGGGCCCTTGGTCATCATACCACAGGCGATACCCGCAAACGCGAGAAGAAAATGTTTCCAATGCTTCCACCGGTACCAGGCGGCCATTTGCCAGAGACTGAAAGCCACCCAACCCATCAGCATGGTATCACATCGTACATCATGGGTAATCAGAAAGAGCGCCTGTGTAGAAGCCAGCACCAGTGCACTTAACTGTGCAATTTCCTGTTGGTAAAACAGCAATGCCAGGCGGTAGGTAGCATACACCGCCAGGACTGCAAACAGCAAGGAGGGAAAACGATAGGCCCAGTCATGCACCCCGAATATTTTCATGCTCATAGCAGATAACCAGAACAACATGGGTGGCTTGTCAAGGTAATCGTGCTTGAGATCGAACACCTGTAACCAGCTATTGTTCTCCAGCATTTCGCGGCTGATGGATGCATACTGCGAGGCATCGATATCCATTAAGGGAATCATAAACATCCCCAACAGGTAAGTGAGAAAGCAGAGTGAGAGCGCAATAAAAAACAAACGTTTATTAATCATACATTAATCCTTTATGCTTCCTCTTGCCCTGGCCTATTTGTAAAGTACAAAGGAACCATGATGGCCCTAAGCGGTGAACAAGCAATATGCCGGAATTAAACATAGATGAGCCCTGTTTTTTTATTAAATAACCTGGCAGTTAAGTACCCAACGAATGTTCCGAACAAAGCGCCCGCAATAACGTCGAGTGGATAATGTATGCCTACATATACCTGCGCATAACAGATAGAAGCGGCCCATACTAAAAAAATATATCGCCATTTACCAAAAACATGCTTAAGTGTCATCACCAGGAACACGGCAAATCCAAAATGATTGGCGGCATGCGAAGATGGAAAACTGAATGTGCCTGAACAATTGGTAAGTAACAGCCTTACCTGTGTAGCCAACACTTCATCCCTGCAGGGCCGGGGCCTGGCTACCCAGATCTTGATAAGGTGGCTGTTCACCTGGTCGGTGATTACCAGGGTGATGACCACAAATACGATCCAGAACCCAACCCGCTTCCTGAAATTGAGCAGGCCAAAAATGACAAGGAAAAGATACAAGGGTACCCAGGTATTGGCCTCCCGCCACCATGGCGCCACACTGTCAAACAGCGGGTTGGTCAATGCTGTATTGATTTTGAGAAATAACCACCTGTCCCAGCCACTAAGCCCGGACCAAAGTTCACCAAAAAAAGAAAGCAGCAGTACCTGTATCGGCATGCGGTAAAGATAAAGTTTGTGACGTAATTCAGGGGGATACCGCCGTGGAGAGGTTCAAATCCATTTTCTCACCGCAAAGACGCGAAGTCGCCAGGGGAGGCGAAGAAATCCTTGGTGGTCCCTGGCGTCCCTGCGTCTTTGCGGTGAAAAAATCGATCAACATTATTTATTCCCGGTAGAAAGGGTGTAAATTAGGGTTGTGAGATTGATCTTCATTATGATATTGTTCTTGATGATTACATCTGTCGCCGGACAGTACCGAATCATCGCACCCCATCTTGCGATTACAGGAACATCCAAAAAGGATACCCTTATAGAAAAAGGAGGTAATATTTTGGGTTCACCCGGGGTAATTTATCCGGATTCTGCCATTGCCAAATTTAAAGAACAGCGTCAAAAGCAAAGGTTGCCCTATAATGGCATACCGAATGCCCTCACGCAAAAGCCCGCGCCGGATAGATATATAGGTAATAATGGTAAAGGCCAGGATATTTATCAATCCCAGCTCGATAACATGCCAATCCTGAAACCGGACAGCAGTTTTTATTCAACTATGCCGAGGCGTCCATCCCTTAAACCGGCGACAGTGATACCCAAATTTCCGGGAATGACGGTTCCCGGTCCGGAGTGGGTAACACCTAAGCAGTACAGGGCACCCAAATAATTATTTCTTCCTGGCAATGATGATCATCCTTGGTGATTTGCGCACATCGTACCTGCCCATCTGGTAATCGCCAAATACTTCCTGCACCTGCATATCCTGGTAGGCCAGCATTTCCGTAAAATCTCCCAATGAAAACTTAGCCACTTTCTCTGTGTAAAGGTGCTTGGGTGTTTTATTGGTGCTGTCGGTGATCTGTATCTGTTTAAAAAAATGTTCCTCATCCTGCCATTTGGTGATATGGAACGTAACACCCTCCACTGTTGTGGTCAGGGATTTTTCAAGCCGTTCTTCCGAGTAATGTACATTCAGGTAATCGATCACGAATATGCCGCCAGGCACAAGACTCTGGGCAATGGTGCGTATCGCATTATCATGTTCCCTGCGTGTTCGGAAATAACCGAAGCTGGTAAAAAAATTAAAGGCGTAGTTAAAATAATTGATCCAGAAAGGCAGCCGCATATCATGCTGAAAAAAATGCAACATCTCTGCTTCATCTGCTTTGGCTTCTTCAATGGATGCAGCAGAGAGGTCTATTCCGGTCACTTCAAATCCCATATCCGCAAGCGCCTTACTATGGCGGCCCTTACCACAGGCTACATCCACCATAGTACTGCCTTTAGGCGGGGCCAGGTAGCGGATCAGGGTATCGATGAACTGCAGCGCCTCTTCCTCGTCCCTGTGCTGGTATAACAGGTGATAATAAGGTGAATTGAACCAATCTTTATACCAGGCTTTGTCTGACATATCGTGCAATATAGGAGCAAAATTACACCCCCCGGGCAAACAAAAAATTTCTATTATGTTTGTACCCTTCTAAAAACCAGTTTCATGGAATTGATCAAGAGTATTTCGGGGATTCGCGGCACCATTGGAGGGAAACCGGGAGAAACATTAAGTCCACTGGATGTGGTTCGTTTTACAGCGGCTTTTGGCACCTGGCTGGTGAATCAATCCGCCAACCGCAAAGTCATTATTGGCCGTGATGGCCGCATCAGTGGTGAAATGGTACAAAGAATTGTGGTAAGTACCCTCAATGCACTGGGTATTGATGTGGTTGACCTGGGCCTGAGCACAACACCCACCGTGGAAATGGCGGTGGTATTTGAAAAAGCAGCGGGTGGCATTATTCTTACAGCCAGCCATAATCCCAAGGAATGGAACGCATTGAAATTATTGAACGAAAAAGGTGAATTCATCAGCGGTGAAGTAGGCGCAAAAGTGCTGGAGATAGCTGCCAAAGAAGATTTTGTGTTTGCTCCGGTTGACCAGTTGGGTTCCTATTCGGTTAATGAGCATGCATTGCAGCAGCATATTGATGCCGTGGTTAATTACCCGCTGGTAGATATTGCCCTCATAAAAAAAGCCAAATTCAAGATCGTTGTTGATGCGATCAACAGCACCGGCGCGTTTGCCGTTCCTCAATTACTGCGTGCCCTGGGTGTGAAGGAGATTTCTGTACTGAACGAAGAAGTGAATGGAAAATTTGCCCATAACCCGGAGCCCTTACCCGAAAACCTTCACCAGCTTTGCACGGAGGTGGACAAACAAAAAGCGGACCTGGGCATTGCGGTTGACCCTGATGTGGACAGGCTTTGTTTTGTGTGCGAAGACGGCAGCCTGTTTGGCGAAGAGTACACACTTGTTGCTGTAGCGGATTATGTATTGAGCCAGCGAAAGGGCAATACGGTAAGTAATATGTCGTCCACGAGGGCACTGAAGGATGTGACCATAAAACACGGCGGGGAATATACGCCCAGTGCCGTGGGAGAAGTGAATGTAGTGAACAAGATGAAAGCGGTGAATGCGGTGATTGGCGGAGAAGGAAACGGGGGGATCATTGTGCCGGACCTGCACTATGGACGGGATGCATTGATCGGTATTGCTTTATTTCTGACACACCTGGCCAAACAAAAAAAATCTGCAAAGCAACTGCGCAGTACATACCCCGATTATTTTATCAGCAAGAATAAGATAGAACTCAATAATGGGTTTGATATTAAAAAGATATTCGATCATATCAGGAAAAAATATAAGAAACATCCCATCAATACAGAGGACGGGCTGAAAATTGAGTTTGACAATGATTGGGTACACCTTCGCACGAGCAATACAGAACCGATCATCCGTATCTATTCAGAAAGCAATTTTGAAACAACTGCTGCCAATATTGCGCAACGGTTAATGAAAGATATTCATGAATCTATCTAATTTGAATATTGTTAAGCATTTGCGGAACAATCATCAAAGGATGCATTAGTACTATGGACAGAATTTACCTTGATAACGCAGCAACTACTTCACTTGATCCGCAGGTGCTGGAGGCGATGATGCCCTACCTTACCACGCATTTTGGTAACCCCTCCTCTATCTATAGTTATGGGCGTGAAAGCCGCATGGCTATTGAGAATGCGCGTAAGGCCGTGGCAAAAACGCTGAATGCACATCCTGCCGAAATATTCTTTACCAGCGGCGGCACCGAAAGCAGCAATACCGCTATCACTGCGTCTGTACGCGACCTGGGTTGCAAACACATCATCAGTTCCGTGATAGAGCACCATGCCACTACGCATACAGTGGAGCATCTCCACTGTTCAGGCCAGGTTGGTTTGAGTTATGTTAAGCTGCTGCCGGATGGTCATATAGATATGGCGGACCTGGAAAAATTGTTGGCGGACACCCGTGAGAAATGCCTGGTTACACTGATGCATGCAAATAATGAAATTGGCAACATCCTGGATATACACGCTGTGGGCAATCTTTGTAAACAATACAACGCCATCTTTCATAGCGATACTGTTCAAACGGTAGGGCATTTCCCCTTTGATCTGCGCAATACCCCGGTGCATTTTGTTACAGGGGCGGGTCATAAATTTCACGGACCAAAAGGTGTTGGATTATTGTATATCAATGAAAATGTAAAGATCAACCCTTTTGTGTATGGCGGCAGCCAGGAAAGGAATATGCGAGCCGGAACAGAAAACCTGTATGGCATAGTGGGTTTTGCCAAAGCCTTGCAAATTGCATCGGATAATTATGAGCAGGACAGCAATTACATCAGGTACCTAAAAATCTATATGATGGAACAACTGCAAAA
>JANPIE010000134.1:0-31099 GCA_031424835.1 Chitinophagaceae bacterium
TTATCAAAGATTTTCATTGTTAAACCGCCCGCAATACCAACTGGAAATTGACTGCAAATTCATCCCTGATCCTGATCAGTCCCGCCAGTTTACGCGGCGGGGAAAGTTTAAAATCGGAAAAACGAAAGCTTCGGCCGCCATTCAATACCATCCCCGATACGGACCTTGAAAAAGAATAATTCAGCTCGAAACGTTTTGACACGCCGGCCAATGTCACTTCCACAAGGCCTTGTATCATTTCTCTGTCACCCTGCAGTTGCGGCATGGTTCGGAGAGAAATGAAGCGAATGAACATAAGCGGGTACTCTTCAGACTTTAGTGTTTTCCGGAGATCGCGGGTGATCAGCTTTGTATGGCAATTGAATCCGGTTACATCCATCTGTATATTTCCTTTCAGGCTAACAGCTTTCAGGGTATCGTTTACAAATACGATGGTATCTTTTTCGGCATTCACGCTGATATTACACGTAAAGCGGTTCACATTCGAACTGCCTTCCACGCTAAGGGTACTGTTTTGTTCCACCACCCAGCGGGTATACCTAATTGCCGGTTTTGCAAAAGCCATCAGACAACAGGCAAGAATGAGGAAGATACTGTTTGTTTGGAAAAACATGATGAGCGGATTTTGCAATTACTGATTGTATAGGAACTAAAAAAGGTTTCCCCAGGAGCAGGACAAGAGTAAAAGAGCGTAAGGAGGTTGTTCCAGGGCCTACTCCTTTACTCTTGTCCTGCTCTTAGGGAAACCAACAGTTAACATTACCAGGCAGTTAAAACCCTACAACGGCTTCAATCACATACCCATTGAATTTTCCACCATTCCTATAATCGGCTGCAGGAAAGTTTTTGTATTGCTGAACAACGTATTCGCCTTTCATCAAAATATTTTTTGTCAGGAACCATCCCGCGGCCAGCGCAAAACGGTCAACGGTAACCGGGGTAATCAAACCGGCCAGTTCTGCTTTTGCCGTATTGTACCGTGCGCCGATATATACATTTTCCGCTGTTCCAAAACGATAAACAAGGTCGGCTGCGAGTTGGCTTGCTGTTCTTGTTTCAACTTCAGTTTTGGTTCTGCCCTTCGCTATTTCATAAGTACCATATACTTCCACACCGCTGAGTTTCACAAAACCATTCAGCATAAAGGCATCTACTTTTTTGCTAAAGCCGGGGTTAAGCCTTCCTGAAAAAGCAATGGCAGTTGAAGCCTGCACAGCTCCGGCTGCGTCTTTCCATTTTTCCATCACATCCTGGTAATTAGAACCGGCACGGTCACCACCATATAAAGTTAGCCCGCTGGCAGCGCTGCTGGAATTGTGATAAAAACTGCCCGACACTCGCACACGCATTTTTTCGTTTACCTGCCTGTCAATCCCTGCTTTCAGGATGATTGACGGACTACGCCTGTCGTCATGATCAATAATCTCACCATTCACAATGCCTTTTGCCGCAGAATCAACATTTCCCTTGATCATACCATTGGTTAATGCCAGCATTCCGAATAAACCATTCTTCTGCAGCATGATCTCCCCTCCAATTTCAGTAGCATAAGCATCCATAATATAACTTTCCATAAATGGATTATACAGTGCCTGCCCGCCATCTGAACGACGGAAATGTGCGTCGCCATAATTTACCTCCATATGGCCTACTTTGATGGTGGCCAGTTCCATCAGTTTGTTCCAGAACACACCTTTGAAAGGGAGTTTATCAAATTGGATATATCCGCCTTTTACCCATGCTTCGTTATGATGGCGGGTGGAGAGATACGTTGTTACATTCAGCCGGATACCATCAGCCAATTGTATGTCTGTGAAAAGATTTGCCTGCGCGGTCATAAAGCCAGGCCTGACCGGGTAGAGTTTATTCACTCCCTGGTTATTGTTTGCCGTGCTTTTATGCGTAAGGTTCTGGTACTGCTGGGTAAAGCCCGCACCAAACCGTACACGCGGGCCGAGGAACAGAAGCGTATCGGGCGTTTTGGATGTTTCAAACACGTTAATCCCACGCTGGTCATAGGGCCTCCAGTATGATGGCCTTCCGTAATATTCTGTTTGTGCCGTAGCTACTATGGGAAAAATGCTACTCACCATAAGTATAAACCTGAAGCTGTATGCTGAAAATATATTCTTCATATTCGATTGTTGATGAAAGGAGAAAAAATTACCTGCTGTATTTCATGGTGTAAGAAATGCTGATCTGGTCACCCGTCTTTATCGTTCCTAACAGGGCTTTGGGAGGTTTTACATTATAATCTGTCATCTTCATTTTCTTTACACCCTTTATGGTAAGCGTTTTATCAGATGGATCATAAGTAGCGATCGCCACCAGGCTCGTTTCTTTGGTTGTGCCGGCAATGCTCATCATACCGGAACAGTTTAACTGGTAACTGTTGTTGCCCGTGGATACAACCGTGGCAGAACCCATCACAAAACTCAGATTTGGATTAGCGGATGACTTTAACGCTTTATAGGTATTATTGTCCATAGCCTTACTGTCGCTCTTCAGGCTTTTGGCAGGCAACGTAAATGTTAAGCTATTTAGTGCCGTAACTTTATTCTTTGCATCAATCACAAAAGATGCAGAACTGCTGCCGGCTACCGCTTTCATTTCCCAGTCGTGGATATTGGATGTACCCTGTAGCCGGATGTCCATTCGGTCTGACTGAAATGATATCTGTGCAAAAACGGGTGTCACAAATCCTGTTACCAGCAGAATGCTGCCGAACAGGGTAACTTTCTTAAAAAAGGGGTTAATCATAGTATTGTCTTTTAGTGATAGTAAATATCCACGCAAAACTACCCATGCCCAATTCCTTAAAACATGACACATGGAACCCCGAATGATGTTTCTTGTCACAAAACCACCGTGCATACAGGAGGTTTCAAACAATAACATGACCACTGTCATACGCAACTATGTTAGCCACATACTAAAATCGCTATAGGAGGATCATAATTTTGTGGCAGTCATTGCTAAAACAGTGTACACCTTCGCACATGCCGTTTCATACAAAAGAAATATGGATTCATGACAAAAGCTTTGTAAGCGATATCCAGACCGCATTCTCCGGTTGTTACCCTTTTCTCAGGATTGATTTCCTGGAAACAACTGCGGCGAGCCATACACTCAAGAGCAGTAACATAGATCCGCATACCTCGCTGCGGGCACTGGCCAGCTTACCGGAGATCATAAGAATGGACATAAACAGGAACCGCACCGTTTCCGAGATAACACATGATTTCGGGCATGCGCTCGGGGTGATCGCCCAGGTATCGAGAAAATCCGGCAATGTATGGAATACGATTTCTGTAACAGAGGGGTGGACGCTTGAAAATCAAAACACGGCGGGCGAATACATCAGTTCACAGATGCTGGGCATTGTAAATTAAGTCAGTTAAGGTCTCTCAATTTTTTTTCATTCGCTATAGTAACTTTCCCGCCTTCTATATGAATCAGCTGTTCCTCCTTAAAATCGCTGAGTGTTCTGATAAGCGACTCAGTAGCCACACCAAAAGACTGCGCCATATTCTCCCTTGACAAATGAAGCGGTGAAGGCAGGTTTTTTTCAGCCAGGTCTTTTTCATGCAAATGGATCAATCCATACGCTACTTTTTTGCGCAGAGAGCTATAGGCAAGGTTCAGGAGTATGTCTTCTTTTTCTGCAATATTCCTGGTAATAATCCGGATGAATGCGCGGGAAACCTGCGGGTCGTTAAATACAAGCAGCAAAAAATCTTCGCGGGGTATGGCCATGATTACCGCGTCATCCAGTATCTGTGCCTCCTCCCGGTAATTAATATCTTGCAGGATAGAAGTATAGCCGAAATAATCACCCGCTCCATGAATACCGGTAATAAATGCTTTCCCATCTTCGTTCTTGCGGGAGATCTTTACTTTACCTGAAACCACAAAATAAACGGATCTCGGGCGTTGACCTTCTTTGTACACAAATAATTTCTTTGCATAGTCAACCATTTCATGGTCTGACTCACTTAGTTTTATTTTTCCAGACTGATGCACATCGCAAAGGAATTGGTTTAAGGCTTCCGGACCACTATAGTGTTTTTGCAACAACTCACTCTTATGCAACCGCACTTCTATAGCATGTAACAATTCTTCTCCGCTAAAAGGTTTCACGATATAATCATCGGCACCCATGGCCATTCCTTTCCTGAAATCAGCTTTCTCACCTTTTGCAGTAAGAAAAATAAAAGGGATCATTTCGGTTTCACTGTGCCTGCGTAATGAATGATATACACCGTAACCATCCAGCACAGGCATCATAATATCACAAACGATAAGGTCGGGTATTTCTTTCAGGGCCATTTCTACACCCAGCTTTCCATTCTCGGCCGTAAGCACTATATAGTTAGATAGCTCAATAATTTCCGCGATATTTTCACGAACCTGCAGGTTATCCTCTATGATCAATATTTTTTTCATGATTTTTTTTGGGGTTGGGGAATGTAAATGGTTACTATGGCTCCCTGGTTCAACTGGCTCACCAGGGTAATCCGGCCCTGCATCAATGCTGCGTACCGGGAAACAATGTGCAGGCCCAATCCGGTGCCCTCAATATTACTTGCATTGCGGGCGCGGAAAAACCGCTCAAACAAATGTTGCTGGTCCTCTTCTGAAATTCCGATGCCATTGTCCTCAACCGCCACAGTAAATTCATCGTCCACCACAGACGCACAAACGGTGATGCGTCCGTTCTCGTCGCTGAATTTTATGGCATTGGATACCAGGTTAACCAGTATGTTCCTGAGCAGGGTTTTGTCTATCCATACATCCTGATTAATGGAGCAAACAAGATCCATTTGCTGCCCGGTCCTGGATATACCATTCATTTCCTCTAAGAGATCGTTCAGCATATTATCCAGGGCTGCCGGGGTTATCATTTCACCATTCGCGAATACCAGCCCTTCTTCCAGTTTTCCGAGCGATAGAAAATCTTCCAGTATATTCTTCATGCCTTCTACAGCAACTTTAATCCGGTCAACATGTTTGGCCACTTTTCCGTTTGGCTGCGCCTGCTCATATCGCTCCAGTAAGTATGCTGATGAAAGTATGGTACTGAGTGGTGTTCTGAATTCATGTGAAGCCATTGTAGCAAAACGGGATTTCAGTTCACTCAGTTCCTTTTCATTCTCAAATGCAAGGTTCAATTCTTCTTTGGACCGCTCGAGCTCAGAAAGTGCTTCGCGCAGCATTTTGGTACGGTCCTCCACTTTCTGCTCCAATCCCGAATTCATTAACCTGATCTCTGCTGTAACACGCTCCAGTTCCCTGGTTTGCTCCAGCGCCATTGCCTCATGTTTTTTCCTTACCGTGATGTCTATTACAAATGCAATAACAAAGGTTTCATTACCGGTTACATAATGACTAAGGCTTACTTCTACCGGAAAGGTGTTGCCATTTTTATGCCGTGCAAAAAGGTCGCGGCCATGGCCCATGATCCTGGGTTCGGGGTGGTGGTAATACTGTTCACGGTCATGTACATGGCGGCTATGCGTGGAAGCAGGCAATAGTATGTCCACTACCTGACCCTTGATTTCGTCTTTAGCATAGCCGAACTGGGTCTCGGCATATCTGTTGAAGTTAATAATGATGCCACGGTTATCTGTAACCACAATACCAATGGTGGCAAAATTGAACAATGCTTCGAACGGATGAACATGGGCATTATCTGGTACTGCGGGATCGTTGGTCACAGAGCGACTTCCTGGTTTATTTCAGGGTTTGAACTAAAGATGGCGATTATCCTACGGTAACGCATTATAACCTTACCTCTAAATCTTACATATATCCCAGTTTTGCAGCCTTGCACATCGCAGCAATAGCTAAATGCGGGTGCAGATCATCCCGGAATCAGGGTGAGTTAACAAAGGATTGGTAAGCATACGCGCAAGGAATTCAATGCATGAAACGCCGTGTAGCCCTGTGCACTCCCCACCTCTGTGGTAAAGCCTTCGCTCAGATCAATGCCCAGCCCTTCTGCACAAAGGCACAGAATACTCAGACGGCCACAGAGTCATTTCACTACCTTGACTAAGCGCCAATCCAAAAAAGAGATATTACAAACCGAATGGTACCACCTGATCCTACAATTTACATTCTTCGTCCTTTTGTTTAACTTTATAAGCAACCCCGCTAATATGCTGCCATCCCTTACCAAAACAATTGCGCTGCTCTGGTTTTCGCTATGCTGTATGAAAAACACAGTTGCGCAGCGGCAGCCTGTTCTTGATACGGCGCATGTTCGCAATACACTTTCGGGCCATATCGGCAACGCCATCAATAAATGCATCACTAACCGATTGCTGGCAGAGCAGCCTGGCTACCTGGTGGCCCCGTTTCGTAAGCGCACGGAAACATCGATGTGGCAATCTGAATTCTGGGGTAAATGGATGTTGTCTATGACAGCAGCCTACCGTTACGCGCCCTCTCCGGCATTGAAACAGAAAATGGAAGAAGCTGTAAAGGGACTACTGGATACCCAAACGCCGGACGGATATATTGGTAACTACGCAGATACGGCCCATTTAAAACAATGGGATATATGGGGACGCAAATATTCCATGCTGGGGCTAATACACTATTACAACATCACAAAAGATAATAACGCACTCGACGCCGCCTCGCGGGTGGCTGACCATTTGCTTACAGAAACGGGGCCGGGCAAAATAAATATTGTTACCACCGGCAATTACCGCGGCATGGCATCCAGCTCCATCCTGGAACCGATGGTTTTACTCTATAAAGCAACCGGCGATAAAAAATATTTAGACTTCGCCAACTATATTGTTGCACAATGGGAAACCACCGCAGGACCACAACTGATCAGCAAAGCATTACAGAAAATACCGGTGGCAGAACGTTTCAGAAGCAACAACTGGTGGAGTTGGGAGAACGGTCAGAAAGCGTATGAGATGATGTCTTGTTATGATGGGTTACTGGATTTGTACCTGATCACGCAGCAACCGGAGCAACTGGAAGCCGTGAAAGCAGTAGCTGAACATATCATGACGCGTGAGATCAACATTGCGGGTTCCGGATCTGCCTATGAATGCTGGTACCATGGAAACGCCATGCAGACGCAGGCCGCCTATCATACCATGGAAACCTGTGTAACGCAAACCTGGATGAAATTATGTTTCAATCTCTACCGGGTTACGGGAGACCCTATTTATGCTGATGAGATTGAGCGCAGCGCTTACAATGCATTGCTATGTGCATTAACACCGGATGGGGCTTCGTTTGCACAGTACAGTCCACTTGAAGGTTACCGGTATACCGGCGAGCTGCAGTGCAACATGAATACCAGCTGTTGTATTGCCAATGGGCCTCGTGGATTACTGATGCTTCCGTCTTTTGCGGCCCTTACGGGTAAAGAAAATACTTTGTATGTTAACCTGTATACGAATAGTTACTATACAGCCAAACTTGCCAATGACAAACAGGTAAGTATACAGCAGCTAACCAACTATCCGGTTAGCGATTCCATTGTTTTAATGGTGGATGCGGATACGGATATGACACTGGCACTCCGAATACCCTCCTGGAGCGCGGTTAGTTCCATCAGGCTCAACGGTCAGTCGATGCCATCGCCCGTGGCGGGTAAATATGCACTGATAGAAAGACGCTGGAAAAAAGGTGACAGGTTATGCTTAAAACTCGATCTTGAAGGAAGGGTAGTATATAATGCAAATTATGTGGCCATCATGCGCGGACCGGTGGTACTTGCGCGGGATAGCCGACTGGAAAAGGGTTTCCCCGATGATGTTGCATTGCCAATGGAAAAGAACGGACGAATACCGTTAACGCCTTTAACGCATGATGCAAACAGGTGGATGGCCTTCTCCGCCCCTTTTGTGCGGGGCATTGACTTGAAAAATGCAGGAGGTGTTGTGCAGTTACCGCTGACAGATTTTTCGTCTGCGGGAAACGACTGGGATAACCGCTCACGCTTTCGTGTATGGATACCATTACCGCTGGATGTAAAACAGATAGGGGCAGGCAAATTGAAACAGTAAGCGTTTAGTATGAGAGAGGGTTTGAGTAACCATCGCAGTTAATGCACACCATTTTCAGGGGTTGATCATTCCGCAACAAAATTATTTTTATCCCGCTGGAAAAACATTTGAAAATACCTTGTTATGAAAATAGTAGTGCTACTGCTCGCTTTTCTTAACGGCGCATATATGCTGCTTGATGGTGTGTATGTAATTCTGAAAGGAAAATACATCGGCCCGGAAAAACCGGGTCCATGGGCCAGCCTGTTTGAAAAATGGCAGGTGGATGTATTCAAACTCGGGCCGCTTTTTATTGTGTTCGGGTTGGCCTGGCTTACCTGGATCTATGCATTCTGGAATCAACTGGCATGGGCGCGTGGAATGGGGATCACCCTGGGTGTACTCACCCTTTGGTATTTACCCGTGGGGACCCTGTTTTCGATCATCATCATTGTATTGTTACTGGTGGCCCGCCAGAAACTCGGGTTGTAAACATGCATGATTGATCAGGATTTGCACGCTAAAGGATTTCTTTCTAATTAAAAAAAAGAAACCACGGCGATCTCCGTGGTTTTTGTATTCTAATAATACACCCAATTATCAGGCAGGCACTTTACGCGGCTTCTCTCGTTCCCAAAAGCGGTGCTGTTTCATTGCCCCGATAAACAATGGAGCAATATCAGCGGCCGCGCCAACCAATACCCCGTTATCCTGCGGAATTTTCTTAGCGAAATAGGTTGCATCCAACACCTGCTGCGCTGCTGTATCTGCAGCTATCGGCTTACAATGTTTATAGGCTTCGTTTAAAAAATGGATCACATCCGGTTCCGCTTCTAATGTGGCCACACTATTGGTACCGCCCGGCACATACACAGCATCATAAAAAACAGATGCTTCTGTAAGCAGGCTTTTACCGGCCTGCAATTTTGATCCATTTTCTGCTGCGAGTTCACCCAGTTTTGGCGCGATAACCGCAACCACCGCTCCTTCGGCTTCCAATGCTTTTTTCATGGCATTCAGAGAAGCCATATCAACGCCGTCTGCCACCAGGAACGCCACCTTGCGTGTTTGTATGGAATCTTTACGCGTATTGGCCATACTCAACGCTTCTGATCTTTCGAGTGAGCTTTTTACCAGCACTGAATTGTAGCTGGCAGGATCCGCATCCGCGGGTACACTGAAATTAAGCTGTTCGGGATTTTTGGGTACATGCACCCCAATACAATGGGCCACAGCAGTGGCCAATCCTTTGTCGATCTTATATAATATTCCCAGCATTCGCTCCCTGATGGCCAGGGTTTCCACCTTACTCAATTCAAAACTGAGCGCATCAGTGATATGATTTTTTTCCTCATCAGACTGGCTGTTAAAAAACAAAGTAGCCTGGCTAAAATGATCGAGAAAACTTTTGCTGCGGTCGCGGATTTTTTTTGCGTCGATCCGCTCTGCATGTGAGGTAAACCCTCCCTCACTGAATTTTGCCTGGAAAGGACAGCCACCACCCAGCGTATTGGGATGGTAACTTGTTCTGCCCTGGTTAATGGTTTGCCGCATAAATCCATCGCGCTGGTTATTGTGCACGGGAACAACCGGTCGGTTGATGGGGATCTCATGAAAATTGGGCCCACCCAAACGTATCAACTGCGTATCGGTATAGGAAAACAGGCGGCCCTGCATCAGCGGATCATTGGTAAAATCAATTCCGGGTACAATATTGCCTACATGAAAGGCAACCTGTTCTGTTTCTGCGAAAAAATTATCGGGATTACGATTGAGTGTTAATTTACCTACACGCTGCACAGGTACCATTTCCTCGGGAACCAGTTTGGTGGGATCGAGCAGGTCAAATTCAAAATTATGTTCATCTGCTTCCGGAATTACCTGCAGCCCCAGTTCCCATTGCGGAAAATTACCTGATTCAATGGCGTCCCAAAGATCGCGGCGGTGGAAATCAGGATCTTTACCGGAAATTTTCTGCGCCTCATCCCACGCAACTGAATGAACACCCAGCAGCGGCTTCCAGTGAAACTTCACAAAAAAAGCTTCCCCATTTTTATTGATCAATCTGAATGTATGTACACCGAATCCTTCCATCATCCGGTAACTGCGGGGTATGGCCCTGTCGCTCATGGCCCACATAATCATGTGGGCAGATTCAGGCATTAAGGATATAAAATCCCAGAAAGTATCGTGTGCCGAAGCGGCCTGCGGCATTTCATTATGCGGTTCCGGTTTTACGGCATGCACCAGGTCGGGGAATTTCATCGCATCCTGTATAAAAAACACGGGCATATTATTGCCCACCAGGTCAAAATTTCCTTCCTGTGTGTAAAATTTTACTGCGAATCCGCGAACATCGCGCGCAAGATCCGTTGATCCGCGTGAACCTGCTACCGTGGAGAAACGAACGAATACAGGCGTCTGAACAGTGGTATCATTCAGAAACGCTGCCCTCGTATATTTACCCAAAGGCTTATACAATTCAAAAAAACCATGTGCAGCCGAGCCACGGGCATGCACGATTCGCTCCGGAATACGTTCATGGTCAAAGTGGGTAATTTTTTCACGTAGTATAAAGTCTTCCAGCAGCGTGGAACCACGCTCACCCGCTTTCAGCGAATGCTGGTCATCGTTGATACGAACGCCATGGTTGGTGGTCATAAATTCATCAGTACTTTTCTCTTTGTCGGGCTGAAGTTCCTTCTGCTTGGTGTTGTTTGCAGGTGTGTTTTTGGCTGGCATAAGATTTTATTTTAGACTGTACGGCTATTGTAAAAAAATCATTCCAACACCAGCGATACCTTACCACTGTGGTGCCGGCCCTGATGCTGTTCTTTTGGGCCGCACCATGGAAAAACGGGTTGTTGAATAATGAGGAACCCGTTTCCGCGGCTGGTTTTATTACCCTCTGATGCAATCTTATTTAGTTCGTAACTTGTCCATAAATTGCGCGCATGACAACTGAATTCAATAACCGGGTAAGGCAGGTATTGTTACTTTTATTTGCACTGGGCCTGGGTATTCTACTATTTTTTGAATTGTACCTTTTCTTCCCGGGCTTTCTTGGCGCCCTCACATTATACGTTCTCAGCCGAGATCGCTTTCTTTACCTGACCACCAAAAAAAAATGGAAAAAAGGACGCACGGCTTTGATGTTCATGCTGATCTCTTTACTATGCCTGGGGGTGCCTGTTTACCTGGCCATAGATATTTTATCATCGAGGGTAATGATGCTTTTTAATAACCAGGAGCAGGTTGCCAGCAGCCTGCAGTCGGTATCCAACCAGATCCGCATCTGGACGGGACAGGAACTGCTTTCAGACTCCAATATTGCACAGATACAAAAAACGCTCAGCGGTTATATACCCAGGTTTGTAAACAGCACCGCAAACATCCTGGCCAACCTGGCGATGATGTTTTTTCTGGTGTTCTTCATGTTTACCGGTTCAACCGACATGGAAAAATCCCTGAGCCGCTTTATTCCACTGCAAAACCGCAACATAGATATCCTTGCTGCAGAAACCAAGAATATGGTAAGGGCCAATGCCATCGGTATCCCTTTAATATCAATCATACAGGGTGTATTCGCACTGATAGGCTACTGGATTTTTGGCGTGAAAGACTATGTGATGTGGGGATTCATTACCGGCATGTTCGCATTCTTTCCCGTAGTGGGAACAATGCTGATATGGGCGCCACTGGTGGTATACGTGTATGCAACCGGCAATTCCTTCAATGGAACGGGTCTGTTACTTTACAGTCTTGTGGTAACCGGCAACGTTGATTATTTTGCCAGGGTTACTTTGCTAAAAAAAATCGGCAATGTTCACCCCCTTGTAACGGTACTGGGCGTGATCGTGGGTTTGCAATTGTTTGGATTCTGGGGATTTATTTTCGGGCCCCTGCTCATCAGCTATTTCCTGCTCATAGTGAAGATCTACGGAAACGAATTCGGCTCCTATAAGGAACCGCGAAGCAGCGAGAAGCGTGAGACGTGAGACGTGAGGCGTGAGACGTGGAAAAAAGTGAAAAGTGAAAAGTGAGAGGTGAAACACTCCCCAACATTTTTGACTTTTGACTTTTGACTTTTGACTTTTGACTTCTCACTTCTCACCTCTCACCTCCTCACCCCTTCATCGCATACACAACAATATTCATGGCAAACTTCGTATTGTCTTCAGACAAAAAACGTTTGTTGCGAAAATCATAATCCCATTCGCAACCATAATCCTTATTACTGTATAGCACACCTATTCTTCCATTGATCGTTATGGCTTTCAGGTAATCGTGTATCAGGTCATCCCCCCAGCCATTTAATTCAAAGGAAGTATTGGGCGGGCCCTTTTCAAAATGGAAGAAGGAACGATAAAGTTCATGGTTATTGGGGATTTTTTTTAACGCCGCAGGTCCGAATAAGGTACCCATCTGCGCTTCAAAAGACTTGGCAAACAGGCCATCGATATCGTGGTTGCAATCATCCACAAACACAAATCCACCGTTTTGTACATATCGCTTAAAGTTGCTCGCTTCCTGCGCATCAAATTGTACCAGCTTATGACCGCTGAGGTAAACAAAAGGATACCGGAACAGGTCATTGCCACTAAGATCAATCACTTTCTCCTGCAGGTCAACCGGGATGGTGGTATACTCAATCAGGGAGTTCAGTATATTAGAGGGCATACGCTGGTCCGTGTTCCAATCGCCGGAGCGATACCGTAATCTCGTAAATGTAAACTTCGCTCCACCCATCTTTCCGCTTATTATACCGTATGACCTAGTTTATTTTTTTCCGTTCTGTTTTTAGGCTAATTTCCTTCAGTAAACAGTAATATCTATTTAAAATTAATGTTTTGGAAGTTACAGAAAGCACAATCAGGGAATTATCGGTTAAACTCACACAATTAAAGAGTGAAATACAGAAAGTGATTGTGGGCCAGGACCGAATCATTGAAGAAATGATCGTTGCCCTGCTGGCCGGCGGGCATTGCCTGCTGGAAGGAGTGCCCGGGCTGGCCAAGACACTTATGGTGCGCACAATGTCGAAAGCACTTCATCTTTCTTTCAGGCGTATCCAGTTCACGCCGGATCTTATGCCCAGTGATATTGTGGGAACGGAAATCCTTGAGGAGGATCATGCTACGGGCAAACGTTTTTTCAAATTCAACAAGGGACCATTGTTTGCCAATATCGTGCTGGCAGATGAGATCAACCGTACACCTCCCAAAACACAGGCGGCACTGCTGGAAGCCATGCAGGAATTTGAAGTAACCTACGGCGGTAAGACGTATCCTCTCGACAGGCCATTTTTTATTCTGGCCACGCAAAATCCTATTGAACAGGCAGGCACCTATCCCCTGCCTGAGGCGCAACTCGACCGTTTCTTATTGTATATTAAAATAGGTTACCCAAATGCGGAAGAAGAAACCAATATATTGAGCAGCACTACCGGGAATAAAAAAACAGATGTACAACCCGTATTGGGTGCGGGAGATATTCAGCAACTACAATCGCTGGTGCGTGATGTAAGTATCAGCGAAGAAATCATACAATATGTAGCAACCATCATCCGCGCCACCCGACCGGATACATCTGAAATTGCGTATGTAAAAGAATTTGTAAGCTGGGGCAGCGGACCGCGTGCGGGACAGGCATTGATCCTTACTGCCAAAGCCAGGGCTTTGCTGAAAGGACGCTATGCTGTGATTATGGAAGACATACAGGCGATGACACCACCGGTATTGCGCCATAGAATACTGATGAATTTTAAAGCGGAAGCAGAAAATATCAGCTCGGATGATATCGCGAACAAACTATTGGAATTGATTGAACGTCCCAAAGGAAAACTGTAGCGCTGCAGGGATTCATGAGCACACAAATCAGGCACAGCAATCCCAAAACCTGAAATCCGCAATCTAAAATCAACCATGTCACGCCTCGCCGATCCAAAAATACTAATGGCCATCAAGGACCTCCCCCTCGCTGCGAAGACCACGGTGGACGGGTTTATGGCGGGCATTCATGCAGGTACCCTTAAGGGTGAAGGCATGGAGTTCAGCCAGTACCGGAGTTACCAGGCCGGCGATGATCTTCGCAGGCTGGACTGGAAAATGTTTGCACGCAGCGACAGGTATTATATACGGGAATCAGAGATTGAAACCAGTATTTCTGTCCGTTTTCTCATTGATGCAAGTGCCTCCATGAACCATATGGACGGAGACTTTACCAAGATTGAATACGCAAGGTATCTTGCCGCTTCACTTGCCTACCTGGCCAGTACCCAGCACGATGCAACCGGCTTGTATGTATTTCAGGACGGGCAGGTTTTTATGCTGCCGGCACGTAAGGATCACCAGCATTTGTCGCGTATTTTTTTCCAATTAGAACATATTTCACCGGCAGGAAGGTTTACAGACGCGATACATTACAAGGATATTTTTTCGGGCAGTATCAAAAAAGAGCTGCTGATCTTTATCACCGATTATTATGAAAAAGAGGGAGAGATCACTGAACTGTTACATTCGCTCTCAAGCAATCGTCATGAACTGATCGTTTTCCATATCATGGGACGCAATGAACTGGAACTGGATTATAAGGGATATTCTTCGCTGGAAGACCTGGAAACAGGCCAAACCATCCGAATAGATCCTTCACAAAACAAAAAAGCCTATACCGAACAGCTCGAGGATTATCTGTCACGCGTACGCACAGAGATGCTCAATAAAAATATTTTATACAGGATGATCCCCATGGACGAGCCGGTAGATAAGGCACTGACGGATTTCCTGAAACAGCGATTAAAAATCAGGGGTTAATTGTTACAGCTTACACAACCGATATGGCTCTGGGCAATCACCGGCATTGCCGTTCCGCTCGTTATACACCTATGGAATATCCGCCAGGGTAAAACGCTGAAAGTGGGCAGCATTGCTTTTCTGACAGAGAGCGCCAGGGCACATTCAAAGAGCTTACGTTTATCCGAGTTATGGCTTTTGTTGCTGCGCTGCCTGTTACTGATTCTACTGGCCTTATTGCTTTGCCAGCCTGTATGGATCAAACAATCGGGGCCACAGGAAAAAGGATGGATACTGCTGGAACCAGGAAATGTAAAAGGAGCGTATACAAATTACAAAGCGGTGATCGATTCATTGCTGAAAGCCGGTTACAGTACCCATTTGTTTGAAAGAGGTTTTGCGGAAACTACACTCTCGGACACTGCTGGTAGCATCGCCTCTCATGCTGAAGCAACTGTGCCATCCTATTGGAGTCTTTTAAAAGAGCTGGATCAGCAGGTGCCCGCGGGCCTGCCATTATACCTGTTCACAGAAAATACGTTACACAAATTCCGGGGGATGCGGCCCGCAAGTTCATTACAACTTACCTGGCATACATTTCCTTCAAAAGATACCGCAGCTTCCTGGGCGTTAACACCATACCTCACCATAAAAGACAGCATTCGCGTGATCCGTGCCCGCAGCCTTGCCAATGGAACGCGGTACGAGAATGAGACGTTTCCTGTATCAAATAAAGATCTTCCTTCACCCGATACGAGCACCCTTACAATGGTAATCTACACCGATACCCATTTGGCAGACGCCAATTACCTGTCCGCCGCTTTCAGGGCCATACGTGATTTTACCCAGCGAAAAATAAAGGTAACTACCGTTGCCAATGTTGCCTCTATAGACACAGGCGCCCATTGGGTATTCTGGCTATCAGAAAAAAATATCCCCGCTTCATTAAGCAAACAACAACTCCTGGCCTACGGCACCGGCAGGATAAAGGAAATGCAATCCGCCATTCTCACCGGCAACCCTGTTGAAGATCTCAAGGTTTACAAACTGGTTGACCAACCCGCCACATTGTTGCCGGTATGGGAGAACGGGTATGGCGATATAGTGCTGGGCAAGGACAAAAATGCCGTCTCCACCTATCGTTTCCTTAGTCGTTTTGATCCGCAATGGAATAACCTTGTATGGCATGAACAGTTTCCGCAACTGCTGTATGATCTTGTTATGAAGAAAGAAGACCCGAATGCGCATTACCTGTCAAGGGTGCTGATTGACAACACCCAGATGCAACCGGCCCGCACACGGCAATCAGCATTGCTTACGAAAGAACGGTTACTGCAAAAAAATGACCTGACCTGGATTCTCTGGTTCCTGGCTTTTGTACTTTTCCTGGCTGAAAGATTGCTTTCCTTCAAAACCAAAAAAACCATTTGAACTTGCAAAAGGGACTAACCGCCATACAATCTCTGCAAAGGAAATGGACCCTGCGGCTCCTGCTGGTTCAGTTTATTTGGATTGTGTCGGCAACGATGATCCTTTCTGTGGCAACCCTGCTTCTTTTCGATACCGGCATCCTGATCATCCCGGTATTGCTGATAGCCACGTCTGCTATTTTTTTTGGATGGAACTATAAGAAGATAACAGAAAAAGATGTAGTGATTTTTTTAAACAGGCAATACCCGCAACTGGAAGAAAGCAGCGGATTGCTGTTAAGACCGGCCGATACATTAAACCCACTGGAACTACTGCAACGCCAAAAAATAGAAATGGCAATCAGCGCTGATGCAGCGCAACCCCCCGTTCTCACAAAAAAAATAAAAAGGGGAATATGGGTGTTGGCAGGGACCGTTATCATAAGCATTTGCCTGTATTATCTAAGCCCATTAACCCACGTTACGCAAGCCGGCAATACAGGTTCTGATCTGCATAAAAAACCAGAAACCAAATTACCCGGAATTGAAAAGGTAAGCATCCTGGTTACACCACCTGCCTACACAGGAAGAAAACAGAGGAGGCAAAACAGGTTCAACATTTCCATTGAGGAAGGTGGAAAGTTAGGCTGGCAAATAGAAACTGCCACACCCGTAAAACAACTGCAGTTGGTTTTTAATGACCGCTCGCTGATCAGTCTTACCCCCGATGCAGCAAGGATGAAATGGACCGCACAAAAACAAGTGAATGCCCCGGGATTTTACCAGGTCAAAATGGATGGTACTCTGTCAGAGTTATACCAGCTGGACCTGATCCGTGATGCCTCACCCGTTATCGTGGTGCAGTCACCCAAACCCAATACACTGATCGAACCCTGGATGCAACCCCGGACACAGTTGCAGGTTTCCATTTCGGATGATTATGGCGTAAGTAATGCATACATCTCTGCAACAATGGCCAGCGGCAATGGGGAGGCGGTGCGATTTAAACAGCAGCAGATAGGTTTCGCGAATTTCTCTGCGGGCGCATCGCGTTACCAGTTGCAGAAATTACTCGACCTGAAAGCGCTGGGACTTAACAAAGGTGATGAACTCTATTTTTATATCAGCGCAACAGATTTCCATAACCAGGAAAAAAGATCGGATATTTATATTATACGGATTGAAGATACAGCGCAGCTCATGAGCATAGAGGGTCTCGCAAATGGTATTGATATCAAACCTGAGTTTTTCCGGAGCCAGCGGCAGATCATTATTGAAACAGAGCAATTGCTGCGTGAAAAAGATACCGTGAGCGCAGAGGACTTCACCAAAAGGAGTAATAACCTTGGCATTGACCAGAAACTACTCCGTCTTCGCTATAGCAAATTCCTGGGCGAAGAAACAGATGCCGAGATCGGCGGCGAGCATGAAGGAGAGGAACATGAGTCAGGAGATTTTGGCAATGCGCAGCAAATGCTTGATGAGGTAACCCACAAACACGACAACGCGGAAGACGCCACTTTTTTTGATGCCGCTACAAAAAAACAACTGCAGGCAACACTGGCAGAAATGTGGAAATCGGAACTGCAGTTACGCGTGATGAAACCCAGGGATGCCTTGCCATTTCAGTACGCGGCTTTGCGCTTACTGAAAGAGCTGCAGCAACAGTCAAGGGTATATGTTGCCAAGACAGGCATAAAAACCACCCCGTTAAAACCAGAAAAACGTTTAACAGGAGAACTGGATAAGATCAGGGAGTTTTCACAACAACAAAATTTTCAGCCTGATGCGGGCGGCAGCTTACTACTCAGAAAATCGATGGGTATCCTGGAACAGTTGCGAAACAAAGAGCCCTTAACACCCGCATCAAGATCCCTGCTCGAACAGGCGGGCGTGCAGCTTAGTCAACGGGCCGCCGCGGAACCTTCCCTGTATCTTACTGCTTTGCAGGCATACAGGCGTATTCTAGAGAACCAAACCCGTGCCACTGATATTCCCATACTCGCAAAGGCACTGCAGAAGATGATCAGCAGTTCTAAGGGCATGCCCTTTCAACATAGCTCCGTAACAGACATGAACTTATCGCAGCGTTATTTTCAGCATTTAAATGGTGCAAATGACTAAAGCGGAAATCTTTGTGTTCGGGTGCAGCCTGGTGCTGCTGGGTTTCCTGCTTTGGAAAGAATGGCGGCGCATGAACAGGTCGCATCTACCCTGGCGTATGTGGGCCACCGTAATTGCCATGATCTCCTTTGCCTGCATGGCATTACCGCTATATTATTCCAGAACCGAAACACGTCCCGCGCTAAGAACAACTGTACTGCTGACGGAGGGGTTTTATGATGATAGTGTAGCTGCTTTTCTAAGAACAAATAAAAATATACCTGTCTATACACTGGATGAAACTTTGCTGGCCGCTAAAAAACATAACGCAATCCTGCTAAGCGACCCAAGCGACTTACCGGGAGGCGGTCTCCATATCTTTGGCTATGGATTGCATGACGCCATTCTAAATGAGTTGCCTCCACAGCCTGTTTTCTTTCATCCGTCAAATCCGACGGGATTTACTGCCGTACACTGGAAACCCTTACTCCCGGGTGGTGAAAAACTGGTGGTGCAGGGTAGTTTTACCAACAATACATCTGCCGCACAAAAGCTGGTGCTTAGCGGCTACCATACTGCGTTGGATTCTGTAATGGTCAACCCAAATAGTCAAAGGCAATTCAGCTTAGCCACTATGCCCAAACAATATGGCAGGGGTATTTATTTTATATCTGCCATCAGTAAAAAAGATACCATCGAAAAACAGCCCGTGGCGGTGCAGGTACAGGAACCAAAACAACTGCGTATATTATTATTAGCCGCTTCACCGGATTTTGAAAATAAATTTTTACGCAACTGGCTCGCGGAAAAAGGGTACCCGGTTTTTGTTCGCACCGCGATCAGCAAAAATAAGTTCAGCAAAGAATTCCTGAATATGGCGCCTTTGAGCGCGGACCGGATCACTACTGCAATGCTTGATAAATTTGATGTAATTGTTGCAGACGCACTGGAACTGGCTTCCATCAGCAAAGGCGAACTGGGTATTTTGCGATCTTATGTAATCCAGAAAAAGAAGGGGTTGGTGATCAAAGCCGATAGCGCGCGTTCCGCATTTTATGCAACACAATTCCCACTGGTAAGGGCAGATTCAGCTACGCACGAAGTAAATTTATCCATGGCAGATAGTTCTGTAAAACTGCCACCACTCACGATAGATCAAACCCATATTATCAAACCACAGAATGGTAGCCGACCACTGCTGCGCGACAGGCAAAACCGTTCATTTGTGAGCAGTGCATTATATGGTTCCGGCAAAATTGTATTGAGTACTTTGTCAAACACGTTTACCTGGGCACTATCGGGCAATAGCGAAAGTTACCAGGCCGTGTGGTCAGAAATATTGAACACCGCTGCATCAAAAGAATCTTCACCTGAGCAATGGCAAACAGCGCCACTGATTCCCAGGGTAAATGAACCCGCAACCATTCATTTGTATAACTTCCATCACCCTATTCCCCAGGGCGAAATCGAAGCTGCTTCCGTATATTTTACCGGCCATTATGATCTTCCCTATTTATGGACCGCAAGTTTCTGGCCAAAAAAATCCGGCTGGCAAACGGGCATCCAATTGAATGGTGAGCCCTGGTACTGGTATGTCTATGCGCAGGAAGAATGGAAAAACCAAAGCGCGCGTCATCGCATTGCCGCAACACAACTGTACCTGCAAACAAATCAACAGCCCCCAAAGGCACTTGACCCAAAACTCCAAAACGAAAAAATACCGGTCAAGAAACTCTGGTTTTTCCTGTTTTTTCTCCTGTGTGCGGGGTATTTATGGTTTGAAAATAAATATTACAACCGGTAGTAAATCCAATCAAAAAATCAATAGATTGCTGATCCAAAACAAAAGGGGGTAAGATTTGAAAAGAAAAGATTTTCTCCGCATGTCTGCGATGGGTGTTGGCGCAATGGCCATACCAAGATCAATGCTTTTTGGCAGGGAGATTGACCCGCTGCAAGCCATTTATGATTCCATGGATGTTGCCATGAAAAAGCAACTGGCCGATGTGGCTCTCAATGCTGCAAAAGCCAAAGGCGCTACTTATGCTGATGTACGCATCGGCCGTTACCTTAACCAATTTGTTGCCACGCGTGAAAACAAAGTGCAGGGTGTTGCCAACAGCGAATCATTCGGTGCAGGCGTGCGTGTACTTGCAAATGGTTGCTGGGGTTTTGCCTCTTCAGACAATGTAACCAGAGAGAACATTGCGCGTACTGCCGAGCGCGCCGTAGCGGTTGCCAAAGCAAACGCCAAAATACAGGGCGAATCGGTTCAACTGGCACCCCAGAAAGGTTTTGGCGAAGTGAGCTGGAAAGCGCCTATCATAAAAAATGTTTTTGAAGTACCCGTTAAAGAAAAAGTTGAACTGCTGCTAGCCGCCAATGCGCTGGCTATGCAGAACGGTGCCAACTTTGTTAACTCGGCCATCTTCGCGGTAAATGAACAGAAATATTTCGCGTCTACAGACGGCTCTTATATTGACCAGGATATTCACCGGATATTCCCCAATTTCAATGTTACCAAGATCGACCAGGCCAATGGTAAATTTGATGTACGCAAAGCGCTGAGTTCGCCGGTGGGAATGGGCTATGAATACCTTACACCCCTGGCATCTGAAAAAGTAAGCGGTGTGGTTACGCGTTACAAAAACCGATACGATATCCTCGAAGATATTAAAGCGGCAACGCTGGAAGTAGCTCAAAAAATCAAAGCAAAATCTGTAGAGCCGGGCAAGTACGACCTGGTGTTGGATCCATCCCATCTTTGGCTAACCATACACGAATCTGTGGGTCACCCAACGGAGCTGGATCGTGTACTGGGCTATGAAGCCAATTATGCGGGCACCAGCTTCCTTACACTGGATAAATGGCAGACAAAGAATTTCAATTTTGGAAGCAAGCTCGTAAATATTGTAGCCGACAAAACACAGGTTGGCTCATTAGGCGCTGTGGGCTGGGATGATGAAGGGGTAAAATGCAAACAGTGGGACCTGATCAAAGAAGGTAAACTGGTAAATTACCAGGCCATCCGCGACCAGGCGCATATCATCGGCGAGAAAGAATCGCATGGTTGCTGCTATTCACAAAGCTGGCAGGATGTGCAGTTCCAGCGTATGGCGAATGTGTCGCTGATGCCCAATCAACAGAAACGCAGTGTTGAGGATCTCATCAAAGGTGTTCAGAAAGGTATTTATATTATCGGTGACGGATCATTCTCGATAGATCAGCAACGTTACAATTTCCAGTTTGGCGGCCAGACTTTTTATGAGATCAAAGACGGCCAGATAGTTGGTATGCTCCGCGATGTGGCTTACCAGGCAAATACCCAGGAATTCTGGAACTCACTTACTGATATAGCAGACAAAGACGATTACCGTTTGGGCGGTGCATTCAATGATGGCAAAGGGCAGCCCCCGCAATCGAATGCCGTATCCCATGGAAGCCCTACCTCCCGCTTCAACGGTGTGAATGTGATCAACACCGCAAGAAAATTATAACGACAAAAAAACTGATATGCCAATTTTAAGTAAAGACGACGCACAGGCCATTCTTAGAAAAGCAATTGCTTTTTCCAAAGCCGATGAATGCACCATTAACCTGGGTGGTTCCGAAGGCGGTAATATCCGTTATGCGCGCAATGCCGTATCTACCGCCGGCGACCAGAGCCAGATGTCTCTCGCGGTAACCTCTGCATACGGAAAAAAATCGGGCTCAGCTACAATCAATGAGTTTGACGATAAGTCGCTTGAGAAAGTAGTACGCCGTGCCGAGGAACTTGCGCAGCTCGCACCCGAAAACCCGGAGTATATGCCGATACTGGGGCCGCAAACCTATCTTGAATCGGTTACGTATAAAAACAATACGGCTGCACTCAATCCGGATAAACGCGCAGATGATGTGGGCAAGAGTTTAAAAGTAGCCAAAGATGCTAAACTGGAAGCAGCCGGTTACCTGGAGAACAGTGCTTCGTTTAATTCCTTTATGAATTCAAAAGGCGCTTTTGGTTATAACCGCTCTACCGATGTTTCTTTCTCTGTTACCATGCGTAACGCTGAGGGAACGGGTTCTGGCTATGTAAGCAAAAGCTATAATGATGTGTCAAAGCTGGATACACTCGCGTTAAGCAAGATCGCCGCATCTAAAGCCAACGGATCTGTTGGTGCCAAAGCCATCGAACCTGGCAAATACACAGTTATACTGGAACCACTTGCCGCCAGTGATATGATGGGTAATATGTTTGGCGGATTTGATGCGCGTAGCGCTGATGAGGGTCGCAGCTATATGAGCAAAAGAGGCGGCGGTACACGCTTGGGCGAAAAATTATTTGATGAAAAAGTTACCCTTTACTCAGATCCACTACACCCCGACCTTCCATTCAATACCTACGCCGGTGATGGCCGCCCGCAACAAAAAACTGTTTGGGTTGATAAAGGCGTTGTAAAAAAATTAGCCTACACAAGATATTGGGCCCAACTGAAAGGCGCCGAGGCACAGCCCCCCGCCAACCGCATTGTTATGGAAGGTGGCACCTCTTCGATTGAAGAAATGATTAAGAATACCGAAAAAGGAATTCTGGTTACGCGTTTCTGGTATATCCGTAATGTGGATCCGCAAACACTGTTACTTACGGGCCTCACACGTGACGGAACTTTTTATATTGAGAACGGCAAGATCATGTTCCCCATCAAGAATTTCCGTTTCAATGAAAGTCCTGTTATCATGCTCAACAACGTTGAAGAACTGGGCAGGCCCGAAAGAACGGATAACATGATCGTACCGCCAATGAAGATCAGGGACTTTACGTTCACCTCCTTATCGGATGCCGTATAACTCACCCCGACATCGCTTCGCTCGAAACCCCTCTCTGCCAGCAGAGAGGGGTTTCTTTTTTCACCCTCTTTGCGCAGCAAAGGGGTCTTTTTTCACCCTCTTTGCGCAGCAAAGGGGTCTTTTTTCACCCTCTTTACGCAGCAGAGAGGGTCGACGAGCGAAGCGATGTCGGGGTGAGTCCCGTTTATACAGAAAAATGCGCGTTCAAATTTTTTCTTCCCCGCAGGTCAAGACTGTGCACAAGGCGTTAAAGAGTTTAGTATCTTACTCTTTCACACTAAAACTAACACCTTGAAAAGAAGAGACTTTCTTAACCTAGCCGGACTGGGTGTAGGCGCCACTATGTTACAGGGTATCCCCGTATTTGGGCGTCCTGTGAGTGTAGAAGAGGCCCTCACACCCATAGATACCGCCCTGAAAAAAAGAATGGCGGATGTGGCCCTGAATGCCGCCCGGTCAAAAGGCGCCATGTACTCTGATGTTCGCATTGGCCGCTACCTAAACCAATTTGTCGTTACACGCGAAAACAAAGTGCAGAACATCGTAAACACGGAATCCTATGGGTTGGGCGTTCGCGTAATTGCCAATGGTAGCTGGGGATTTGCCGCAACCGATAAACTGGATAACGACAGCATTGCCCGTACCGCTGCACTGGCAGTGGAAGTGGCCAAAGAAAATGCGCGGCTGCTTACAGAGCCGGTAAAACTAGCGCCGCAAAAAGGTTATGGCGAAGTATCGTGGAAGACACCCATCGAAAAAAATGCTTTTGAAGTTCCCGTAAAGGAAAAAGCCGACCTGCTGCTGAGTGTAAATGATGTGGCCATGAAAAATGGGGCCAACTATATCAACTCCATTATGTTCCTGGTAAATGAGCAGAAATATTTTGCGTCTACCGACGGATCCTATATAGACCAGGATGTACACCGTATCTGGCCCACCTTCTTTGTAACCAAGATCGATCCCAAAACAGGAAAATTTGAAACCCGCAATGCACTCAGTGCACCACGTGGTATGGGTTATGAATATTTGCAACCCAATGCGGCAGGAAAAATAAATGGCATCACCACTTTATACAAAGACAGGTATGACATGTTTGAAGATGCTGCAGCTGCGGGAAGGCAGTCCGGGGAAAAAATTGCCGCAAAATCTGTAGAGCCGGGTAAATATGACCTGATACTTGATCCTACCCATCTTGGATTGACCATTCATGAATCTGTGGGCCACCCCACTGAACTGGACCGCGTATTGGGTTACGAGGCAAACTATGCGGGCACCAGCTTCCTCACCCTGGATAAATGGGAATCGAAGAATTTTAATTTTGGCAGTAAAATCGTGAACATCGTTGCCGACAAAACACAGGTAGGCTCATTAGGTGCCGTAGGATATGACGACGAAGGTGTGGGTACCAAGCAGTGGGATATTATCAAGGATGGCACACTGGTAAATTACCAGGTGATCCGCGACCAGGCACATATTCTCGGTCTCAACGAATCACAGGGTTGCTGTTATGCCGATAACTGGAGCAGCGTACAGTTTCAGCGCATGGCAAATATTTCATTACAACCCGGCAAAGATGGTACTTCAGTTGATGATCTCATACGCGGCGTGGAAAAAGGAATATACATTATTGGAGACGGATCTTTCTCTATTGATCAGCAGCGTTACAATTTCCAGTTTGGGGGACAATTATTTTATGAGATCAAAAACGGAAAGATCGTGGGCATGCTCAAGGATGTGGCCTACCAGTCCAACACACAGGAATTCTGGAACGCATGCACAGGCATAGCGGATGCACGCGACTACCGATTGATGGGTTCTTTCTTCGATGGAAAGGGCCAGCCGGGCCAGATAAGCGCTGTATCACATGGCTCTTCTACCACCCGGTTCAATGGTGTTAACGTGATCAACACAGCAAGGAAATTATAATTCACTCAACCTGTAGACCAATTTACAGAACTGTAAAAAAAGAAATTATGCCAATACTAAGCGAACAGGAAGCAAAAGCTTTGCTCACAAAAGTACTCAGCTATTCGAAGGCTGATGAATGTGAAGTGAACCTGAATGGATCTGATGGAGGAAACATCCGTTATGCACGCAATGCGGTAAGTACCAGCGGAGGCGTGTCGCGCAGCACATTAGCCGTATCATCAGCATTCGGAAAAAAATCAGGCGTGGCAACCATCAATGAATTTGATGACGCGTCTCTTGAAAAAGTGGTACGCCGGTCTGAGGATCTCGCGCGCCTCGCTCCCGAAAACCCTGAATTTATGTCTTTCCTCGGGCCACAGCAATATGCACCACCATCAAAGGAATTTGTGGAAGCCACTGCTGCTATGACACCCAAGGACCGTGCAGATGCTGTACAGGCCAGTCTGCAAATAGCCAAAGACAGTAAACAAACTGCCGCCGGCTTCCTGGAAAACAGCAACAACTATGCAGCGATGATGAATTCGCACGGATTGTTTGCTTATAATACTTCTACCAGTGTTGCTTTCAACGTAACCCTTCGCACGGATGACGGCAAGGGTTCGGGCTATGCATCCAAAGGCTACAATGATGTAAGACAACTCGATGTAAAAAAAGCAACCAGCATCGCCGCACAGAAAGCGGGCGGATCCTCAACGGCCAAAGCCATTGAACCCGGTAAGTATACGGTGATACTGGAACCCGCCGCGGTTTCTGTATTACTTGAAAACATGCTGTTTGCCATGGATGCGCGGCTTGCCGATGAAGGACGCAGCTTTTTGAGCAAACCGGGTGGCCAGACAAAAATTGGTGAAAAGATCCTTGATGAAAAAGTGACCATCTATTCTGATCCGCATAATGAACTGCTTCCTACTTCCAGTTGGAACGGGGATGGGCGCCCACAGGAAAAAATAACCTGGATAGACAAGGGCGTCATCAAAAATGTTTACTACTCCCGTTTCTGGGCAGCTAAAAAAGGTGTGAAAGCCATACCCGGACCAGACAGTATGATTATGGAAGGTGGTACCGCTTCCCTGGATGACCTCATCAAAAGCACTGAGAAAGGTATCCTGGTTACAAGGTTATGGTATATCCGCCCTGTTGACCCGCAAACACTGCTATACACAGGCCTCACCCGCGACGGAACTTTCTATATTGAGAACGGCAAGATCCAGTTCCCCGTAAAAAATTTCCGTTTCAATGAGAGCCCGATTATCATGCTCAATAATATTGAAGCGATGGGAATTCCGGAAAGATGTGTAAGTGGTGAATCTACCAATCACTATTTGTTACCACCGTTAAAGATCAGGGATTTTACATTTACTTCATTATCAGACGCCGTATAACCCCTTCGACTCACCCCAACGTCGCTTCGCTCGAAACCCCTCTCTACGAGTAGAGAGGGGTTTTTATTTTCACCCTCTTTGCGCAGCAGAGAGGGTCGACGAGCGCAGCGACGTCGGGGTGAGGTGGGGTGAGGTGGGGTGAGTGGAGGTGAGTTGGGGTGGGATGAGTTGAATTTTTATGTAATTTACCCATATGAAAAGAAGAGACTTCCTCCAGCTCACTTCGCTCGGACTGGGCGCTGCCGCTATTCCATCCTTTGGCAGGAATATAACGATTGAAGAAAGTTTAACACCGCTGGAAACCGCACTCAAAAAACAAATGGCCGATGTGGCGCTGAATTCCGCCAGATCAAAAGGTGCCACTTATGTAGATGTACGGATCGGAAGATACCTTAACCAGTTTATCTCCACAAGGGAGAAACGTGTTGACAATGTAACCAACACGGAATCCTACGGTATGGGCATCCGTGTACTGGCAAATGGTTGCTGGGGATTTGCATCAACTGATAACATGACCACGGACAATATTGCCAAAACAGCAGCGATTGCGGTGCAAATTGCGAAAGTAAATTCCAAACTCGTTGATGAACCGGTGCGACTGGCCCCGCAAAAAGGGTATGGTGAAGTTTCGTGGAAAACACCCATCCTGAAAAATGCTTTTGACATACCCATCAAAGAGAAAATTGAACTCCTGCTGGCTGTGAACAATATGGCCATGACCAATGGCGCCACATTTGTTAACTCGCAGCTCTTCCAGGTAAATGAGCAAAAATATTTTGCTTCTACTGACGGCTCCTATATAGACCAGGACATACATCGACTCTGGCCCACTTTCACGGTTACCAAAACAGATAAACAAAGCGGACGGTTTGAAACGCGCAATGCATTAAGTGCACCACAGGGTATGGGTTATGAATATTTGATGCCTGATAAAAAAGAAGAAATAGCGGCGCATTTTACATTATATAAGAACCGTTATGATATCCTTGAAGATGCCCGCATGGCCGCGCTGCAGGCAGAGGAAAAATTAAAAGCAAAACCGGTAGAACCCGGCAAATACGATCTGGTCATTGACCCCAGCCAATTGTTCCTTACCATACATGAATCTGTGGGTCACCCAACAGAACTTGATCGTGTGCTTGGCTATGAAGCCAACTATGCCGGCACCAGTTTCGCTACACTTGATAAATGGAAATCGGGCAATTTTAATTTTGGCAATAAGCTCGTGAATTTTGTTGCAGATAAAACACAACCCGGTTCACTCGGCGCCGTGGGATATGACGATGAAGGCGTGCGTACCAAAAACTGGAACATCATCAAGGACGGTATATTGGTGAGCTACCAGGCCACACGTGACCAGGTGCATATCATCAACGAAAAAGAATCACAGGGTTGTTCTTATGCGGATGGATGGGACAAAACACAGTTCCAGCGGATGCCCAATGTATCCCTGCAGGCGGGCAAATTGCCCATGAGCGCAATGGATATGATCCGTAATGTAGAAAAAGGAATTTATATACTGGGACGTAACTCTTACTCCATCGACCAGCAACGATACAATTTCCAGTTCAGCGGGCAGTTGTGTTATGAAATAAAAAATGGCCAGATCGCCGGCCTGCTGAAAGATGTAGCCTACCAATCCAATACACAGGAATTCTGGAACTCAGTTGCCGCTATCGGCGATGAAAATGACTACCGCCTGGGTGGCTCTTTCTTCGATGGAAAAGGCCAGCCTTCACAGGTAAGCGCAGTGTCCCATGGTTGCGCAACAACAAGGTTTAATGGGGTGAATGTGATCAATACCGGAAGAAGGATCTGATAACTCTGCGCAACCTCTGCTACTCACGTTCTCTGCGGTTGATAAGGTTTAGAGATACGGACTGTATCAAATTTCAAAGCGTTTTCAGCCAAAGACAGGGAGAACGGTGAGTTTGCACGTAGTTTTTTTGACTGCAAGCCTGTCGATTTTTCAATAGAAGAAAAACAGAAGTAGAAAAAGCAAGAAAAGACTTTTTACTCTTTTTTAATCTTTGTTCCTTCTTTTATTGAATTATGGCCGATGCCGGGACTTGCTCCTTACCTCGCTCTCTGCGTTAACTCCGCTTCTCATGTTCTCAGCGGTTGGATTAAGCCCAGACATTTATACTGCACGTTTTTGTAAACCTTTACCACGGGGAGTTTGCGCAGAGTGTTTTATAGGTGGAGTATAAGTGCTTTATTGTACCGATTCCTATATTCTACCGGTGACAACCCGGTCACTTTTCTGAAAATGGTGCGGAAGGCTTTGATATCAGAATAACCCACATCATACATCACTTCATTCACATTCTTCCTGCTCGTCTCAAAATTCTTTTTTGCCGCTTCAATTTTTACACGCTGCATATATTCCACTACCGTATTCGATGTGGCTTTCTTAAACCGTCTTTCAAAATTTCGCCGGCCAATACAAACCATGGCTGCCAGCTGTGCTACGGTTATCTTTTCTTCAAAATTTTTCTCAATAAATTCCTGCGCTTTATTAACCGGCTCATCATTATGCTTTAGCTGTCCATTAAACATCATGAACGGGGATTGGGTAATGCGGTCTATTTCGATGGCGAATATTTTTGAGGCGAGAATGGCGGTCTCGCGATCGGTATATTTCTCCACCAGGTACAATAACAGGTTCCAGTATGACGTAGCGCCCCCGCTTGAATAGAGTCCTTCTTCCTCTGTAATGATCTTGTCATCTACCAGTATAATACCGGGAAACATTTCCCTGAACGCATTCGCCGCGCGCCAATGGGTGGAACATTTTTTCCCTTCCAGCAATCCGGTAGAGGCGAGTAAAAAAGCACCCACGCATAAACTCACTACTTCGGCGCCAGCTTCATGCTGCTTGATGATCCATGGGATCAACGCTTTGTTTTTCTGTAGCGCCAGTTCCATATTACCGCTTAAGGCAGGAATAAAGACCAGGTCTGCTTTCTTAACATCTTTCAATAATGCATCGGTATGCACCGTGTACCTGTCATCGTGCAGTTTTACTTCGCGCGTGGCACCCACCAGTTGTACTTTGAAAGCAGGCTCTTTACCGGCATCTTTCAATAATCCATTCACCATCGCAAACATATGGCGGGGGTCGTCAACACTGGCGAGAACGGCCGATTCGGGAACAAGGATGACAATATGCTTCATAGATTTTGATTTCTTCCCCTCTGCGAAATCCCCAGCGCTCTCCGCGTCCCCGCGGTTGGAAGATTCACCAACCGCTGAGGCGCAGCGTTGCCAGAGATACTGGCAGAGTTGCACACAAATGTAGAAAATCCAATTGTCGCAATCAACCCCCCGGATTGCCGTTTTTGCACCCGGGTTTAAAAAAAGGCCATCGCTAATTTCACTGCCCAATGAAACCAGCATGACACAGATCAATGCCTATCTCAATTTTAACGGCGACTGCCGCGCGGCCATGGAGTTCTACAAAGAATGCCTCGAAGCCGAACTCACACTACAGACCGTAGAAGGTTCGCCCATGGAGACCCAATGCCCCGCCGCCATGAAGCATCACATACTCCACGCCACGCTTCAAAAAGATGCATTGCTGTTAATGGGTTCTGATATGGTGGGACCTGAGGGATATACAAGGGGCACCCAAATGTCGCTTTCACTCAATTGCAGCAGTGAAGACGAGATCCATACTTTTTATAAAAAATTATCCGCCGGCGGCAAGGTTATCCATGCCCTGCGTGTAGAATTCTGGGGCGCAACTTTTGGTGTGTTCACGGACAAGTTTGGGATACGGTGGATGCTGAACCATGACAGGCAGCAATAGCGCTGGATTTTTTTGCATCGGGATCTTTTAAATTTGGAAACTGGGAAATTGGGAAACCGGCTTATTACTACTTATACTTACTAACCAACCTAAACAACAAACATGCATATATTCTTACAAATCGTTCTTGCCATTGCTGCTATCATTGTGTTATTGCTGATCATTGGCCTTTTTCTGAAAAAATCATTTAGCATTGAACGGGAAACTACCATCAACCAGCCGGTGCAACCGGTATTCAACTATATCAAACATATCCGAAACCAGGATGAGTACAATCCCTGGTCGTTAATGGATCCGGGTATGAAGAAAGAATACAGGGGAACCGATGGCACGGTCGGCTTTATATCCACCTGGGAAAGCAGTAAGCCCAAAGGTCCGGGCAAGGGTGAGCAGGAGATAAAATCCATTGAAGAAAACAAAAAACTGGTGGTTGAGCTGAGGTTTCTAAAACCCTTCGCTTCCGTATCACCGGCCTGGTTTATAACAGACAGTATCAGCGGTAACCTAACACAGGTAAAATGGGGAATATTCTGTGAGATGAAATTCCCGATGAACCTGATGGGCCTTTTTATGAATTTTGAGCAGGTAATGGGTAAAGAGCTGGAAAAGGGGCTTGCAAAAATGAAAGAAAACCTCGAAAAATAACCATCGTGTTATATTTTGTTGTGGTTGTCCCGGTCTATTGACAACAGCAAATTCACCTGACACCAGGAAGCAAATAAAACCGGATGGTAGAAGTATTTAAAACCAATGTGGAGGAATCGGCCCAGGCAGAAAGGCTGGTAAAACTACTATTGACTCATTTTCCGGACAGCAGCGTCAATTT
>JANPIE010000135.1:0-4697 GCA_031424835.1 Chitinophagaceae bacterium
CAAAGCTCCACAGAGACAATCCCAAAATTTCCCAATTCCCAATTTCCAAAATCCTTTAACCTTCATTAACCTTTCCCTAAAGTTCATTAACCCCCTTTCCCATACTGCCGGACTACATTTGGTTACCAAAAAACCAAACTATGTACCGCATCATTACCCTGCTTTCTCTTTTTCTCCTCCCATTTTTTTTGCAGGCACAGAAAACCTCGGCCATCGTTAAAGGATCTGTCAGCGATAGCATATCCAAACGGCCATTGGCTTATGCCACTATATCAGTGGTCAATGCAAAAGACTCTACCCTGGTTAGTTTTGCACGTGCCGATTCGAGCGGTAAGTTTCGGTTGAATGCACTGGATAAAGGCAAATACTTACTCTCTGCTTCCTATGTAGGCTTTGTGCCGGTATGGCGCTCTTTAGAAATAACAGACGGACAGGAACTGAACCTCGGCAATATTGAAATGAATGATGTGCTCTCAGCAGGCAATGTTACCGTTACCGCCAAACGCGCACCGGTTACCATCAATGGCGATACCGTGGAATTCAATACAGAAAATTTTAAGACACAACCCAATGCAGTAGTGGAGGACCTGCTAAAAAAATTGCCGGGTATAACAGTTGATACAGACGGAACGGTACGAATGAATGGCCAGCGCATCAACCGCGTATTGGTGAATGGAAGGGAATTCTTTACAGGTGATCCGCGCCTTGCAACAAAAAATCTTGACGCTGATGCTGTAGATAAGGTACAGGTATTCGATAAAAAAAGCGACCGTGCAGAGTTTACCGGTGTGGATGATGGCAACAGCGAAAAAGCCATCAACCTCAAATTAAAAAAAGACCGCAACAATGCCGTATTCGGTAAAGTAGTGGCAGGCGGCGGTACCGATAACCGCTACGAGGGACAAACCAATATCAATAAATTCAATGGCGACCAGCAGCTCTCTTTCCTGGCCATGCTGAACAATACCAATAAGCAGGGCTTCTCTATACAGGATGTACTCAACTTTACAGGCGAACTGTCGCGCGGCATGCGAAGTGGCGGGGGTATCACCATTCGTACAGGGGGTGGGGGTGATGATAATGGGCTACCGGTATCAGGCGGACAAAGCCAGCCCGGTATTGCCAGAACCATGGCCGGCGGTATCAATTACAATGATACCTGGAACAACAAAAAAACCGACGTCAATACCAGCGCCATGGGAAGTGATATGGACCTGCGCACCAACAGGAGCACCAGCCGACAGAATTTATTACCTGGAAATAATTTCAACTACCGGTCCAACAGCAATTCGGCCAGACAGAATAAACAGGAACGTTTCAATATGAGTATTGATCATAAGTTTGACAGTACCACCTCTGTCAAGTTCACGCCGCAGCTTACGCTTCAGCAGACCAGCACGCGCAGCATTTCAGATTATGTATCGGAAGACCTGAAAGGCGCGAGGCTGAATGACGGTACTACGGATAGCCATACCAAATCTGACGCGTTCAATTTTAGTGGTAACGCTTTGTTCAGGAAAAGACTGGCGAAAAAAGGCAGGACCATTTCTGCTACAATGAGTTTGCTGTACAACAGCAGCAAACAGGATGGTGATCTCTATACCCGCAATACTTTTTACAGTGGCGGCCTGGCCTTAAAAGATTCCATCACCAACCAGAAGAATAGCCGTGATGCCGTTACCCGCAGTGTTGGCGGAAACATCGTGTACACTGAACCCATCGGCAAACGTTCCTTGCTGGAGATCAGCGGTTTTTACAATACCAGTGTAGGCGACAGTAAACGAAAGACCTATGACTTTAGCGGTAGCTCAGGCAAATACGATGCAGTAAACACCCTGCTCAGTAATGATTTCAAGAATGAATACAATTATACGGGGGGAAGTCTTAATTTCCGAAGTAACCAGAAGAAAATGAATTTTACGGTGGGCAGTTCATTGCAGTCTGCCACGCTCTACAGCACCAATAAAACAAATGGCAACCTGGTACAGCAAACATTTACCGACCTGCTTCCAAATGCCAATGTACAATACCGTATCAAAGAAACCCGCAGCCTGAACTTTAGTTATTCAACCTCCACCACCCAGCCTACAACTACACAGTTGCAGCCGGTATCGGACGTGAGTGACCCGCTGAACACCTATACAGGTAACCCCAATCTGAAGAGGGCCTATGTACAGTCGATGAACCTGAATTATTTCTCAACGAATATGTATACGCAACGCAACCTGTTTGCTTTTATCGCATTCAACCGCACCTCCAATGCCATCGTGAATTCGGATGTATTGAACAACAACGGATCGCGTGTAAGTATGCCGGTAAATGCGGATGGTAATTATGTGTTGTTTGCCAACCTGAACCTGGGTTTCCCGCTCCGTAAACTGAAATCGAGGATCGATATGGGTATTGGCAGCAATATGCTGCACAATGTGAGTTTTGTGAATGGTAACCGCAATGAAATTGATAACATGAGCATCAGCCCCAACATGAGCTATGCGTTTGCCCTCGATGGTATCATTGACATCACCGCCACCGGCCGGTTGAATATCAGCAAAGCCAAATACACTTTGCAGCCGCAGTTAAATGCCAATTACCTGCAGCAGGTATACGGGTTTGATATGGTGAATTACCTGCCCGGTGGCATCGTGCTGAACAATACGCTTAATTATACCATCAACAGCGGACGTGCGGATGGCTTTAATACCAAAGTGGCTTTCTGGAATGCATCACTCGCAAAAAGCTTTCTCAAAAACAAACGTGCCGAGCTCAAATTCAGCGCCTTTGACCTGCTGAACCAGAATGTGGGCGTGAGCCGCAATGCCAACCAGAATTATATTGAGGATACGCGTTTCAATGTGCTCCAGCGTTATTTCCTGCTGAGCTTCACTTTCAGCCTCAACAAAGCCGGCAACCAGGCCAATGGCCCGCGCATGGTGGTACGTACCATCGGCGGATAATTTTTTTCTCATGTGCATTTATATAATCCTGCCCATTCCTGGGCGGGATTTTTCTTTGCGCCCCCTCGCGCCCTGGTGTCTTCGCGGTGAGAAACCCCGCACCTCTTTCAGCTTAGCTTTTATAAACTTTTTTAACCTTGCTACTAAGGTGTGTCTAGTCCTGAAATGAGTTTACACATTAAGTAACTCAAAAATCAGGACAAATGGAAAAAGTAACAAGGAGTCAGTACGCTGAGTCATTCAAGCGTAAGGTGATTGAGGAATACCTGGCGACAGGTTGTACCAAAACCTCGCTGTTGATCAAGTATGGTATCCGGTTTACCGGTGCCATCCAGACCTGGATATGGCAATTAGGTTACCAGGATGTTCATGCGCCAGGAACCCATAAATTTGGTTCATCAATCCCCATTATTGTGCCAACAAAAGATGAAGATATCGGCAACCGGTCTGACGAACTTCAGCGAAGAATTAAGGATTTGGAACGCCAACTTGAAGATGCTAATCTTCGCGCTGAAGCCTATGAACGTATTATCGATAAAGCCGAAAAGGAATTAAAAATTCCTATCAGAAAAAAGCCCAATACCAAGTGATCAGTGAGATGAAAGACAGCTATCCGTCCATTGGCCTGGCACGGATCTGTCGGTTACTTGGTGTTACCCGTCAGGCGTTTTATCAGTTTTGCTGGAAGCTGGAGGATATATCCACTGAAGAACAATTGATATTGGAGCAGGTCAGGCAGATCCGTTGCATACATCCTGTTATTGGAACCCGCAAACTGTATTGCCTGCTGCAATCATTTTTACAGGACCATCAGATCAAAATGGGCCGAGATGCCTTATTCGATCTATTGGCGGCTAATAAAATGCTGGTACGCAGGCGTAAGCGCAGAATTGCCACTACCCAATCGTGCCACTGGTTCAAAAAATATCCTAACCTCACTAAAACATGGCACCCTCAAGGCTGTGAACAACTGTGGGTGGCTGATATTACCTATGTTCCAATAGCTAAGGGGTTTTTATACCTGAATCTAATCACAGACGCGTACTCGCATAAGGTTATGGGATACCATATTGCTGAAAGCCTTGAAGCGGTCCATACCTCTAAGGCATTACGCATGGCTTTAGCACAAAAACATCATACGCCGGGTGCTTTGATTCATCACTCAGATAGGGGTATTCAATATTGTAGTCATGAATACGTGCAGATACTAACTGACAATGGCATCAAAATCAGCATGACCGAAAGCGGCGATCCACTAGAAAACCCCATTGCCGAAAGAATAAACGGAATCTTAAAAGAAGAATATATTAAGCATTATGAAATTACCAGCTATCATCAGGCAGTGGACATGTTGGACTCTATTGTGAAGAGGTATAATGAACAGCGTCCCCATCAAAGTATCAACATGTTAACCCCTGAAACAGTCCACCAACAAAACCTTCTTGTTAACAGAAGGTGGGGCAAATCAGTCTCATTCCCTAATATTGTAAACAAATACTAGGATTAATCAAAAACATGTAAACTTATTTTAGGACGAGACAGGGTAAGAAAATAGTCTCCCCTCTCTACTTTTAGAGAGGGGTGGCAAGCACAGCGAAGCCGGGGTGAGTGAAAAGCACCTGACTTAGGTCACCCCAAATTTTACAAACCCAATCCATGGAAAACGAAACAACAAACGATAACGAAAACACCAACCCATACCTTAAAGGACGTGGCGCACAATTCAATCCTAAAAACAGGTTC
>JANPIE010000136.1:0-17219 GCA_031424835.1 Chitinophagaceae bacterium
TCGATTATCAGTTTATTGGCGTTTACAGGAATTTTTGGGAATGTGATGGACGGTAAGATTAGCTGATGAATATGCGAGTATAGCTGCGGGCTGTGAGCTTTGAGCTGCGAGCAGAATGGCAAGCAGAATAGGGTATACCTGGTGTAATGGGCTAAAACAGAATGGAAAATTGCGGCCAACAAAGCCCGTAGCTCGTAGCTCACAGCTCGAAGCTGCCCTAAGCTACCCCTTGAACCTCTCCGCCATTTTGCCGCAGAGATCGCTCTGGATCATCTTTTCGGCCACCAGTATCATATTCTTAAAGGCTTTTGCCTCGCTGATACCATGCCCGATAATGACCGGTTTGGCTACGCCCAATACGGGGGTACCGCCATAGTTCTCATAATGGAAACGGCTAAAATAGGCGTCGTCCCCATAACCCCGCTGTTTGGTGATATCATATACAGATTCGGCCATCTTTAGTATGATGTTGCCGGTAAAGCCATCACAGAGGATCACATCCGCTTTGTCGTTGTACAGGTCGCGGCCCTCGATGTTACCAATAAAATTGACCTGGTCATTTTCTTTCAGCAGTGGGAAGGCAGCCTGCGCAAGGGCATTGCCCTTGCCTTCTTCTTCACCTACATTCATCAAACCCACTTTGGGGTTTTCTATGTTTAGGATGTTCTGCGCGTATAAGCTGCCGAGTATGGCAAACTGGTTAAGGTATTCCGGCTTGCTGTCTACATTCAATCCCGCATCCAGAATAATGCCGGTGCCGCCATTGATCTTGGGCATCACCGTTGAAATAGTGGGCCGGAGAATTCCCTCAATCACTTTGATACTGAACATGGCACCTACCAGCATGGCGCCCGTATTACCGGCGCTGATAAATGCGTCAATCTTTCCTGTAGCCAATAAATGAAAACCGATTACGATAGAAGAACGCTGCTTTTCCTTCAGCGCTTTGGTGGGCGATTCGTGGTAACCAATCACTTCGGGAGCGTGCACAAGGTGTATATTGGGGCCATTCAGCCCGTGCTGGTCAAGCAAGGGTTTCACCTGCGACTCATCGCCTATACAAAATAACGATGCCGTATGCATATCGCCAGACATGTATAGCTGCAGGCCTTTCACCGCTTCCAGCGGTGCAAAATCTCCACCCATCATGTCTAAGCCAATATTCATAACGGCAAGCTAAGATAAATTACTACTAAGGTTAGGCTTTCAATGGTGCTTTTTCAGCTACCAGCTTTCCTTTATAGTATAATTTACCTTCGCTAACGTGGGCACGATGGCGTACATGCGTATCGCCGGTGGTGGTGTCTTTGCTCAGGGTTACTTCCTGTGCCACGTAATGTGTTCTTCTCTTTGCGCTGCGCTGCTGTGAGTGTCTGCGTTTAGGATTCGGCATATCTCGAAATTTATAGTATCAAAAAAATTATTCTAAATTCTTAAACTTATCAAGCCCTTTCCAGACAGTATTGCTGTCTTTCTGTACTTCTTCTTCCATCTTCTTCAACTTCTCAAGCACCTCTTTGTTGCATTTGGGCCCGCCAATTTCTTCAGGTTTACACATCCTTTGCAATGGAATGCTCAGGTTAATAAACTCGTAGATCCAGTCGGCCAGGTGCAAATGACTTTCACCGCGACTGATATAATACACATCCGGATCTTCTTCCTGCTCATTCATTACATCGGGATCATCTACCATCTTTACGATGATGCTGAATTCGTCCCAAAGCTGCATGGGCAGTGTATTTCCACACCTGTCGCATCCCACCTTAACACTTCCATCCACATCAAACTTTAACTGCATGAACCCTGCATTTTTTTCAAGGCTCAGTTTGACATCTGCCACGCAACCTTCAAAATCCTGGTCGCCATAGGGTGCAAAGAACTTATCTTCAATTCTGTACTCGTATACATGCGTCCCCGGCTTCAAACCCACAAATGCTATCTCGTATTCCCGGCGCTGACTCATAACCGTTTTTTAAGGGCTTGCAAAGGTAGCTCAAACCAACCGAAATGCCAAAGGAAAATTGAACCTGACCAGAGCCCCAAACGCAGGCTGTAAACGGGATTTATGGCATATTTGCGGATATGAACCTCAAAAATACAATTCCCAGGCAGAAATGGGTGCAACTGGGCATGTTGGCGGCGGTGGCCTTGCTGATTGGTCTGCTGGGCTATTTCCCTGCTGCTGTTGAGGAATATTACTCAGTGGGTCTTTACCCGCCCGTGGCGTCTATGCTACGGATCGCAACCCGTTATATACCTTTCAGCCTGGGGGATGTGATTTACATCATTTTGTGTATCAGGCTGATAGTCAAGCTTGTAAAAGTTATCATCTTAATTGTAACCAACAGGTATACCCGCGAAAAATGGGTGAGGTCCTTTTACAATTTGCTCCAATTGGCCTTATGGATATACATCGTATTTAAACTTTTCTGGGGACTGAACTATAACCGGCTCGGGATCGCACACCAGCTTGGCGGCATTGACAAACGTCCTTATACCAAAGAAGAGATCACATCACTGACTAACCAATTGATCGACAAAGTGAATGAATGCCGGCGCCTGCTGCCGGATACTGTGTTGCCGCAGCATCCGCTGGAGGGCATCTACGCAGAAGCGTACAATGCATACCAGTCCGCTTCGGTAGCATTGCCCTTCCTCAATTACCGCAACCCCTCCGTTAAAGCCAGCCTGTTTACGCGGTTGGGCGATTATATGGGATTTTCAGGGTATTACAATCCTTTCACGGGCGAGGCGCAATTGCGGACGGATATCCCCCGGGTGCTGATACCTTTTATAACCTGCCACGAAATGGCCCACCAGTTGGGTTATGCCAGTGAAAGCGAGGCCAATTTTGTGGGATACCTTGCTGCATCCGTTTCCCCTGATCCTTATTTCCGGTATTCTGTTTACCTGGACCTTTTTTCCTATGCCCAGAGCGAGCAGGTGCTGCTGTATGGACAAGGCAAGGATTTCAAAGCATTTGAAGCGGTGATCAAACAAAACCGTGCGCGCCTGGATACCCTCGTAAAAAAAGACCGCCGCGAAATCAGGGAGTTCTTCAACAAAAGAAGAAATAAAATCTCACCGGCTGTATCAGGCCTCTATGATCAATACCTAAAACTCAACCAGCAACCCGAGGGTATCAGAAGTTATGATGAGGTGCTGGGGTGGTTGATAGCTTACCGGAAGAAGTATGGGAAGCTTTGAGAGATTAGCTGCGGGCTATGAGCTGCGAGCTGCGAGCCTTTCTTTTTTGCTCGTAGCTCGTAGCTCGCGGCTCGTAGCCGCACTTAAAAACTATTCTTCCACATCATACTCTCCACCGGCTTATTTGGCTGGCCGCTGTATTTGGCATTTTTTTTCTCGTTGTATTTGATTTCTATCTCACCTTCTACTGGAAAATAAATCAACTGGCCTATGGGCATGCCTTTGTAGATGCGCACAGGTTGTTTACAGGAAATTTCCAGTGTCCAGTTTCCGCAGAACCCCACATCTCCCTTACCTGCCGTGGCATGGATATCAATTCCCAGTCGACCCGTGGAGGATTTTCCTTCCAGGAAAGGGACATGCGCATGGGTTTCGGTATATTCTTCTGTAACGCCCAGGTAAAAATGGTGCGGTTGCAGTACAAAACCTTCTTCGGGAATTTCAAAGTGCTCAATGGTGTTGTGTTTTTTTGCGTCCAGTTCCTCATCTACATAACGCGCCAGCCATTTACCGAGGTGAACATCATAACTGTTACTGCCCAGGTCGCTGCGTTTATAGGGTTCAATCTTGATGGTACCTTTGGCCATTTCTTCCAGTATGCGGGAATCTGTGAGGATCATGCTTAGATATTTAGGTGGAGATGCAAATAAATCTTAAATCTGCAATGTAATTTCTAAATAAAGGCCGTGCCGCTGTTTTATCAACAAGATATCAACGAATACACCAAATTGGGTGTGTGGAGCATCGTTGAGAAGGAGGATTTTTTTCTCAGTGCGGTTCCTGTGCAGCGCAATATTACGCATCCGCACAAACGGCTGCAACACCTGGCCGGACGGTATTTGCTGCGCTATCTATTTCCTGATTTTCCCAATGAAGAAATTGAAATTGCCGATACGCGCAAACCTTTTTTACCGGATGAGCGATACCATTTCTCCATTTCGCATTGCGGTGATTACGCAGCAGCCATCGTGAGCAGTACCCAAAGGGTAGGCATCGATATTGAAATGATCACACAGCGCGTAGACAGGATCAAACACAAATTCCTGCACCCGGATGAACTTACGTTTGCCCTTACCCATCCAACCGATCAACAAATCAATTTATTGACCTTACTCTGGAGTGCAAAAGAAGCCATGTTCAAATGGTGGGGCAGCGGTGATATTGATTTTAGTGAGGCCCTCCGGTTAGCATCTTTTTCCTTTGAAGCAGCCGGAAAGATACCAGCCTGTTTTCTTAAAGCGGAAACCAGCACTCCGCTTCAAATTCATTACAAAATGTATGAAGAATTAAGCCTTGCATGGACATTCAGCTAGCAGATCATCGAAAAGAAGATTGCCCTTATTCTCCGTTCCCCCAATCCAAAATCCGCAATCCAAAATCAGAAATCTGTTTTAATCATCAAACCGGCTCTTCGTCTTAGGCACCAGTAACAGACTTTTTCGCAATAACTGTTTTAAATGCGTCTTCACCAATTGTCCCATGGTCGTCACTTTGCGGAAAGCAGTTGCATTGCCAAAATGTTCGGCAAGTTCTGTTTTGAGCTGTTCAATTTTTTCATCTTTGGAGATGGTGTCGGTGCTCATGATATCCAGTAATTCTTTAACCCGGTAACGTGATGAGGCCAGTCTGAATGTCATCATTGTGCGTTCTTCGCGCTGGTACTGAAGAATGGATTCTTTGTCGAGGTGATTGATCACAATATCCACAAAAGCTTTGTTCTCCTTGAAGAATTGCGGCAGGTACAGGTTTTTTCGTCCTTCATAAGATTGCTGGTCAAAATCGATAGCACGTATACGGTACTGGAAATCTTCGATATCGGGTGTAATGTTTACCACAAAATTATATGCACGCATATCACCCAGTAAATGCACAAAACAACGCTCATTGAATTTTACAAATTCCTTGGCGAGGCGGATCAGGTTGGTGTTGGGATCGTTCAGGTAATCGCTGATAAAAATATCACCGGGTATGCCGGGAATATGTTCTTCTATCAAAGTATTGTTGCTGGTTGTAAAAAAGCTCATCCGGTTGGGGGAGAGCAGGTGCTCCAGTTCAAGGCTGTACACGCGGTTGGCATCGGCTTGTTTCACATAGTAATGATCGTAGTTATCATTGAATTTATTTACGATGCGAACGCGGAAGGGCTGGCTGTTGCCAAAATAACAAAAATCTATTCGCGCCACATCGAGGTGATTGATAAAACTCATATCACCTTCGGTTTTCAAAATCGCATAAATACGCACCAATCCATCCCGCAGAAATTCCCATTCATGCATATCATAAGAGGCAGTCTCCCAGGATGTTTCCTTTCCATATTTATCTTTCAGGGGCACTGTATAGGTATACCGTTGCAGGTCCTTGTAACTCACCGGCAAGCTAACTTCCCTTCCGTATTGCACCAGGTACTGCCTTAGCTTTTCATTTACGGGGAAGATGGGTTTTTTCTTCGACGGACGCTCGGGCTGTTGTGAGGGGGTTATATTTTCAAACAGGTTATTCATCGTCTCCTTCTTCCAGCAGGTTCATTTCTTTCATTTCAAAACCGCCAATACCTTTTACATCTCCCAGGAAGCTGGTAGAGTTGGTAAGCATGATCTGTAATTGTTTTTCACGCTCCGACCATTCTTTTGTAACCCTTACTTTTTCTTTGGATAGTTGTTTCTGCATATTCAGGTAGGTGCTGATGATCGCTTCCCATTTCTGCCTGAATTCATTGCTGGTCATGTATTTGTACAGCGTTTCTTTTTTATCACTCACGTTGTCAAGTACCTTGGTGGTTTCATAATGCCTTATCAGGCTTTCGCGTAGAATTGAGGCAACTACCCTCACATCATCCAGGCAGCAGATCCAGATCCCGTCCCTTCGGCCAAACCTTTCAATGTCTTTGGGAACCGCCTGCGAAACCAGCACGGCGATATCCGCATTACCCTTGCGGGTATCATCTTTTAGTTTGTCTATCCATTTATCACTCCAGTTTTTTGCGCGTTTGGTTTCCCAAACGATGGTGCCGCAGGGTTGCCTCAGTTCGTTGCGCACTTCCTGCACAATATCGCCGCCTTCTTCACCTTTTTTCACTTCGCGGATATCATCGCCTGAAAATTCGGCCCGTAACATTTCTTCGAGGGTAAGTTCCAGTACCTCTCCCTGCAGCTGCATGCTGCCCTGTTCGCTTTTGCGGCGCATTTCTTCTACCAGTTTTTTCTGGTCCTCCAGTTGTTTGTCTTTCTCGCGCAGGCGTAAAAGAAATTCCTGTTCTTTGGTGTTCAGCCTTTCGTTCTCATCTTTCTGAAGTTGTTCTTTTATTTTTTCCCGCTCTTCCCGCAATTGCCTTTGTAGCATGAGTTCAAATTCTGCCTGTTTGGTTTGCAGCTCTTTTTCTTTCTGCATAAAATCCAGTTCTTTTCTCCTGGCTTCTTTTAATTTTTCCTCGGTCTCGGCTGCATTCTGCTGTAAAAAATTGAGTTGGTTTTCATAATCCCTGGCAATGGATTTACGAAGTGATAACTGTAATTCTTCCTGGAGTTTCTTTTTCTCAATGGCTATTTTCTCCGCTGTTTCCATATCCTTTGCCTGGAGCTGCTGCAGCAATTCTGTTTCGCGCATGCGGAATTCATCATCCTTTTTCTTTTTCCATTCTTCCGCTTTGAGGTTCACTTCCTTTTTAAAAGATTCACTGGCATCAAATTCGTGGCTGCAACTGGGGCAAATAAGTAAACTGGCCATAAATAAATTCTTTGTGGTATTAGCCCGCCAAGGTACTAAAAATATTAGTTTTTTACATGTATACAGAGAAGGGCCAGTCACAGGCAACTAATTAGCCGCGGGCTGGCACGGGAATTTTATTACCCAGGAAGAGACACAATAGTTTTTTTACTCATCATTAAATGAAGCGTTATGAAAATGTTAATCGGACTCGCTGCAGCGGCAGCCGGAATTTACCTGGTAAAAACAGGCAAAGGAAAAGAGATCATGGAAGCTATAAAAAAAGAAGCGTCCAATTATAGTGGCAGCCTTTCTGACCTGCTTAAAAGCGGGGGAACTGCAGTGAAAACTGCGGCAGAGAACAAAGGGCTTGTATAAGGATTTGATCCGGAACAGACTAGACAAGAAAAATCCCGTAGCAAACGCTTACGGGATTTTTATTTACCTGTGCGGAAGAGGAGATTCGAACTCCCACGGCTGTTACCCCGCTACCACCTCAAAGTAGTGCGTCTACCAATTTCGCCACCTCCGCAGGGGAATATCGAATATTGAACAGGGAACAAGGAATGTTGAAGTATTTTCCCAGGACTGTTTAATACCGATGGGGGGCAAAAGTAAAGTAAAGAGATTGAAAATTGAAAAATTTAGCCGCAGTTTCGCAGATTTGCACGTCTAAACTGAGGCTGCTGTTGCGCTACATCCTTTCAGGAACCCTGATCCCCAGGGTACTCATCCCGGTTTTGATCACCTGAGCCGTCATTTGGGCCAGTTGTATCCGCAGGTTTTTTTTCTCCGCGCTTTCCGCATTGGCAATAGAATGTTCCGTATAAAAAGAATTGAAAATCTTGGCCAGGTTAAACACATAGATGGCTACTTTGGATGGGTCGTGGTCATTGGCTGCATCGGCTAAAACGGCAGGGAAAGTTTCCAGGTGGATGGCGAGATCTTTTTCAAGCGGGAGCAGGGTTGCCGGTTGCCGGTTGCCGGTTGCCGGTCCTGTTTTTCGTAAGATACTTTTGATCCTTGCGTGGGTATACTGAATAAATGGGCCGGTGAAGCCATGAAAATCGATGCTCTCTTCCGGGTTGAACACCATTCTTTTTTTGGGATCCACGCGCAGCAGAAAAAATTTCAACGCACCCAAACCGATGGTGTCATATAACTCGTGGAGTTCCCCGTCGGTAAAATCTTTTACTTTGCCAAGCTCTTCCGTTTTTTGCTTTGCAAAGGCAACCATTTCTGCAATGAGATCGTCTGCATCCACCACGGTACCCTCGCGACTTTTCATTTTGCCCGTTGGCAGTTCCACCATGCCATAACTGAGGTGATAAATTCCATCAGCAGAAGGAAGCCCTAATTTCTGGCAGATGAGTTTCAATACTTTGAAATGATAATTCTGTTCATCGCCTACCACGTATATACTTTGTGCGGCGTTGAATTCTTTTTGTTTCTGTTCGGCAAGACCGATGTCCTGGGTAATATAGACGGAAGTGCCATCTTTTCTGCGTACCAGTTTTTCATCAAGCCCGTCAGCGGTTAAGTCTATCCACACACTGCCATCTTCCTTCTGGTAGAATACACCTTTTTCCAAACCTATGTCTACAAGATCTTTTCCCAAAAGATAGGTATCGCTCTCATAATAGGTTTTGTCAAAATCACTTCCGATTATTTGATAGGTAACGCTGAAACCTTCATATACCCAGTGGTTCATATTGCGCCACAGTAACAATACATCAGGCTTACCCGCTTCCCAGTCGAGCAGCATCTGTTGAGCTGCCCGCATAACCGGCGCTTCTTTTTCAGCTTCTTCCTGGGTTTTGCCTTCAGCAACCAGTGTGGCAACCTGCTTTTTAAATTCGTCGTTGAACTTTACATAATAATCGCCTACAAAATGATCACCTTTGGTACCCGTACTTTTGGGTGTGGCCCCATTGGCAAACAGTTGCCAGGCTACCATGCTTTTGCAGATATGAATGCCCCTGTCATTTACAATACATGTCTTCACTACCTCGTGGCCGCTTGCTTTTAATATTTCTGCAATGCTTCTCCCGAGAAAATTATTTCTGAGATGTCCCAGGTGCAGCGGTTTGTTGGTGTTGGGTGAAGAATATTCAACCATTACCTTTTGTCCATTTGGTTGCACGTGCCCGTATTGTTCATTCGCAAACTGCATCCCGATAAAACGCAGCCAATAATTTTCAGCTATCGACAGGTTTAAAAAACCCTTGATCACGTTGAACCCGCTGAAGAGTTGCGCATGGTTTGATACCAGTTCGTTGCCCAGTTCCTGTCCGAGCGCATCCGGAGATTTTTTCAACTGTTTTACAAATGCAAACAGCACCACGGTGTAGTCGCCTTCAAACTCAGGCTTGGTGGCGTTAACGAGGATATCAAGCGGCTGTATTTCAATTCCATACAGTTCTTGTATCGCGCGGGAACTGGCTTCTTTTATTTGTGTTACTACACTCATTCTTAACAATTTCGGCTGGCAAAAGTAACCAATTAAGGGCTACCTTCGCATGATAATGCGAAAGCTGCATGAACATATTCAGCACCTGGTGCTAGGCCTGGTGGACATGTTTTATCCATTGTTCCGCAGGGTAATGCCCCTGCAGACTTTCCGCTATGCTGCCTGTGGCGGGTTCAATACCGTGCTCGATATCGGTCTTTTCTTTATCACGTACAATTTTCTACTGCAAAAGCAGCCGGTGCATGTTGCGAACCTTACCATCGGACCGCATATAGCTGCATTCCTGATCAGTTTCTCGGTTACCTTTCCGATAGGGTTTTACCTGAGCCGTTATGTGGTTTTCCAGGCAACTACTGTTCGCAAAAGGGCGCAGTTAAAAAAATATTTTACGGTAGTGCTGGGTTGCGTTGTGTTGAACTATGCTTTCCTTAAATTATTCGTGGAAGTTTTCAAATGGTATCCCACCCCGTCTAAACTGCTCACTACTGTATTCGTAGTGGCGTTCAGTTACCTCTCCCAGAAAAACTATACATTCAAACCCGCTGTGAGATTGGTGGAATCGAATGAATAGGAATGCCAAAGGAGAAATGGCCAATGTCTCCGTAGCTCTCTGTGTTTTCTGTGGCTTTGTGGTGAAGCCTTCGCACCCGATCGAATCGAAGGCTTCACCACAAAGACACAGATGGCACGGAGCTACACAGGGTTATCCCCCAGTGACTATTTGATATAGAATGAGGCCAAGGGCCTATTCTACCTGATCCTATATTCAACGGCCGGGTTTGATATAAAACATCAACGTTGCAAGTCCGGTTTTTTCTGCATGCACAATTTTGAATTCATGCAGCCCTGCTTTCAATGATATTTTTGCCCGGTGGTGTGTATCTTCTTCATGAACGGTATATTTTGGGTCCCATGCGTCAATCCATTCTTTACCATCTACAAACAGCTTTACAAAATCGTCGCCGGTGATTCCCAGTTCATAGATGCCCTCCTCCAGGTGCATAGTGGATACCGCAACGGTGGCAAAAGAATCGGCGGGTAAATTTTTACCAATCGCTCCCCACCAGGTGTAATCCACTTTATCGGCGAGTAATGATGTTACCGGTGCCCCGCTGAAAAGGGTTTCAAAAACCGCATATCCTTTCGCCGGGTCATGCGCACCATCCCATGTAAACCAGTTGATGTTCCATTTTGCCTTTGGCCTGAAGTCTTGGTAGGCGAATTCCCTTTTTACATTGCTATCCTGGCGCTTGCCGAATGCATCTGTAAAAGATTCGCCCTTGTAGGTCAATTGCAGGCTGTGTGCTGATGCGGAAGTATCGGGTTTGGCTACCAGTGTTGACGGAAAACTATCCACGCCTTTCTTAACCAATTCCAGTCCTTTTAACTGCGCTGTTTCCCAGGTTCCTTTTGGTCCGAGTATTTCAAAATGATACAGCCCGTTGCTGTCAACATTTTTCAACCACACCATCGGGTAACGGAAATCATACGGCCCCCATTCTGTGATCCGTATTTCCTGTTTGCCCTGTGGTACATTCGTAGCCGGGATGGTATCGGCTTTGATGGATTTCAGTCTTTCGTCTTTCTGGTAATCGATATCGATAAACTCATTGTCACGCGAAGTATCTATATTTTCCACCCTGTCGCCCAGTACCAATTCCTGTTCAACCATGATTTTCGTATTCCCCTGCAGCACTACGGTGTCTGTTCCCATGATATCAAAGGCAGTGGTTACCGAACCAAAGCTATTGGAGGCGATCCAGTAATTGCGGCTATCCGTGTTGCGCAGCCTGGCGTATGGCCAGTCGGCAGGTTGTTTTTCCCTCGACCATAATTTGATCCCCGTGCGATCACGTGTAAAAGAATTCAGTGCAATGTTTATGCCCTGCCCGTGTTCGATGGCTACAGCTATCCGGTTGTCGGAAAAACGATTGTCGGTGATGTCTGTATCAAAACTATAGCCCCCCCAGATACCATGGTCGCAACCCCTGATCGTGTTTTTCATCACCAGGTTGCGGCTGAAGGTAATTTCCACGCCGTTGGTTGGGGCATAGGAAAAATCATTGCCATAAATAAAATTATCATTGCTGCCCCCCTTACCACTGTCCATGGTTGTTTGCCCTGCCCATAAAAAAAATCCATCACCGCTATGGGTGGCGGTATTGAACGCAAAGATGTTGTCGCTGCTTTGTTCGAATACCAGCATACCCGCGCTATCCTGTCCGCGCCGGTATATCCCATGGCTGTATCCACGCACATTATAGTCTACCCGGTTATGGTAAATTTTATTATGCCCGCTCCTGTAAAGTCCTATTCCGATGCCAGAGTTGAAGGAAAGGTCGTTATCGTATATTTCAGCGTTCTCGCAACGCGTAAGCATTACCGCACATTGCCCGCCGGTAACGGTATTGTTTGCGATAACCGCTTTGCTGCAGTTTTTCAAATAGACAGCGGCGCCATAGCGCATCCATTCATCATTATCATTTTTATGAAAACTCATCCAGTCGCTGATATCTTCCCGCTCACGGTTGCTTTGCAGGTGCTGTCGCCAGTTGTAGCTTAGATTGCTATGAATGATGGTAAGCCTTTCAACGCTGTCTGCCAGGATAGCTATCTTGTAACCATGAATAAAAGCATTTCGGATGGTAATGTTCTGCGATCCTTTGCGAATGCGTATGGCAAGACCATAAAATTCGTCGGGCCGGGTCCGCTCATTGGAGCCCTGCAGCACAGCCTGGTTAAAATCTATCACGATATTTTTTCCTTCTATCTCAATTACGCCATTCTGCAAACCTGGATCTGCATTGAGGTTATAGGTATCCCTGGTGATGGTAACCGATTCACGAATTACCATCCCTGGCTTCAAGCGTATATCGGCCGCAAGGGCAGTGGTATTGGCCAGGTACAGGAAAAGGATACACCAGGTGCGGATAAAAGAAGTTGCCATCCTTAAAAATACGGAAAGCCCAACACCCAACGCGGGTCAGAATTGAAATCTTACGCTTCCAAATACGCCAAAATCATTGGTATTGGATTTGAAGATACTGCGGGGTAAACCCGGTGGGATATTGCGCAGGGGTGCAAACCGCCAAACAAGGTCTATGCGAATCAGCTTAAAGATATTTTCAATACCCGTTCCTATCTCAGAATAAAAACCTCCTCTTAATGAACGCATGCGGTATTCATAATAGTAATCCTGGATATTGAGTATCCGGTTCCGGTCGCTGAGGTTTCCCCAAACAGATTTAAAATTCCAGAACTGCCGCATATTGCTTTTGCGCATAAAGGGCAGCAGGTTAATAAATTTCTTTTCCAGATTGTGCTCCAGGTTGATTCCTGCGTATTCTTCGCTGATGTATTCAAACCTGTTCATCAGGTTAAAAGATTGCTTATTGTAATAATAGATCTCATTTCCGGGATGAATTTCCATAAACATAAATGGTAAAGATTGTTGCGAAAAAACTTTACCTGAATACACCATGTAATTAATTTTCCCCCATCGCGGTATGCGTAAGTTGTGCGTAATACCAGCGCTCAAACGCTGGTAACGGTAGCCGGAGCCCCATATGCCAGGTAAGCCCAGTACAGCCCGCAACTCGTATACCGGGTGGTTTGTTTTCAGTTTTCTCTCTTTGCGGTGGGTGGTAATCGATTTCTCCCCGGGAGCAAACCTGAACTTCAGGCCGAACTCCGTACTGATGAGTGCCTCGGTTGCATTGGTCATTAATTGCCGCCTGGTGGGTAAGGGGTGAAAGGTTTCATAGTCGGTGCGCACAAAAAACGGCTGCACAGATAGCTTGTTTCTCCATTCTTTGGTTACCATGAATTTAACTTCATCAACACCCAGAAATTTCTGACGGATATTCGGGCGGCGGATCAACTGGCTGAATATATTATCGGTAGTGATATCTTCGTCATTGTAACGGGTTCGCCCGTTATCGAGGTCATGCGTATAGGCTGCGTAAAAACTAAGTCCGCGTTCTCCCGGTAAATGGTAGGTGGCATCCAGTCTTCCTTTAAAACGGCCGTCTTTAAAACCATAGGCTATGTAGCCATGCAGCCGGAGATATTTACTGAATTCTTCGGTGGTGCCCAGGTCAAAGCGGGTACGGATGCGTTCAAGCTGGTTACCACTGAGCCATTTGTACCAGGGACCAATCTCCACCGGCCCAAGTTTTTTATGCCCGTCTACAATGAACGAGAGCACGTTCATATACTTTTTAAAAATGGGCATGGTCTTGAGTGTGTCCATCATCCAGTATATCTTTTTTTCATTGTGGCTAAGTAACTCATGCCTGTTTTTATTCCAGAATGAGTCGTCTTTCAGGCGTGCCTCTTCTGAAACCACTACTTCTTCTTTCTCCGCGTTGAGAGCCAGTTTTTCAAGTATGCCGGGTTCGTTAATGCGAACCCCCTTGTATGTACTGGATTTTCTGGCGATAAAAGATGTTTTTTCTTTGCCCAGGGGTGAGAAATCCACAATAAATTTATCCTTGGCAAACATCCACGAACTGTCTGTTTGCAGGTTAAACTCCTGCAGGATACTCAGTCGGTTTACATAATTGATATTTGCGCTGCCTGATATATTAAGGTTGATTATGCGTATGCCCCAGTTCTTACCATGTATCCAGCAGTCTCCACTGAATGAATTCTCTCCTTCGCTTCTGGGTGTAAAGAATAAATGCAGGTATCGCTCACCGCCAATGTATTGCGTATCGGCCCCGCGGTAGTTGTAGAATTTATCACCCACCGCGCTGAGCGGGCTGATAAATTCCTTTCCAAATATGTTGATATAGTCGCGGTACATATTTACCCGCTGGCTCATGCCGCCAATGAATTGCAGGATACTCTCATTTTTTACGCCGCGTACTTTTGCGGCTTTGATTTCTTCGCGGGCACGGGAGGGATTGGTGGAGTAATAATAGTCTGAGAGGGATTCGGTAAGGTAAACCGGAAGGAATGGTGCTTTGTCAGAAACGCTGTCTATATTATCCAGGATAAATGAGAAGGGTTTGAATAATTTTTTATCCGCAAAATAATCCCGTTTGATATTGTTGATATCGATCTCAATCTTATTATAGAGCTCGTAGGAATAACTCTCATGCTGGTAGGGATCATTGCGTGATTTATTGTTAACGATTGCTTTCCACCAGCGCAATCCCTTGTTGAATTTGGACCTCACCTCCACCTCGTGACTTTGTTTTACAGCATCAAGGTAAAGCGTTAATTGTGCGGTGTCACGTGTTTTTACCACGCGCCGCATAACGTTTACAAATCCCACGTAGCTAACCACCAGCGTATCTATTGGATGCTGGCTAAAGCGGAGACTGAAACTGCCGGTGCTATCGGTAATGCCGCCAAAACCGGCTCTTTTCCAGTAAATACTGGCAAAGGGAACGGGTTCCTTCGTGAAGTTATTGATGACTTTGCCACGGGCCTGGTGGGTTTGGGCAACGCCGGGGACCGGAACAAACAGCCACAGTACCAGCAATAAACACAGGTTTAATAATCTACGCACACAATGAATTATCCGGGGGTTAGATAAATAATGGATTTATCCAGGATTGGAATTTTCTGCCCGCTTTTGCAGGTAATTGCAATGGCAGGGACTCATGAAGATAATGATTTTCTCATCTGTAATACAACCCATTTTGGCATAAATAGCTCGTGTTTCATATTTCATTCTGCTATAATGTGTATGGTAAGGGTCCGGGGCTGACAATTTTTCATCTCACTGTCAGGTGGCATGAGGATTGACTATATAAAAAGATTATTCATCTGAAATTCAATAATTATGGGCAAAATAATAGGCATTGACCTGGGCACAACCAACAGTTGTGTGGCCGTTATGGAAGGTAACGAGCCGGTAGTGATAGCCAATGACGAAGGGCGCAGAACAACGCCATCAGTAGTGGCTTTCCTCAAAAACGGGGAGAGAAAAGTGGGTGACCCGGCCAAAAGGCAGGCAATCACCAATCCCCAGCATACCATCAGCAGTGTAAAACGCTTTATGGGTCGCCGTTACGACGAAGTGACCGAAGAAATAAGTCATTGGAGCTACAAAGTGGCAAAAGGTGACAATAATACCGTACGGGTGGCCATTGAAGACAGGCTTTATACGCCCCAGGAATTGTCTGCTATGATTCTTCAGAAAATGAAGAAAACGGCGGAAGACTATCTTGGGCATGAAGTGAATGAGGCGGTAATTACCGTGCCTGCTTATTTCAATGATGCTCAACGCCAGGCTACCAAGGAAGCCGGTGAAATAGCGGGTCTGAATGTACGGCGTATTGTAAACGAACCAACGGCTGCCGCACTGGCTTATGGTTTGGATAAAAAACACGCTGACCAGAAGATTGCTGTATTCGACCTGGGTGGTGGTACGTTTGATATTTCTATTCTCGAACTGGGTGAAGGGGTATTTGAAGTAAAATCAACCAATGGTGATACGCACCTGGGTGGTGACGATTTTGATAAAGTGATCATGGACTGGCTGGCTGATGAATTTAAACAGCAGGAAGCCATCGATCTGCGTAAGGACCCTATGGCCCTTCAGCGTTTGAAAGAAGCTTCGGAAAAAGCGAAAGTAGAGTTGAGTTCTTCTGCCGAAACAGAGATCAACCTGCCATATGTTACCGCCGTGGATGGTGTACCCAAACACCTGGTAGTGAAACTGAGCCGCGCAAAATTTGAGCAGCTGGCCGATAAACTGTTTGCCCGTTGCCTGAAACCCTGCGAGGCCGCATTGAAAGATGCAGGTTACAGTATTTCACAGATTGATGAAGTGATACTCGTAGGAGGTTCTACACGTATCCCTAAAGTGCAGGAGATCGTTGAAAAATTCTTTGGCAAGAAACCAAACAAAGGAGTGAACCCCGATGAGGTAGTAGCCATAGGCGCTGCTATACAGGGTGCGGTACTTACGGGTGAAGTAAAAGATGTATTGTTACTGGACGTTACACCACTGGGACTGGGTATTGAAACCATGGGTGGCGTAATGACAACAATGATCTCATCCAATACCACTATCCCTACCAAGAAAACAGAAATTTATTCTACTGCCAGCGACAACCAGCCGGGTGTACAGATACATGTATTGCAGGGTGAGCGACCAATGGCCAACCAGAATAAGAGCCTGGGTATGTTTAATCTTGACGGAATACCACCTGCGCCAAGAGGTGTACCGCAGATCGAAGTAACATTTGATATTGACGCCAACGGCATGCTGCATGTAAGTGCAAAAGACAAAGGCACGGGAAAGGAGCAGAAGATTCGTATAGAGGCAGGCAGTGGTTTGAGCAAGGAAGAAGTGGAGCGGATGAAAGCGGAGGCAAAAGCAAATGAAGCCACCGATAAAGAGGCGCGCGAAAGAGTTGAAAAACTTAACGCTGCCGATAGTATGATCTTCCAGACCGAAAAGCAGTTCAAGGAATTTGGAGATAAGATCTCCGCTGATAAAAAAGCGCCGATCGAATCTGCACTTGCCAAACTGAAGGAAGCGCATAAGAACCAGGATATTGCCGGTATCGATGCAGCTATGGCGGAAATGAATACCGCGTGGACCGCTGCCAGCGAAGAAATCTATAAAGCGCAGGCAGAAAGCGCCCAGCAGCCCGGTCAGAATGCCGGCCCACAGCCTAATGCGGGCGCACAAGCCGGTGGTGCTGAAACGGTGACTGATGCAGAATTTGAAGAGGTAAAGTAACATAACGGAATACAAGTAAAGCCCCCGCAATTTTTTGCAGGGGCTTTTTTTATGGTGCGCTCCGCAGTGGACAGTCGCTTCGTGAGACGTGAGACGTGAGATGTGAGACGTGAGATGTGAAACGTGAGACGTGAG
>JANPIE010000137.1:0-9887 GCA_031424835.1 Chitinophagaceae bacterium
GTCTGGTTCCGCAGCCGAAAGATTAAAAACCGGTACGTTGAATTTGTGCGGATGGAACATTATATACCCATGATCCAGGAACTGAGCAATGACCGCACCATTGGCAAATATGCAACGCACCTTGTATACATGACCAGTGCCAACAATCCCAAAGAGATAGAACATAAGATCATCTATTCGATCCTGAATAAAAAACCCAAACGCGCCGATATTTACTGGTTTGTGCATGTGGATGTACTTGACGACCCTTACACTTCAGAATTTTCGGTAGAGCATATCATACCCAATGATATTATACGCATTGAATTCCGGCTCGGTTTCAGGGTAGAGCAAAGATTGAACCTGATGTTCCGTAAAGTGGTGGAAGAACTGGTGAACAATAAGGAAGTGAATATCACCAGCCGCTATGAAAGCCTTGAACGAAACAACGTAGTGGGTGATTTCCAGTTTATCGTACTCGAAAAATACCTGAGCCAGGATAATGAACTGCCGTTTACGGAGAAACTCATTATGAAAGTATACTTCTGGCTCAAAGAAATCAGCCTGGGAGAGGAACGGGGTTTTGGACTTGATCCGAGTAATGTTACCGTAGAGAAGTTCCCGCTGATCGTTGCTCCTGTTTCCAAGTTCAGTCTTAAACGGGTGTACCACGAAGGAAATGAAATGGAATGATCCCGACAGTATTCGGCATAGCCAGGGAACGATTCATGGCAGATAAACTTTTTGCATGCTGTTACCTCTGTGAAACTCCGTGAAGTCCGTGTCTCCGTGGTGAAGCCCTCGCAAGTATTTTAAATTAAATGCTTCACCGAACCACAGAATACACAAAGCTGAACACCAACCCATCTCTATGATTAATATCTCCCCTGAAGAATTACAACAACGGATCAAAGAGGGATCGGTGTTCCTGGTGGACGTACGCGAACCAATTGAACATGCGGAATTCAACATTGGCGGTGATCTCATCCCACTAGATACCGTTATGAGCAACGCCGCAAAAATTCCATCAGACAAACCGGTGGTGGTGTATTGCAAAAGAGGCATACGCAGCCAGATAGCCATCCAGAGGCTGCAGGAAAAATTCGGATACACCAACCTGATCAACCTGAGGGGCGGGCTGGATGCCTGGAAGCGGGGTTTATAGAGATGCCCGCATGGTACCCGGGCCAACTGTTGTTTTCTATCATTAAAACCCTGAACTTGGGGTTATTACCAAAGCGCACCGCTTGTCGCCAACACTGATCTATATCATCCTTGCTTATCTCGTACTTGCGTTGGTGATCTATTTTGTACAGGACCGGTTTATATTTAAACCCGAAAAGCTGCCGCAGGATTTCGAGTATAAATATGACGCGCCTTTTGAGGAATTATTCTTTGACATAGGCCCAGGCATCCGCATCAATGGACTGCATTTTTATTGCCCGGAGCCGAAGGGACTGATACTTTATTTTCATGGCAATTCAAGAAGCATAAAGGGATGGGCCAGGTATGCCAAGGATTTTTACCGTTACCAGTATGATGTGGTTTTGATTGATTACCGCGGGTTTGGAAAAAGTACGGGCAAAAGAAGTGAGAAAGCCATGCTGTCGGATATTCAGTTTGTATATGATAAACTGCGGGAAAAATTTGCTGAACATCACCTGCTCGTATACGGCAGGAGCCTGGGCAGTGGTTTCGCTACAAAACTCGCGGCTGATAACAAACCGCGTTACCTTATTCTCGATGCGCCCTATTTCAGCTTTATCAAAGTAGTGGAGCGCTTTCTTCCGTTTTTGCCCAACCGCTGGATTTTACGCTATCATTTACATACCGACCAATGGATCCGTAAGGTGAACTGCCATACCTATATACTGCATGGCACCCGTGATTGGCTGATACCCATACGGCACAGTGAAAAATTGCAGCAGTTAAATCCCCATAAGATCACCCTGATCCGTATACATGGCGGCAGGCATAACAACCTGCCTTCCTTCCCCGAATACCACAACTTTATCAGGGATATTTTAAAGTACTAAGCATACACCTACCTTTACGGCCGTGAAAAAGAAAATCTTCCGCTGGATCAAAGTCATCCTTATTGTTTATGCAGTAACCGGGATTGCCTTGTATTACCTGCAGGACAAATTGCTATTGCGCCCGGTGGCCATTGATGCCGACAGCAGTTTTCATTTTACGCAACCGTTTAAAGAGCACACCATTGTACTCGATAGTACAACCCGGTTTCATATGGTGCAGTTCACCGTGCCGGATTCCACAAAGAAAGGACTGGTATTGTATTTTCATGGCAACCGTGAAAACATTAACCACTATGCAGCGTATGCCCAATGGTTCACGCGCAATGGGTATGAGGTATGGATGCCTGATTACCCGGGCTTCGGTAAATCCACCGGAAAACTCACAGAGAAGGTGCTATATGAAGAAGCGCTCCAGGTGTATAAAATGGCGCGGGCCAAATACCAGCCGCAGCAGATCATCGTGTATGGAAAATCATTTGGCACGGGCGTAGCAACACAATTGGCTTCTGTACGCGATTGCCAAAAACTGATTTTGGAAACACCTTACTATAGCGCCAGCTCCCTGCTGCGCCCATATTTTTTTATGTATCCGCTGGATATGCTGCTGCATTTCCGCCTGCCTACGCACGAGTACCTGGCAAAAGTAACAGCACCGGTAACCATCATTCACGGCACCCATGACAGAGTGATCTCCTACCGCAATGCCTCCCGTTTGAAACCCCTGTTAAAGCCGGGTGACGTGTTTATCACCGTGCAAAACGGTGAACACAACGGGCTTGGAAATTTCACGCTGGTTCAGCAAAAAATAGACAGCCTGCTGACTCGCTGATATCTTTGCGCTTACTTGCGACCCCGCGCCTTTGCTGCGAAATGTTACCGCGAAGACACAAGGGCGCAAAGGATCGCAAAGTCAGATCGGTACCACATACCTGCTTTTGTTTGAAATAATTTTTTGTGGAACAGAGGCGATGATCTCCTGTTTAAGGATATCGATCAAACGCTTCTTCACAAAATCGCGATGCACAACAATACTCACCTCACGCATGGGGGCAGGACGTTTAAAATAGCGGACCTGCGCGAGGTGTTTGTTACTCATATCCAGCGTAGCGAGTTCGGGTAGAATCGTGATACCATCGTTCATGTCCACCATACGGCGCAGCGTTTCAATACTCCCGGCTTCGTAGTCAAAGTGCGTAGCGGAACGGCTTGCTTTACGCAATTCACATAGGTTAACAATCTGGCTGCGGAAGCAATGACCTTCCTCCAGTAACCACAGTTTATTGGGGTCAATATCCTGCGGCAGCATATAGGTTTTTTTAAAAGCGCTGTTTTTCCGTGACACATAGACCATCAGTTCCTCGTAAAACAAAACATGCTCGCGGATGCCGGTTTCCTGCAGTGGCGTTACCAATATGCCCATATCAATCTTTCCTGCACGCAACTGCGCAATGATGTTCTCGGTAGTAATTTCATTTACAACCAGTTTTACCAGGGGATATTTTTCCGTAAAGCGCTGCACAAACAAAGGGAGCAGGTAAGGCGCGAGTGTAGGAATGATACCGATCTTTAACTCACCTGCCAGCAGCATTCTTTTTTTGCTAACCAGTTCTTCCATCAGGTTCTTCCCTGACAATATTTTCCGGGCCTGCTCAATAAGTTCCGCACCCAGTTCTGTGGGAATTACGGGCTGTTTGCTGCGGTCAAATATTTTTACACCCAGCTCTTCTTCCAGTTTATGCACCTGCATGCTGAGCGTTGGCTGCGACACAAAACAGCTTGCGGCGGCCTCTGCAAAATGGCGGTGATTATCCAGGGCGATGATGTATTCCAGTTGTACAAATGTCATATAGTTATTTTCTATAAGAATATAAAATTAATCGATTTAATTGATAGGGAACGAAAGTTTGCGCAATTAAAAATGCTGAGCAGCCCGGCAGCTTTTTATTTATCTTTAACGTTGACTCCCCTTCTCTGCGACTCTGCGGTTGGTAAGGGTTTAGCAATACCGGCTGGTTCCATATCAGAGCTTTTCCAACCGCAGAGCCGCGGAGAAGCGGAGACGACCGCAGAGTAAAATTTTGCTTATGACACCTGAAGAGAATTTCGCGAAACTCAACCTGGTATTGCCACCCGCACCCAAGCCTTTGGGTGTTTACAAACCCTTACTGGTAGATGGTAATCATTGCTATGTATCCGGCCATGGAACCGTGAAGGAAGATGGCAGCCTGATCATTGGCCGCGTGGGCGATACGATTGATATCGAAGACGCCAAACTCGCTGCCAGGCAGGTGGGTCTGGCCATACTTGCCACCATCAAAGCCAACCTGGGTTCACTCGACAAGGTGAAACGCGTGATCAAAGTTTTGGGCATGGTGAACTGTACCGGTGATTTTGACAGGCATCCCTATGTGATCAATGGCTGCAGTGAACTGTTTGCCGCTGTATGGGGTAACGACAATGGCATCGGTGTAAGAAGTGCGGTGGGCATGGGTTCATTACCCAATAATATCCCGGTAGAGATAGAAGTATTATTTGAACTGCATTCATGAACTGGTACACCATTCATAACATTGAAGAGATCGATTCACCGGCACTGGTTGTTTACCCGCAACGCGTAAAAGAAAATATACAGCATGCCATCCGTCTCACAGGTGATGCCGCCTTACTTAGGCCGCATGTGAAGACCCATAAAATGGCTGAAGTATGCTCGCTCATGATGGAGGCAGGCATCACCCGTTTCAAATGCGCCACCATAGCAGAAGCGGAGATGCTGGGACGAACAAAAGCACCGGATGTTTTGCTGGCGCATCAGCCCGTAGGTCCTAAAGCAGAAAGATTATTGCAATTGATCGTACAGTTTCCCGCGACGCATTTTTCCTGCATCATTGATAATATAGAAACGGCTTCTGTTCTTTCCCAATTGTTCGCATCACACAGTATCCGCCTGGATGTATTCATTGACCTGAATATCGGCATGAACCGTTCGGGTATCCTTCCGGAAAATGCCATTACCCTTTTTACACAGTGCGGTTCGCTGCCAGGCATTCATATTATTGGCCTTCACGGGTACGATGGACATATCAGGGATACAGACCTTACCGAAAGAAAACTTCGATCGGATGAAGCATTTGGTAAAGTGGAAAAACTGATCGCAGAGATCGCGGCGGTTTCTCCCGCAACTTTGCAAATCGTTGCAGGCGGATCACCGAGTTTTCCTACGCATTTGAAACGCAGAGGTGTAGAATTCAGTCCGGGTACTTTTGTATTCTGGGACTGGGGTTACAAACACCTCGTACCCGATGAGCCTTTTGACTATGCTGCGCTGGTGATTACGCGCATCATATCCATCATTGACCAAGAAACCCTCTGTACCGACCTGGGGCACAAATCGGTTGCCGCAGAGAACCCGTTGCCGCGTGTCCATTTTCTGAATGCGCCGCATGCGGTGCCTGTTGGACAGAGTGAGGAACATCTTGTGGTAAAGGTACCTGATGCGTCTATTTGGAAACCCGGGGATGTATGGTATGGTGTGCCGGTGCATATCTGTCCTACGGTTGCATTGTATGATTCGGCAGTGATTGTTGAGAATAATGAAGTGGTTGATAACTGGAAAGTGATCGCCCGCAGCCGCAAAATTTCTATCTGAAGCCCTTGCGATCCCTGGCGCCCTCGCGTCTTCGCGGTAGGTTTTTTCACCGCAAGGACGCCAGGGCGCAAAGGATCGCTAAGTTTTTTGATAATATACCCATATGTTTATCATAGACGCACATCTCGATCTTGCCATGAACGCCATGGAATGGAACCGCGACCTGCGGTTGCCTGTTACTGCTCTACGTGAAAGGGAAAAAGGAATGCATGATAGACCCGATCGTGCAAAAGGAACGGTATCTCTCCCGGAATTAAGAAAAGGAAATATCGGCATGGTCGTGGCCACACAGATCGCCAGGGTGGTGGACCCAGGGAATCCATTACCCGGATGGCACTCACCGGAACAGGCATGGGCGCACACACAGGCACAACTGGCATGGTACCGCGCGATGGAAGACGCGGGAGAAATGGTACAGATCAACAACCGCCACACACTTGAAAATCATTTATCGTTGTGGAGCAACGATTCGCCCAACCATGATAAACCGGTTGGCTATATACTCAGTCTTGAAGGCGCAGATTCATTAATTACCATTGATCATTTACACCTGGCTCATACGTATGGTTTGCGTGCATTGGGTCCCGCACACTATGGACCCGGAAGATATGCCAATGGCACTGATGCCACCGGGGGATTGAATGAGCAGGGCATGGCACTATTGAAAGAAATGCAGCAACTGAACATCATACTGGATGCTACGCATTTATGCGATGATGCATTCTGGGATGCGATGAATCTATTCGATGGTACCATCTGGGCGAGTCACAACAATTGCCGCTCGCTGGTAAATCATAACCGGCAATTCAGTGATGAGATGATCAGGGCATTGATCGAAAAGAACGCAGTGATCGGTGGGGCACTGGATGCATGGATGATGGTGCCGGGATGGCAAAGAGGTATATCTGATCCGAAACAGATGTATTGCGATTTAGAAAAAATAATAGACCATATAGATCATATCTGCCAGATCGCGGGCGATAGTTTACACGTGGGTATCGGAACCGACCTGGATGGCGCATTCGGAAAAGAACAATGTCCCTATGATCTTGAAACGATCGCTGATCTGCAAAAAATTCCTGCTATGCTGGAACGGCGTGGTTATTCGGAGGGCGATAGGGAAAATATAATGAATGGAAATTGGGTGAGGATATTGCGTGAAGCGTGGAAATAGTCTTGCCACAGATTGGCACAGAAAATCAGTGTAAATCTGTGAAATCTGTGGCAAAAACTCACCGCACCTCCTTCAGATTTACTTTCTGGTCAGAAATGTTCAATGCATGCTTCACCCCCACTTTCAAAGCATAGTTCTCCTTCCCGTGACTTACCGGGAAATCAAAACATACCGGAAACGAATATTCTTTGATCAGTTCGTTGATAAGTGAAAACACATCTGTGCCAAAAGGTGTGGTCGTATCCTTCATGTCTGTAAAACCGCCAATAATCAATCCTTCCAGCCCATCGAAAAGGCCATTTCTTTTCAATTGTATCAGCATGCGGTCGATGTTGTATAAATACTCCCCTACGTCTTCCAGGAATAATATTTTGCCCTTTGTTTTAAATGCGGAACGTGTGCCTGCCAGATGCGCGACCAGTGAAAGATTACCACCCACTAATTTTCCCTCCGCTTTGCCCGGGCGATTGTATGGATGTGGTGCGCAGGTATAATTGGCGGCGACACCCTTTAACGCACTGCGAAGCGATTGTATATACACGTTTGCATGTTCTCCATCATTGAATGCAGCAGCCATCGGCGAATGCAGTGAAGCGATATTAAAACGCTGGTAAAGATGGGCGTGCAACACAGTTATATCACTGTACCCGATCAGCCATTTGGGATGCTTTTTGAAATGTTTGAAATCAATATCATCGATGATCCTGCTAAGCCCATACCCGCCGCGGCCACAAAGGATCGCTTTCACATCTTGATCATCCAGCATAGATTGAAGATCCGCCAACCGTTCTGCGTCGGTTCCTGAAAAATAATGAAACTGGGTGCCCAGGGTTTTTCCTACCCGTACCTTATAGCCCCATTGCTGTAATACATCTATACAGGTAGCTGCTTTTTCATAGGGCATAAAGCCTGCGGGACAGACGATGGCGATGGTATCGCCTTTTTTGAGATAGGGTGGAATGAAGGACATAGCGTAAAATTACGTTAGAACAAGGCAAGGTGCGAAGAGTACGGTCTTTTTTTGAACCACGAAGACACCAAAGCACAAAGTTATCACGAAGGGAGGCCCTGGGCTCTGAATCTTGTGTCTTGTGCCTTATCCTCCCGATTTCTTACTTTTGCTCTCCATTATGAGCCAACCTAAAAGATACCTGGTCACATCTGCCCTACCCTATGCCAATGGTTTAAAACATGTTGGCCACCTGGCGGGTGCCTATATACCTGCAGATATTTATGTACGTTACCTGAAAGCTCAGAAAAGGGATGTGGTGTATGTATGCGGCAGCGATGAGCATGGAACCGCTATTCCCATACAGGCCACCAAAGAAGGCACAACGGCGCAGGCGATCATTGATAAGTACCACCCGATCATGGAACAAAATTTCCGCGACCTGGGAATTGAGTTTGATATTTATCATCGTACCAGCGATCCGTTACATCACGAGACTGCACAGGAATTCTTTACCGTTCTAAATAATAACGGCGATCTTGAAATAAAAGAAACCGATCAGTATTTTGATGAAGAGGCCAATACGTTTCTCGCAGATCGTTATATCAAAGGCACCTGCCCCAACTGTGGTTTCAATAGTGCGTATGGCGACCAATGTGAAAAATGCGGAAAGAGTTTGAGTCCGGATGAATTGATAGACCCCGTAAGTACACTGAGCGGCCGTGCACCAATCAAGAAAGCTACCAAACACTGGTACCTGCCATTGGACAGGCATGAAGATTTTTTGCGCGAATGGATACTAAAAGAACATGCAGATGACTGGCGGAGCAATGTACTTGGACAATGCAAAAGCTGGATAGATGGTGGCCTGCAGCCACGGGCCGTTACGCGCGATCTTGACTGGGGTGTAAAGGTTCCGCTTGCAGATGCAGATGGAAAAGTATTGTATGTATGGTTTGATGCGCCCATTGGGTACATCAGCGCTACCAAACAGTGGGCATTGAATACGGGCAGGGACTGGAGGCCCTATTGGGAAGACAAGGACACCAAACTGGTTCATTTTGTAGGCAAGGATAATATCGTGTTTCACTGTATCATTTTCCCGGTGATGCTGAAACTGCACGGAAATATCCTCCCGGAAAATGTACCGGCCAACGAGTTCATGAACCTTGAGGGCGAAAAAATGAGTACCAGCCGTAACTGGAAACTCGAAATGCAGGATTACATTGATGATTTTATCAATAAAGAGAATGGCGGCAGCCAGATGGCGGATGTATTGCGGTATTACCTAACTCAGATTGCACCCGAAACCAAAGACAGCGAATTTACCTGGAAGGGATTCCAGGATGCAAACAACAGCGAGCTCGTAAGCATATTTGGAAATTTTGTGAACAGGTCGATGGTGCTGATGCACAAACTCTGCAAAGGGAAAGTGCCGAAGTTGCATGCAAACCTTACAGACGTGGATCAAAGTACGATCGACGAAGTACGAAGTACGAAGGAGAGAGTTGAGAGTTTGTTGGAACAGTACAAGTTCCGTGATGCTTTATTTGAAGTGATAGGGCTTGCGCGTACGGGTAACCAGTATATGCAGAAGAAAGAACCCTGGATAGTGGCAAAGCTGGTGGGACCCGATGGCCAACCCACAGCAGAAGCACAGGAATCGATCGATAACACATTGCATATCTGCCTGCAGTTATGCGCTAACCTGGCGATATTGATCAATCCATTTTTGCCATTCACAGCAAAGAAGATTTGTTATATGCTGAAAGTGGTGGATAAAATGCTGGACTGGGAGAACGCCGGCAAAATGAAGTTGCTGAGTGTAGGTTATTCATTGCGCCCGCCGGAATTGTTGTTCAGGAAAATAGAGGATGCAGAGATCAGTTATCAAATAGAAAAATTGCGCTCTGCGGCCGTGAGTCGTGAGGCGTCAGACGTGAGTAAACCTGTTACTATGGAAACCCCACCACCCGAAACCCGAAATCCGAAACCCGAGATTGTCTTCGACGATTTCGCTAAAATAGACCTGCGCGTGGGAAAGATAGTGAGTGCAGAAAAAGTTGAGAAAGCAGATAAACTATTGAAGCTGTCTGTTGACCT
>JANPIE010000138.1:0-45099 GCA_031424835.1 Chitinophagaceae bacterium
CTCATTCTCAAACCCACGCGAGAACACATGGAGGCAAACCTGATACAGGTATTCCAGAATAAAGTAAAAATATTGGTAAGTCACCTGAAAGCGTCTGATGCCGCTATTTTAGGGGCGAGTGCGTTGGTATGGGAGATGAAGTAATTAGTAATTAGTAGTTAATAATTAAGCCGCAGATTCGCAGATTGAAACAAGACTAATCTGCGAAACTGCGGCTACTCTTTTCTTTCAATTACGAATTATTAATTACTGATTATTAATTCTTCCTCACCAACACCACTGCCGGTACCGGGCGTTGTCCTTCCTTATCGCTGGGAGTGATGGTTTGTTTACCATTTATGAGCAACGTACTACTTCCGCCACCATCAAGGTTCAATGCCTCGATGCATCCTGCCTGTTTTAACATCTGCGCAGTTTGAATGAGTGAGGCGCCCTCGGCTTTTCCGGGGAATCGCCCCTCAATCACAAGCATTATCAATTTTCCGTCTCCAGTATAACCCATTGCCGTACGCGGATGTTTATCATTGATAGCACGACCGCCAAATTTTATTTCCTGGTCATTGGTAATGTTTATTTCACCGTTCTGTATTAATACCGGGCCACCACCGACCGCTGTTTTCATTTTCCACTTTGAAAAATTTCCTTTAGCAAGCATTTGTTTTTTGTCAGGATCGTTCACAGAATCCCTGAAATTATTGATAACTGTTTGACTCGCGAATGGATATTTTGATGCGGTATCCGTATACAACCATGCAACATCCGCTTTTCTTTTCTTATTGATACCTATCGCGCTGCCAAATGCATGGCGGTAGGTAAACGTATCCTTGCCTCTTGCGGGAATGCTATGCACCTGGTATGCCAGCACCCTTCCGTCTTTTATTACTATATTCTGGTTAGTGTTACGAACGAATTCAAAAAACGTGCAGTTCATGACCAGTAAAGGCATCCCCTCCTGTTCAAAATATTGAGAGGGTGTTAATCTCTTTCCATTACCCACCTGCGAGGTGAGCTCCAGCGATTTGTCGTTCAGATCAACACTCACATAATACGCGATATTGGGTTTGCCTTCCGTTGAATCCGTTGTCTTGTATACATGAACGGAAGATGGTAGGGGTTGATAAAGCGAGTCAACATTTATCCAGTTCCATTGGGCGAGCGAAAAGCACGGAAAACCGGAAACTAAAACAAGTGTGAGTCGATAAAATATTTTCATGGCTCAATATTAAAATAAAAAGGCCGCAGATTCGCAGATTGAAATCAATTCTCACCGGAAATTTGACTATGCCTTGTAAATGAAATTTCAGCAAAGGAAGGACATAAATAAAAAAAGAAAAGAAGCCTTTTTAGCTTCTTATTCTTCAGTTGTCTTTTATTGAAGTGTATTTTTAAACAGCCATTTGTTTTTCAGATAACCACTTGTTCTTTCCGTATCCTGGTATCACATGCTTCTCGCTGTGATAGGAAGAACGCACCAAAGGACCGCTCTCAACATAATCAAACCCCAGCCCGTACCCTATCTCACGGAGTTCAGCAAACTCATCAGGATGTACAAAACGTTGTACGGGTAAATGTTTTCTTGTGGGCTGCAAATATTGTCCAAGTGTAATTACATCCGTCCCCACTCCAACCAGGTCCTCCATTGTTTGAATGATCTCTGCTTTTGTTTCGCCAAGGCCGAGCATCATTCCTGTTTTGGTGCGCATACCACCCTGTTTCAGCATTTGCAACACTTCCAGGCTGCGACGGTATTTGGCCTGGATGCGAACCTGCCTCGTCATGCGCTCACAGGTTTCCATGTTATGGCTCACCACTTCGGGTGCAGCATCAATGATGCGTTGTACCTGCTCTGCATCGCCTTTAAAGTCCGGTATCAGTGTTTCAAGCGTTGTGTCGGGGTTAAGGCTTTTGACCGCCCTTATGGTATTTTGCCAGATGATGGAGCCCCCGTCTTTCAATTCGTCCCGGTCTACACTGGTCAGTACTGCGTGTTTTACTTTCATCAAATGAATCGCTTCTGCCACCCGCTGGGGTTCATCCCAATCTACTGGTTCGGGTCGCCCGGTAGCTACCGCGCAAAAGCCACAGCTGCGTGTACAAATATTTCCGAGTATCATGAATGTAGCGGTCCCCTCTCCCCAGCATTCGCCCATATTGGGACAATTACCGCTTTCGCAGATGGTATGCAGTTTATGGGTATCCACCAATCCACGCACATGCTTATAGCTTTCGCCAATAGGCAGCTTAACACGAAGCCAGTCGGGTTTTTTGATCTTTACTTCGGAAGGATTGGTTTGGGAAACTACGGGCAATTCCTGCATGAATGAAAAGTTTGGCGTTTGGGGTTGGGGTTTTGCGTTTGGTTTCTTTTTCAACACCAAACACCAAACGCCAAACCACAAACCGGTTTTCTGCCCGCAAATTTAGCTCACTTTCGCTTACCAAACACAAGCGAGATATAGGCGTTGAAAAAGAACTTCCTTTCCTTGTTCAGTAGCAGGATGGGCATGGCCTGTGTATAATATTCAGCGTTGACGCCTACTTCCAGTGCGGAGAGTACTTCATTATAGCGACCATAATCGAACCGGAGGGCCGCGCGGGCATGAACGCCCGGAACAAATTTCATCTCACCAAAGCCCTTGGTCAGACCACCTTTACCCAGTATAACGGAAGGATTGAGGAACACGCTGTCGTTACCTGTATATTTGATCTCTTCTTTCTTCTGGGTGGATGGATTCTGTATCTCGATATAATAAGGTTTTAGCAATCCGGCCGAGAGGCCCCCACCGTAAATAGCAGATACTGCCACACCATTTTTATTCCCTTTGCCCCCGATCAGTTTCTGCTGCCCAATACCGGCTTTCAGGTAATAAAAATTATTCTGTTTGCCATAGATATAACTGGATATGATCAGGAATCCCTGCGAGGCACTGAGCGTTGGTACCTTTTCTTCTTTGGGATGTTTTCTTTCACCCAGTTCGAGCCACCAAAGGCTTGTATTATTGATGGTCTTATATTTTCCATGTTCATAATACATGCCCCAGCCATCTGTATTGAATTTAAAGCCGAATGCCCCCTGCTTGTGGTATATCAATGCACCCTCTTCCTCTTGCTTAATGAGTTGGTTTATCTTTTCACGACGCTCCGCTTTTTTCAGCGCCCGGGCATCGGCACCCGCCGATTTTACTTTTTGCTGCGCGGATGCAGTTAGTACAGAGCAGGTTATGGTGACGATAAAAAATAGCTTCTTCACTTCCATTTGGTTTGTTACTTGTAAATTTATAGCAAAATGCCGCAATGACTTCACAAATTATTTATAAAGGAGACCTGCGCACAGTGGCTACCCACCTGCAAAGCGGGACCTCCATTGAGACCGATGCCCCTACCGATAACCAGGGCAAAGGCGAGCGATTTTCCCCCACCGACCTGGTAGCCACTGCCCTTGGCACCTGCATGGTTACCACCATGGCCATCAAGGCCCGTACATTGAATATTGACCTGGACGGTACAAAACTGGATGTTACCAAAGTAATGGTCAGCGATCCACGCCGAATCGGTAAGATCATCGTACACGTTTTCTTTCCCGAAGGACTGGTGGTTGATGATAAACACAAAGAACTCCTCGAACGCACCGCCCGCACCTGCCCCGTTGAAAGAACCCTTCATCCCGATGTTGTTCTGGATATGGAATTCAACTGGGGGGGCTGAAAAAGTCAAAAGTCAAAACTCAAAAGTCAGAAGTCAAAAGTTGCTTAGCATCGTAACTCACGACTGACGTTTGACGACTCACGATTAACCACCTCTCTCACTTTTCACTTTTCACTTCCCCCTAGACTCCATTCTTCAACACTCTGTTGCCTACCGCACACTCAAGGCAACGCCTTTTCAGGCAATAATGATTTGTTAATTCTATCAGCGCCTGCGAATCCAGCGCGGAACGGTTAGCGATACCGGCCCGTTGCCAGCTTTTGGTGAGTTGGTTTTGTTCTGCGGAAAACTGGTATAACCATTGTACAGCGCGATCCTTATAAACTTCCTCTCCAATGTGCATGCCGTAGGCAAATAGTAACGGAACAACCGTATTGATCATGATATTTTGCGCCATTTGCAAACCCAGGTGTTTGGGACTGTATTCAGTGGCTTCATCAAAATGATAATGGTAATGCCAGTAATCATTTGCAGTTACCATGAAAACAGAAAGTATGGATTTGTGATCAGTGGCTTCTTTGATTTTTGAGAAAACTGAGGTATTGTGGGCAAGCAACATGGCGAGCTGTGCCAGCCTCACCGTTGGAAAGGCTGCGGGCCGCATGCGCAAAAATGCGGGCTGCCTGCTAACCTGCAGCAGCCCGTACTTTCTTTTCAGAAACCTGTATTCACGTTGCAGCATTAATGCATAGTCGTCCTCATAGCGGGCAGACAACAGATTGGCCTGACCCAGTAAGATCGCCTCCAGTTGGTGGATCTGCCCCCTGTGTTTTGCCAGCAGGTTTATGGGTAATGTTCTGGCTACCTGTTCAAACAGGCCGCTGTTCACACGCACACCGAAATTGGAAGCCAGCATCCACCAGCATACTTCTTCCCAGTGATCATGGCAGGACTTCAACCAGACCAATACCTGTTCGCATCTCCGGGAAAGGCGTTCCACTGCCAATCGCTCTTTCCATGCCACCCAGGAAAGCTCTTCCAGCACCGGTAAAAAAGTTTGACAGGGAATGGCTACCATAGTTTGCATCATCTGCTGGTAGCGTTCCAGTAGTAGTTTGGGTATTCTGTCCGCCAGTACCAGGGTGGGAATAAGGAAGTCACCGGCATCATGTACGGGCTGATCGTCTTCCCACACCACATGCAATATGATGTTGCTGTAATGCGCATCACCGGTATGCCGGTGCCGTAACCAATCGGAGGAGCGGAGATGGAGCTCCACGTTCCCCACCCATTTGGTAGCGCCAATGCGGATCACCGCTTCCGAAAAATCCGGACCCTGGTGATGGTTCCAGGTACCCGGTTTCTCAATCACCAATGGCTCCCCTTCGGTAGTACACAATGCCTGCCTGCCGAAATATTGAAACTGCCAGATAAATTGTAGTAACCGTTCATTCATCCTGAAAAATTACCAAGAGAAGAGACGTAAAAAATACCTGATTTTGACGTTGGAATTTTTTGTATAGCGAGAGGGGGAAATATCGAATATCGAACAAGGAATATCGAATAACGCAGGAAAGAAACAATAGGCAAGTCACAGGTTACAAGTAGTACTCATATTTTAAACAAGCAGCTCTATTATTTCATCATTCCTTGTTCGACATTCGATATTCGATATTCAATTCCTCACCCCAGGCCTTCAAGCGCCTGAACAACCCTGCTCACCGGCAATCCCATCACGTTGTAAAAATCACCATTAATGGATTTGATTCCTGTTACCCCAATCCATTCCTGGATGGCATAAGCGCCAGCTTTATCGTAGGGCTCATACTTGTCTACATAAAATTCGATCTGTTCATCCGTCAGCCGATGAAAAGTTACGTCTGTAACATCCGAAAAAATGTTTTCTCCCTTTGCATACAGGATCGCCACACCCGTGATCACCTGGTGTTGCTGGCCGGATAATGATCTAAGGATAGTAATGGCATCTTCACGGTCTTCGGGCTTGCCAATGACTTTTCCGTTTAAAACCACGATGGTATCTGCCGCAAGTATGGTCTTTCCCGCATGTGTGGCATGGTAGGCGTCTTTGATGTAAGTCCTTACGGCGATGGCTTTATTATACGCTATATGCTCCGCTATTTTTGTATGGGCTAAGCCCACCGGGTACGACTCATCGGTATGCTTAACAATTACATCAAATGGCACTTCGGCCCATTCCAATAACATTTTTCTCCGGGGAGATTGAGATGCCAATATTATTTCCTGCATGCTAACCTATTTTTTCTCTGCGCAAACTTTACTTCTCCTGTTTTCCGCGGTTGGAAAAAATTACAAAATTCAGGCTACCCCAAATTTGTAATCGTTAGCTAACCGCAGAGAACAGTAGATGCAGAGTTGGTCCGCAGAGGCATTAATAATAAAACCGGAAAAACACCATGGACAATATGCCTGTCAGCATCACCAGCTTCACCACCGTACTCAACTTATGAAAATCCTTTGATGTGCTTGCCCTGAACAACTTCAACTGTATCCATATCAATGGCGCAATGATAAACAGCACACAATACAAGGCGCTCATCCACCAGCCAAAAGGCAGCACATATACCTGAAGTATCAGCAGGGCGGCAACCAGCACTATGATCCAAACAGCCACGAATACTTTACTGGCATTTAATCCCCATACAATGGGCATGGTTCGGCACCCATATTTTCTGTCACCCTCCATGTCTTCCATGTCCTTGATCACTTCCCTTATCAATGAAATGATAAAAGCGAAAGACACATATACCACCGTGAGCCTGAAATAACGCACTTCTTTCTGTCCCGCGGCCAGGTACTCACTTACATCAAATGGATATTTTGAAAGGAACAGGATGCCGATTACCCATGCTGTTAGCAGGGAGATAAGGATGTTACCGATTAGTAATTGTTTTTTTAGATTGGTGGAATAGAACCATAACAACACGATACTTGCCAGGTTGGCCAGTACCAGGTGCCAGTATTGGGCAACAGGAAGTGCATATACTGTAAAGAACAGCCCTAATAAACTCAGGAACATATGCCAGAAAATAACCCAGCGCCGGTTGATGAGTACGTTTACCACTACTTTACCCGGCTTATTCACCTGGTCGATGTTGAGATCAAAATAATCATTGATGATGTATCCGGCAGCAGCAATCAGCACCGAAGCAATACATAAAAAAATAAACTGCCGCTCCTCCCCCGCATACAAGGGATCCTGACCATACACCCGCTCAAAAATGCAATACTCGAAAAGCACCTGGGTGAGCGCAATGAATACAAGATTGGGCCACCTGACCAGCCTGAAAAATGCGGCGATTAATTTCAAAATGGGTATTTAGATTGCAAGATAATTTTATTGAGCGCGCACGGTACTGTCTTCCGACCAATCGCCCCGCAGCTTCATCACTTTCTCGATCACATCCCTGGCGCAGCCCCTGCCCCCATCCAGGTGGGAGATATATAAAGAAATGGCCTTGATCTCCTGAACAGCATCTGCAGGACAACACGCAACACCAGCCAGCTGCATCACAGGAAGATCAGGTATGTCATCGCCCATGAATAATACGGCATCACGCAGAATGGTTTCCTTATCCATAAAAGCTCGCAGGGTAGCTGCTTTATCTGTCACCTGCATCCAGGTATCGGTTACCCCTAATTTGGCAAGCCTGTCCACCACTTCTTCGGAATTACCTCCCGATATCACGAGCACCCGGTACCCTTTCTTCACTGCCAGTTGCAAAGCATATCCATCCTTTATATTCATCCTCCGCGCCATCACCCCTCCCGGCAATACCAGCAGGCTGCCGTCTGTAAGTACGCCGTCAACATCGAAGACGAATGTGGTGATGTTTTTGAATTGTTCGAGCATGAGAAATATTTTGGATTGGAGATCGCAGATTTTGGATTGGAGATCGCAGATTTTGGATTGAGGTTTTATTAAAATCCAAAATCTGCAATCTTCCATCCAAAATTCACTTCTGGTTATCCCGCCACTCATACACCCATGCACTCTGTATCATCTCCAAATGCCCCTCTGTGCTTTGCTCACGTTTGCCATCAAAATTGGGAATCTGGAGTATCCATTCCAGGAGGTCGGTGAAGCGGATACGGTAAATTTTTCCTTCATTGAATTCGTCGCCAAAACGTTCATACAGTTTCATGGCAATATCCTCATGATCGTTCCAGTGGATCGGCGGCTCAAAATGACTCATATGTATATCGGTTGAAGTTGGTAGTTGAAACAATGACCGCTCTATTCACCCAAAAACTGCGTCTGATCGGGAAGGGTTATCGACACCTCACCGTCTCCCGACTGCAACACACACTGGCAACCCAGCCTTGAATTGATGCGCGGATTCACCGCCCTGTCAATAAAATCCTCCTCCCTGTCGCTCAGCTCTTCCAGGTGCTCCATCCCCTGGTCAATATATATATGACAGGTACTGCAGGCACAAACCGCCCCGCAGTTATGGTGCAGCTCGATGTCGTTGTCCAGGCAAACCTCCAGCAGGCTCTGGTCCGCATCAATATTGGTGAGTGTTACGGCCTCCAGTCCTTTCTGCTCAAATTTGATCTTTACCGTGTACATAGTTTTGCTTTGGCAGGCAAAAGTAATTTAGGCTGGCTATTTATCCATTCGAGTTTAGAAAAACTTTGCTGAAGCGACCAAATAAAGGGGTTTTGAGGCCGGAAACCAAGGAAATGGGAACAGAGACAGGGAACAGATGAACAGATGAGCAGGGAACAGACGAATAATGAAGCGGGCCAAACCGTTCCATTCAACATTCACCTGTTCCCTGCTCATCTGTTCATATTCGCCATAATACTCCGGCTGATCGCCATATACAGGCTTTGCATATCCGGGTGGGCATTTAACAACTGCGCATGGCGGGCAATCGTATCCATATCCCCACGAAAGGCAGGGCCGGCCTGTACAGCGGATGGGTGCTCGGTTTGTATTCGGGCAACTGTATCATTTATTATGGGATAGAACAATGAAAAATCGATGCCTTCTTTCCCGCAATAGTCTGCCGCCAGGTGGTAGAGGTGATTGGTGAAATTGGAGGTTACCGTTGCCAGCATATGCATCTTCAAACGGGTGACATCATCAGCCAGCGAAACATTTTTTGAGAATATACCCGCCAGTTGCCTTAGTTGGTCAATGACCGTTTCAGAATTTCCATCGATCACTATGCTGATCTCCCCCAATTCCTGAACCTGCTTCCTGATCATTTTCATGGGCCACATAACACCGTATTGGGAGCTGGCCGGGCGCAGCACGTCTTTTGAGACCGAACCCGCAGTATGTATCACCAATTTATTTCCAAAACATACCTGCGTAGCAACACGGGGCAACGCATCGTCTGTAATGGCTAGAATATAAATATCTGAATCGCTGTCAAGTAATAACAGGTCAGAAACTGCTGCCGCATGCAACTCTGCAGCCAATGCATGCGCATGCACGGGCAGCCTGCTGAACACCTGCCTGATCACATGGCCTTTGGCTTTTAATACGCGACCCAGAACAGTGCCTACATTACCCGATCCAATGATCGTTACCTGCATATCTTTGAACTTATGAAGATGAAATTAGCACAAAGACTTCTTGTTAGGTACTATCTCACCAAACTAAAAGCCATTGCGATGGTTTCTCCCCGCAGGGCGGCAGAAAAAGCCTTTGAGCTGTTCTGCACTCCATACGACGGCAGGTCCGCCAAAAAAATCCCCCCTGTTTTTCACAAAGCTGAAAAAATATCTTTCCGGTTTAACGAAATCACTGTTACCGGTTTTCGCTTCCGGCCGTCGCACCCGAATCACAAAAAAGTTTTGATTGTGCATGGCTTCAGTAGCAACGCCTATAAGTTTGAGAAGTATGTTACACCATTGCTGAAAGAGGGTTTTGAACTGGTCTTGTTCGATGCCCCCGCTCATGGGGCCAGCGGAGGTAAACTGATCAACGCCATGATCTATAAAAATGTGCTGCTGGCAGCAGAAAAAAAATTCGGACCCTTCTATTCCATGATTGCCCATTCCCTCGGAGGGCTGGCCGCTTCCCTTGCTTTTGAAGAATTACCTGAAATGGAGAAACGAAAACTGGTACTCATTGCACCTGCAACCGAAACCACTACTGCGGTAAGTAATTTCTTCCGGATGTTCCCTTTGGATGAAAACACACGCGAGGCATTCGTCAGGCTGATCGAAGAAATAGCAGAAAAAAATATCAGCTATTTTTCGGTAAGCCGCGTAATAAAAAATATCGAAGCCCCTGTTTTGTGGATTCACGATAAACAGGATACCATCTGCCCATATAAAGATGTGCAACCACTGGTGGATTGGCAACCATCACACGTACAGTTTATCGTTACGGAGCAATTGGGGCATAGCAGAATTTATAAAGACAATGCTATTGTCTCTGCCGTTACCCGGTTTCTCGCAAAATAAAAAAACCCGCAGGCGCGGGCTTTTTATTTCGATAGTTTTCTAAAATCTTGCGTGTACGTCCACTGAAACACCTGGTCTTGCAGGTACAAATACCGGGTAGGAAGGTGCATACACAACTCTGGCCGGGCGATACCTGCGCACTGGCTGGTAATAAACCCTTGCCGGTCTGCGATAAGACGGATAATACCCGTACCTCCCATGTTTAAGGGCTTTCTGGTTATGTTTCCAGGCTTTTTCCTCGTACTTCCATTCCTTGTCCCGTTTACCCCAGGCTTTGGCGTGTGCAGGTTGAGCAAATGTGTCAACCGAGAATATGCCCAGCGCAAAAACCATCGCGAAAATTATCAATATCTTTTTCATAAAATAAGATTTGTTCCTATGGTGGGTAAGACCAACATCATGCCAGAAAGACCAGAAAAGATGTCAAAAAAAATTTAACATTTTTTGTGTATTGATGGTTTCCGCTAATATTGCATCGGAACATCCGCCTGTTTTCCCTGCATCGGAAGAACAATGGCGGCGTTCCAGGCTACCCATACATTTCACCAAAAGCTCCGCAGGGAGCGGGTTCCAGGCGCTATGGCAAAGAATTTACTGATAGTTGAGTCACCGGCAAAAGCGAAGACGATAGAAAAGATCCTCGGTAAAGATTTCGAGGTGCGAAGTTGCTATGGACATATCCGCGATCTGGAAAAAGATGATATGGGCATCGATGTTAACAACCATTACCAGCCCAGGTACAAGGTTCCCGAAGACAAGGAAAGGGTGGTGCGCGAGCTGAAGCAAATGGCAAAAAAAGCAGACGAAGTTTGGCTGGCATCGGATGAGGACCGTGAAGGGGAAAGCATCAGCTGGCACCTCGCAGAGGTATTGGGCCTTGATCCGAAAACAACCAAGCGCATCGTGTTTCACGAGATCACCGCACCTGCTATCAAAAAAGCAGTCGAATCGCCCCGTACCATCAATATGGACCTCGTGAATGCGCAGCAGGCACGGCGTGTGCTTGACAGGCTGGTAGGCTTTGAACTGAGTCCTGTGCTATGGCGCAAAATAGGCATGCAGCGTAGTTTGAGTGCAGGACGTGTACAGAGCGTGGCCGTGAGACTGATTGTTGAACGCGAAAGGGAGATCAATAACTTTATTCCCGAAAGCAGTTATAAAGTAGAAGCATACTTTACCGCAAAAGATATTAATGACCGGCAGGTAACTTTTAAAGCAGACGGGCCCAATAAAATGTCTACGCTCAAAGACGCGCAGTCATTTCTTGATAGCTGTAAAGGCGCCAGGTATTCAGTAACCGATATCCAGGTAAAACCCACCAAACGTACCCCTGCAGCACCATTTACTACTTCCACCTTACAACAGGAAGCTTCCCGTAAAATGGGGTATAGTGTTAGTAAGACCATGTTACTGGCGCAAAAACTTTATGAAAGCGGTAAGATCACTTATATGCGTACGGATAGCATCAATCTTAGCGATACGGCTTTGGGAGATATCCGTAACCAGGTTACCAAATCATACGGTGAACAATATCACCAGCCGCGAAAGTTCAAGAACAAGAATGAAAATGCGCAGGAGGCACACGAAGCGATACGTCCTACATACATGAGTAATTTTACCGTGGAAGAGGAGGATGCAAAAAAATTATATGAGCTTATCTGGAAACGTACCATCGCATCCCAGATGAGTGATGCAGAATTTGAGAAGACCACGGCAAAAATCAACATAAGCACCAATAACGAAACGCTGTCTGCTACCGGAGAGGTTATGAAATTTGATGGCTTCCTGAAAGTATATATGGAAGGAAGGGATGACGAGGATGAAGAAAATACAGAAGACATGCTGCCACCGCTGACCGTTGGCAAGCAGCTTGACTTTACCCAGATGACCGCCACTGAAAAATTCAGTCGCCCGGCCGCACGTTATACAGAAGCGTCACTCGTAAAAAAACTGGAAGAGCTTGGCATTGGCCGCCCGTCTACTTACGCGCCCACGATCTCAACGATCGTAAAAAGAAACTATGTTGAGAAGCGCGATAAGGAGGGAACCAAAAGAGAAGTGAACCTGCTGCGGCTTTCGAAGGATGATTCACTGCATAAAGAAATTTTCCAGGAGAATACCGGTGCGGAGAAAAATAAATTATTTCCAACGGATCTCGGGCTGGTTGTTACGGATTTTCTCAAACAGCATTTTGAAAAAGTGATGGATTTTGGTTTTACCGCCAAAATTGAGCAGGAATTTGATGAAATAGCTGATGGAAAAATGAAGTGGAGCCATATGATAGACGGGTTTTACAAACCGTTTCATATAACCATAGAACACACCCTGGAGAATGCAGAACGCGCCAAAGGGGAAAGGGAACTGGGCACTGATGCGGTTACAGGCAAAAGAGTGATCGCCCGTATGGGACGCTATGGTCCTATGGTGCAGATTGGAGATACGGCCAATGAAGAAGAAAAACCGCGTTTTGCCAAACTAAAACCGTCACAAAGCATCGAAACCATTTCCTTTGAAGAGGCAATGCAGTTATTTACCCTGCCTCGTACCCTGGGAGAACACGAAGGGCTTGAAGTATCGGTAAATGTGGGCCGCTTTGGTCCCTATGTAAAACTGGGAGAACAATTTATTTCCATACCCAAAGGTGAGGACCTGCACGAGATGGAACTGGAAAGGGCCATCGAACTGATCACCGAAAAGCAACAGGCCGATGCGCCGATAGCGATGTACCAGGACCTTCCGGTTACCAGGGGCAAAGGACGGTTTGGACCCTTTATCAAGTGGAACGATATGTTCATCAACATACCACGCGCTTATAATTACGATTCGCTGAGCCAGCAGGATATCAATGAACTGATCGAAAAGAAAATGCATAAGGAGGCCAACCGCTTCATCAAACAATGGCCCGAAGAAAAGATCTCCCTCGAAAATGGCCGTTGGGGCCCCTTTATCAAGTTTAATAAGAAGGTACTGAAGATGGGCAGAAAAGAGGATGGAAATAAATATACAGCAGAGGAACTGGTTGATATTGATGTTGAGCCTATCAAAAAAATGATCGAGTTGCAAGTGCCGGGGGCCTTCACAAAAAAAACCAAGGCGGCATCAAAGAAAGCAGCACCAAAGAAAGCAGCAGCGAAAAAAACCGCCACCAAAAAGAAAGCTGCCCCAAAAAAATAACTCCGCGAAACCTCCGCTTCGCTGCGGCTCTGCGGTTGGAAAACGTCCCGCACTTCGGTATGATCGATTTGCTGAAACCCTTCAACCGCGGAGACGCAGAGAAGCAAAGTCAAACCGCAGAGAAAAAGAAATGCCCCGAAGTAATCACTCCGGGGCATTTTCAATTTTATGTAGCGCCTTTTATCTGCCCATATCTCTCAAAAACCGCACATGGGCTTTCACTGCTTTACGCATAGTGGGGTATTCGATATACTGCAATTGGTATTCATTACACACGGCCCGTACAATCTCGCTGATAGCCGGGTAATGCACGTGTGACACTTTAGGGAACAGGTGGTGCTCTATCTGGAAATTTAATCCGCCAACCAGCCAACTGATCAGTTTATTGCGTGTTGCGAAATTGGCCGTTGTTTTGATCTGGTGCGCGGCAAATTCATCAGGAAGCTTATTGGTATCAATGCTTGCAATGGGGAACTCGGTATGCTCAACAGTATGAGCAAGCTGGAAAACAATGCTGAGTATAAAACCGGCAACCATGCTCATGGTAAGAAAACCAATCATCCAGTTAAGCCAGCCCACTGCCAGCACGGGGATAAGAATGAATACGGCGGCATGGTAAATTTTCACACCCCAGAATTCAATATGGTCTTTCAGTTCCATTTTTTTCAAGGGAACATTGCCGATTTTTTTGGAGAAATATTTTTTATAGTCGGCAAAGAAAATCCAGAAAACATACAAAAGAGTATACAGGAACCAGAAATAAAAATGCTGGAACTTATGCAGCTTGTATTTTTTCTGCGTAGGCGCCATACGCATCAGTATGCCCACTTCGATATCATCATCCACACCGTCAACATTGGTAAAACTGTGGTGGATCATGTTGTGCTTCATGTTCCACATAAAATGATTGGCGCCCAAAAGGCTGATGGAAGATGCCGCCACCCGGTTCATCCATTTATTGGTGCTGAAACTTCCGTGGCTGCCATCATGCATTACATTAAAACCGATAGCGGCAACAATACCGCCCATGATCACACACTCACCCAGTGCGAGGTACCATACCGGTGTCCACACGAGCAGGTGAATATAGACTGCCACCAGTGCGATGATCATTACGATCGCTTTGGTAAATAATTTAGGATTACCGGTTGATTTGATTCCTTTCTGGTCGAAATAGTCCTGTACCCTTTTTTTGAGATCGGTATGCAATGACCTGCTGACGGAAGGGAATTTGGGAATGGTAAACTGTGACATAGTAAGCGTTAAATAATAAGGTGCAAAAGTACCAATTTCGGCCTTTCAATGCTGTTAATATGACCCTTTTATTATTTATACACAGCCACAACGTAGCAAATCACTGTTTATTATTGCCCGTTCACCCCATATTTCCACATTATTGGGATAACTTAAACATTATATAACCATTAATTTTATTTTAGTTTACTATGAAATAACGACCCTTATACCAGGTCTATGCAGGAAACCCGAGAGATCAGCGCATTGTTTACCCTTATCGACGATCCCGATGAGGAGGTATATTCCACGGTTTCAGAGAAGATCGTGGCTTATGGCAAAAATATCATTCCCAATCTTGAACACCTGTGGGAAACCACACTGAGCGAGGATGTGCAGGAGCGCATTGAAATGATCATTCACCACCTCCATTTCACAGACCTCAATAACGACCTTTCTGAATGGCGTGACAGCGCCTACCACGACCTGCTGTTTGGCGCGTTGCTGGTAGCTAAATTTCAATATCCCGACCTGCATACCACTCCGGTTCTGCAGGATATTGAAAAGATCCGCCGCAATATCTGGCTGGAACTGAACAGCTTTCTGACACCCCTGGAACAGGCCAATGTTTTGTCCAGTATCATTTACAATTATTACAACCTGAAAGGCGTAGAAGTAAGTTATGATTCGCCCGATGATTTCTTCATTCACAAGGTACTCGAGAGCAAGAAAGGAAATGCATTGACCAACGGAATCATTTACCAGGTTATGTGCGACCTGTTAGATATCAATGCCAAGATCATCAATATCCCCAAACAATGCATCATTGCTTTTTATCATTCAGACTACGATGCGGCAACGCATATTGGTCACCCGCAGGATAAAATACATTTTTATGTAGATGCCACCACCGGCCAGGCATTCTCGCACAAGGATGTAGAAAATTATTTCAAAAGAATATCCGTACCACCCACCCCCTCCTACTTCAAACCGCAATCGCATAAACGCATCATACAGGTACTGCTGGAAGAATTATCCAAATGTTTTAGCCTGCCATCCAATGAATACAAACAAAGGGAGCTGATGCAGTTGGCGGATTTACTAGATCTGTAGGAACTGAGAAATCAAAAGTGAAAAGTGAAAAAAAAATCACGATTGACGCCTCACGACTCACGCACTTCTGACTTCTGACTTTTCACATCTCACTTCTCACCTCTCACCTCTCACTTCCCTAAGCGAGACTCGCATCCAGCGTGATCTCCATATTATACGCCTTGCTCACAGGACAATTTGCTTTAGCATCCGCGGCGCATTCCTGGAATTTTTCGGGGGTGATGCCTTGTACCTGTCCTTTTACGGTAAGGGCAGAACTGGTGATGGTACCATCTTCCAGGGTAATCACGCAGGTGGTTTCCAGGCTGTCGGGGGTAAAACCAGCGGCGCCCAATACAAAGCTCAGCTTCATGGTAAAACAGCCTGCATGGGCCGCTGCCATCAGTTCTTCGGGGTTAGTGCCCACGCCTTCCGCAAAACGTGAATTAAAAGAATACTGTGTTTTGTTGAGGACGGTACTTTGAGAACTCAGGTGACCATTTCCTTCTTTACCGGAACCATTCCAAACGGCTGTTGCTGTACGTTTCATACTTATTAATTTTTAGATTTGACAAAAATAACCAAGATGCCGATCAACTGGGAAGATTTTGAAAAAATCGATATCCGCAGCGGAACAATTGTTGAAGTTAATGATTTCCCGAAAGCGAGAAAGCCGTCCTACCAGCTAAAGATCGATTTCGGTCCACTGGGGTGCAAACAGTCTTCGGCGCAGGTAACCGATCATTACCGCAAAGACGACCTTTTGGGCAGGCAGGTGGTGGCAGTGGTAAATTTCCCACCCAAACAGATTGCGAATTTTTTCAGTGAATGCCTGGTATTGGGCGTGTATGATGAAAATAATCAGGTAATTTTATTGCAACCGGGCAAACCCGTACAAAACGGGCAGAAGATCGGGTAGTTAGAACATTTGGAAACTTTGAAACTTTCCAAATGTGGCCCCCATGAGCGAACTGCATTACACATATTACGAGAGCCCTATTGGCCTGCTGAAGATCGGCGGCACCGAACAGTATATAGGCGAACTCAGTTTTGTTGACAATACCGACCAGCTAACCTATGGCGAACCTGGTATCACCGAAGTGATGCATCAATGCACCGAACAGCTCATTGAATATTTTCATGGCTCACGCAGGAATTTTGATATGCCGATTCACCAGACGGGCACCGAGTTCCAGGTAAGGGTATGGGGTGAATTACTGGAGATCAGCTATGGCCGCACCATTAGCTATATGGACCTCGCCAAGCGCCTTGGCGACCCAAAAGTGATACGTGCCGCGGCCAGCAGCAATGGCAAAAACAATATTGCCATCATCGTACCCTGCCACCGGGTGATCGGGAGTGATAGCTCGCTTGTGGGCTATGGCGGCGGCAAATGGCGCAAGAAATGGCTGTTGCAGCATGAATTCAAAATTGCACACGGTGTACAGACTCTTTTTTAACCGCTGATCATGAGAAAATGCAACGTTTTCCTTGTATAAATACTCTTTAACAAAAATCTTCCTTGTCCAACCCTTCAATCAAATACTTTTACAGGAATGCTGCGGGTTGGTAAGATCATATTTTTCTTCGCGTTTTTGAGTCTCCCTGGAATAACGGGATGGTCGCAAAATTGCACTACGATAGGGCAAATGCCCAGTACCGCGTTTCCTGTATGCGGTACCACCAAATTCACACAGCTGAAAGTTCCGATCTGCAGTAATGGCAATGTACCCTATATCGGCTGCTCCAGTTCAACCATTCAAACAGCCAATCCTTACTGGTACAAATTTACGTGTTACACTTCCGGCACACTTGGGTTTGTGATCACGCCATTAAGTACCGATAGGCAGGATTACGACTGGCAGTTGTTTGATATCACCGGCCGCGACCCAAATGATGTTTTCAGTATCCGGGCACTCACCATTGCCGCCAACTGGGCGGGTACTTACGGTCTCACGGGCGCTTCCGCCGCAGGCACAACAGATTTTGAGTGCGGCTCGGATCCGGCACAGAATAAGCCGACTTTTTCCCGCATGCCTGCATTGATCGCCGGTCATGAGTACCTGTTGCTCGTTAGTCATTTTCTAAATGCCGGCGAAACCAGTGAAGCAGGGTATACACTATCGTTTGAAGGGGGCACTGCTGTGATCACTAACCCTGTAACGCCCAGCGTCAAAAACACCCATGGAGTCTGCGATGGAACGGAGATTGTTGTAAAACTTTCCAAGACCATGCTGTGCAGCTCAGTGGCGGCAGACGGCTCAGATTTCCGTGTGAGCGGGGGACCCATTCCAATTTCTGTAGTGTCTGCCACACCTACCAATTGCAGTGGCTTCGATATGGAAACCGTAACATTAAAGTTGAACCGGCCGCTTATCCTGGGAACCTATACCGTTACCTCGCAGGTAGGAACAGACGGAAATTCACTGGTAGACCTGTGCGAGAATACACTGGCCGCGGGCATTCAGTCGCAACTTAGGTTCATTCCCAAACGACCAACACCCATGGATAGCATTATGCCCGTGGTATGCATACAGGATACCTTGCGCCTGGTATTTTCCAAGCCCATGCTGTGCAGCAGTATTGCGCCCGATGGAAGCGATTTTGATATTACGGGTCCTGCACCGGTAACTGTAAAATCTGCACAGGGTATATGCAATAACGGTACAACGCTGCAGATTACACTTATTCTCTCCCGACAGATACGGGTTAACGGCACTTTTACCATCACGCTTAAAAACGGAACCGATGGCAATTCGCTGATTGACGAATGCGGTGAAATCACCCCAGTGGGATCCACTCTTCCCTTCACTACAAAAAACATTACCGCCGCCGCTTTCCAATCCCCTGTTGCTACCGGTTGCAAATCCGACACGCTGTTTCTTTCGCATGACGGCAACGGCAACGCCAACAAATGGCAATGGACCATCGATTCAGTTCCCTACAGTACGGCACAGGCTACGTCGTGGATTTCTAAAGCATTTGGCAATCATATAGCCAGGCTTACTGTTACCAATGGTATTTGCAGTGATACGGCAGGCAAAATTATTGTGTTACCTGACAACACAGTAAAAGCTGCTTTCGCTGTAGCCGATACATTGTGTCCTACTGACGCATTGCAGTTCACCGACCAAAGCAGCGCCAACGCCACGAGCTGGAGATGGACCTTTGCCAATGGCAACACCAGTACCAGTAAAACGCCTGATCCGCAGGTGTACCCGCTTAATGGCCGTATCAGCCAATATACTACCAGCCTTACAGTAGGCAATAACCTCAACTGTACAGATGTAGCGTTTAAAATTGTAACAGTATTGGCCAGTTGTTATATGGCGGTTCCTTCTGCGTTCACACCCAATGGTGATGGTATCAATGATTATTTTTATCCGCTCAATGCGTTCAAAACAGATAACCTGGTCTTTCGTGTATACAACCGGTTTGGACAGATCATTTTTGAAACAAAAGACTGGACAAAAAAATGGGATGGACGTTTCAAAGGCCTGCCGCAACCCAGCGGAACCTATATATGGACGCTTGATTACAATGATACTACCACAGGACAAAAGGTGAATCTGAAAGGCACGACAGTACTTATCAGGTAATTAATAATTAATAATTAAAAATTAAAAATTAAAAATTGGTTCATAGTTTATTGGTGTAACGATATGATCGGACAAATCGAATACATCCAAACCGATAATTACTGTATCATGGATTTCAATTACTAATTATAAATTATCAATTACTAATTACTTCATGTCTTCTCCCGAAAACCCAAACGGTAACAACATACTCGCCTTGGGGATCACGAATATCTTTCCTTTCATTCCGCCTAAAATCAACCGGATAGGATGTTGCAAACGGGTCTCATATTCAACCAGTGTCTGGCGGCAGATACCGCAGGGCGAGATGGGGCGGTCGCTGTTCACATTCGCTCCTCCATAACTGATAGCGATCGTTTCTATGGGAACGCCTGGATAAACTGCCGAAGCTGCCGATAATAAAACCCTTTCAGCGCAAAGCCCTACGGGATAGCTTGCATTTTCCTGGTTACTTCCCGCAATGGTTTTGCCATTGGATAGCCTGGCCATAGCACCTACAAAAAAATTGGAGTAGGGGGCATACGCAATCTTTGTTGCTTCCTGTGCCTGCTGAAGTAGAGCGGCATCATCTTTCGGAAGGTCGTTTATCGAATCATATACTTCATAATCGAAACTGTATTTCTGCTGGTCCATAAACAAACGGTTTAAGACAAAAAAGTCCCCAACACTGTATGCTGGGGACCCTTCCGGTAACTAAAGATATCATTTTTCCGCAAACCCTCTCTTTGTAGCGCTGTGTGAAATATTTCCCACCAAGTCCTTTAGATCCACAGACCTCATTGAGAGGTATGCGGACAATTACCAATTGCCGCGGCAACGAAAGAATATAATTGCTGTTGGCTCCTGATCCGTCCTACGGCCAGGCAATCAACAATGGCTGAAGACAATGAATTGATCCTTTTTTTTCACACAAAGACACAAGGGCACGGTTTACCTGCTATTTAATTCCTTTGAATAAACGGTTCCATCTTGGGCCTTTGTTCCAGCTGAACCAGATCAGGGAGGCTTTACCAACGATATGCGTTTCAGGAACAAATCCCCAGAAACGGCTGTCCTGACTCCGGTGCCTGTTATCACCCATCATCCAGTAATAACCCAGCCTGGTGGTGTAGCTGGTGGCCTCCTTACCGTTGACAAAGAACCTGCCATCACGTTCTTCCAGTGTATTGCCCTCGTAGGTAGTGATCAGTCTCCTGTATATAGCAATGGTTTGCGCATTCAATGGCAATACATCCCCTTTTTTAGGAATGGCCAGCGGACCATAATTGTCTATTGTCCAGGGATGATTCGCTTCATCATGGGGATAGGTCTGTCCAACTATATTCTCTGCATACGGTGTTACAGATTTTATATTGGGAAGGCTTTTCAATTTACCCAGCTCTTCCATTGTCATGTTGATTACATAGGTTCCTGGTTTGCTGTTATCAATCCGAATTTGCTCCGAGGAATTCTCGAGATCAATGCCCAGCTCGTTAGTGAAAAAATCTTCGCCGATGGGCGTGCCGTTGGTTTCCACCAGGTACTCGGTCTGCGCGGCCCCCGGAATGGCAGCAGGCTGGTTATTTACGAAAAGGGTACCATTTTTTACCTGTATAACATCACCGCCAATACCCACGCACCGCTTAATGTAGTTGTCGGTTTTATCCATGGGATGAACAAGTATGGGATACTGATCCGACTGGGAGAACAATGCAGCCCTGTCGCCGCGGAACTGGTAGCGCAGTACATCATAATACGGCACAGCGCTTCCATAGTCTGGCAGATTAATGATCGTATCTCCTGCAGGAAAATTGAATACTACCACATCATTTCGTTTTACCTCTGTAAATGCGGGTAAACGCTTATATGGCAATTGCACCTGCCTGATATAAGATGGAGTTGTTTTTGAAAAAGGAAGTGTATTGTGTACAAATGGAAATGACAAAGGTGTTTGGGGTATGCGTGCCCCATAGCTCATCTTATTTACAAAAAGAAAATCGTTCACAAGTAGTGTCTTTTCCATACTACCCGTTGGTATCACATACGCTTCAAAAATAAATGTGCGGATGATGGTGGCTGCAACGATGGCGAACACACCGGCATCGATCCATTCACGCGAGGCGGGTTTATGGTAATGCTTCAATACTTCAGGACCATAATATTTTTCTTTTTTGGAAAAACCGAGGTAGGGAAAATAGAGAAAGGGAAACAATACAACCGCTGTGTGATCAGGAACCGATACTTTTTTGAAACACATCACAAAAATGATCGTAATCCAGATGGTGATGAACTGCCCTGCAACAGGTATCAGTTGTAACCAGAACCAATATTTACGGACCTGAATTTTTTCAACAATCAGCCAGGTATTGTAAAAAGGAATGAACGCCTTCCAGGGTTCTATACCTGCTTTTTTGAACATACCATACATGCCCACATGCCAGCCAATCACACCAATAATCAGTAGAAATAAACCCATAGAGTAGTTTTAAGTATCAACAAAAATATCCTTTTCAGCCACAAGCAGTCCAAAAGTTTTCTTAAATCGGGATGTCCAAGAACCATGGACCGTGGACCATGGACTATGGACCATGACCCATGGACTATCGACTATCTCCTAACGCGGCGTAACATAACTTTCAATATCCCCCATCGTGATCTCTTTACCGGAAAGGATCACCAGTCTTTCCACCACGTTTCGCAGTTCCCTTATATTGCCTGTCCAGTTGTATTCCTGTAATGCCAGCATGGCTTTTTTGTCGATTACTTTTTTTGCCTGCCCATACTCCTCGGCTATATCTGAGAGGAATTTATCAACCAGTAAGGGAATATCGTCTGCCCTTTCATTTAGGGAAGGCACATGGATCAGTATGACACTCAAACGATGATACAAGTCAAGACGGAACCGCTTTTCATTCACTTCTTCAAGCAGGTCCTTATTGGTAGCGGCCACTACCCTCACATCAACGGGTATCTCTTTTTCGCCACCTACCCTTGTAATTTTTCCTTCCTGCAGCGCACGAAGCACTTTTGCCTGGGCACTCAGGCTCATATCACCTATCTCATCCAGGAAAAGCGTACCCCCATTCGCCTGTTCAAATTTGCCAATACGCTGTTTAATGGCTGAGGTAAATGATCCTTTCTCATGACCAAACAATTCGCTCTCGATCAGTTCACCGGGAATGGCGGCGCAGTTTACTTCCACAAGGGAAGCGGCGGCACGATTGCTTTTTTCATGCAGCCAGCGGGCCACCAGTTCCTTACCCGAACCGTTATCTCCGGTTACCAAAACCCGCGCGTCTGTGGGCGCTACCTTTTCCATGGTTTCTTTTATTTTATGGATTGCTGCACTCTCCCCTATCATTTCCTGCACCCTGGATACCTTGCGCTTTAATACTTTGGTCTCTTTTACCAGTGTTGTCTTGTCCATCGCGTTGCGGATGGTGATCAGCAACCGGTTAAGATCCGGTGGCTTGGCTATATAATCGAAGGCACCTTTTTTTACTGCATCAACCGCGGTTTCAATATTGCCATGCCCGCTGATCATGATCACAGGAATTTCTGTGCCGGAGTCAATCGCTTTTTGCAGGAACTCTATCCCATCGATCTTTGGCATTTTGATATCGCAGAGTACCACATCATAACTACCGGTGCTGAATTTTTTCAAGCCTTCTTCTCCATCCGATGCCTCGTCAACGGTAAACCCCTCTGCACCAAGAATCTCTTTCAGTACATTGCGAATGGCTTTCTCGTCGTCTATGATAAGGATGTTTGGCATAGCTGTTATTTGCTGCTAAGATAACTGAAGTTGCAGGGAAGTAAAGAACCCAAATCCGTTAAAGAAGGCACAAGGTTCATCGCCCGGCACTACCCTGAACTACCGCCTGCGAGGGAGTATCATTCAAAACTTTACCTGGAAACCTGCAAAGATACTCCGGCCGGGGGCAGGGTTATAGTAACGCCTCCCGGCGGCGTTGATATCGTTGCCCAGACTGTAATTTTCATCCAGCAGGTTATCGATACCGGCAAAGAAATGCCATTGATGGGCGCGGTTTCCGGCCTTATACCCGAGTTTTAACTGAACCAGCCGGTAAGCATCAGCATACGCGTCATTGGCATCGTTAAGCGGCAATGAGGAACTGCTGTTGAGAGAGGTATTGGCATACCATTTTCCTGCCTCTATATCTGCACCTATCACCCAAATATTGCGTGGCACGCCAGTTAATGCATTGCCGGAAAAACGGGTATTTCCCTGCTGGTAATTTTCAAAACGATAGGGCTGGTAAGTATAGCTGCTCCAGAGTTGCACACCGCTGAAAAAAGTCTTTCCCTGCCTGACCAACTGGTACTTAAGCAGCCATTCCATTCCACCCTGACTCGTACTGCCGGCATTCACAAAATACTCGGCACCGGCTGTATTATTCCTTCTTACAATTGCATTATCGAGTTTGAAACTATATACGGCAATATCAAACTGTAAGCGATGGTCAACCAGGTGGCCCTTAATGCCCGCTTCATAATTCCATCCCGACTCGGCGGCAAGATCACCGTAAAAATTTCCATCAGAGGGCCTTACTTCTGCCAGTGCGGGAGGAGAAAAACCCTTTGCTGCAAGTGCGTAGAGAGAAACATTGTTGCTTAACCGGTACAATAGTGCCATCCTTGGCGTTACCACGGCCTTTATGCTTCTATCTGCATACGCGGACAGGGGATCTGTGAGGCGCTTAAAGCGGTAAGACTGGCTGTTGACACTTACACCCGTGGTTATGCTCCATTGGGTGCCGATAGCGTATTGCAGTTGTGTGAACAGAAACCACTGGTTAGCGAATACATTGTCTTTGAACTGAACAGTATCTTTTAAGCCGGAGCGGTTACCATAATCAAAAATACCAGAATGATTGTACAACCATTCTGCACCCGTTGTCCATTGCAGTTGATCGTTGCTGAAAACCAACTGGCTTCCGACGCCTGTATTTTTTTCATCACGGTCTTCATAATTGGTAATGAAAGGGTTGGTAAAGGCGGTGCTGTTGGCGGTGATAAAGGACCGCAGTGACCAATGGCTTGCAATGGCTGCTGTGTGGTGGATTCCACCGAAAACAGTCTGGTTATAGATTGCGGCACGCTGCTGAATGGAGCCGGGAAAGGCACCTGCCGCCTGGCGGGATAATTTTGGATTCAACTGCATTTGTGCCAGGGTAATGCCCCCGGGCGTCTGGTAGTAAAGATCGGTATAGAAGAATAGGAAGCGGAACTGTTGTTGTTTGTACTGCCAGTTGCCCTGCCATTTGATTGCATATTTTCTGGATGCCGACTGGTCGCGGTAACCATCGGCCTGCTGGTGCACCTGCTGCAGGGAGGAACTGAATTGTGTAGCCTGGTATTGCCATCCTGCCTCCTGCCGGTAATACCCAAAAGATCCTCCGCTGATGCCCGCATTAAACCGGTGCTGCGGCATTGCTGACAGGGGTAGTTCTGAACGCAATAACAATGCGCCGCCTGTTCCAGCGCCATATATGCTGGCTGCGGGACCTTTTATTACTTCGGCGCCGGTAAGCTGCCCTATATCCACCAGGTTAAGGTAGGTGTTACCACCGCCATCTGTTAATGGTATATCGTTCCAGTACACTTTTACATTGCGCACCCCGAACGGCGAACGTAATAAACTACCCCGGAAAGACAAACGGTAACTGGAGGGAGAACGTTCTTCCATCCGAACACCGGGTAGGGAATTGAGTACCGGTACCATCGACGCGCCCGCATAACGTTCCATTTCCCTTGAGCTGATGACAGCTACCGCCGCGGGTACCAATTTCCAATGTACGCGGCTATTGAATGCTTCCACGATTACTTCGGCGAGCGTGTCAGTGCGGCCCTGTTGCACACTATCCAACCGCTGGCTGTAAATACAGAGGTGTAGGAAAAAAAGTATAAAAAGTAAAGACAAATGCTTCATGTAGAGACTAACGGTGCAACAAGTTAGGCAGAAAACGAAAAGGGTAATAAAATTGATGTGTTTAGTTCAGCAGCACGGCATACGTTTCTTTGTTCACTGGCTTACTGAAGCGCGGGCAAAAATAATATTCATCAATGATGCCCGACGAATAAAAAAACCCGGGTATACCCGGGTTGTTATATCAGAGTGAAGTCTTATTTTTTCATGTACATCACTTCTTTTACCAGCTTTACTGTTCGGGGAACATCCGGCATAGCAAGGGCAGCGAGGTTAGGCGCATAGTGCATGGGGGCGTCTGCGCTGGTGATCCGGCGTATGGGCGCATCCAGGTAATCAAACCCTTCTTTCTGAATCCGGTAACTGATCTCGGAAGAAACAGAAGCAAAGGGCCACTGTTCTTCTACAATCACCAGGCGGTTTGTTTTCTTTACGCTTTCAAGAATGGTTCGCCAGTCAAGCGGGCGTATAGACCGAAGGTCAATTACTTCCGCGCTGATGTTTTCTTTTTCCAATTCTGCCGCGGCACCAAGCGCCACTTTCATCATCTTATTATAGGAAACAATTGTAACATCTCTGCCCTGTTTTTTGATATCCGCTTTACCAATAGGGATATAATATTCTTCTTCAGGCACTTCGCTTTTATCGCCATACATCACTTCGCTTTCCATAAAAATAACCGGGTCCTGCTCGTAGCGGATAGCCTGTTTCAGCAATCCTTTGGCATCATATCCATTTGATGGTGATACCACTTTCAGTCCGGGTATATTGGCATAGTAACTTTCAAAAGCTGTAGAGTGTTGTGCACCCAACTGGCCGGCGCTGCCATTGGGCCCGCGCAAAACAATGGGACAACCGATCTGACCTCCGCTCATGGCGAGCATTTTAGATGCGGTATTCAATATCTGGTCAAGCGCCAGTACGGCAAAGTTCCAGGTCATGAACTCCACCACCGGTTTCAGACCACTTTGCGCGGCACCTACGGCCACCGCTGTAAAACCCAGTTCTGATATGGGCGTATCAATCACTCTTTTTTCACCGAACTCCGCCAGCATACCTTGTGTTACTTTATAGGCACCGTTGTACTCAGCCACTTCCTCACCCATTACAAAAACCTTATCGTCTCTCCTCATTTCCTCACTCATGGCTTCCCGTAAAGCCTCTCTGAAAGCAATAGAACGCATCTTGTCAGTTATTAATGAGCAGCAAAAATAGCAGATTCTGGGTTAAATCGCTCAAGGGCAAAGCAAAAGGCTAAATGCCGAACGCCCAACGCAGTTAAGCATTGGGCGTTAGACATTCGTTGTTAAGCATTCGGCCTAGAAAACGTTCCAGCCAAAACTGATATAATATAATCCACCGATTTGCGGGCTGCCGAAACCGGTACGGTAGTATTTGTTGAAGATATTGGTACCACCCACTTTCACCAATGACTTAATAGCCGGGAACTTGTAACTGAGCGCAGCATCAACTGTCCTGGTATAAGGAAGCTGCCCTACTGCGAAGGTACCTTCATAAAGGAACGTGTTCGTCCACCTGTAAACAATGTTGAATCCTAAACGGTTATCCTTTCCAAAGCCGTTGTTATTGAAAGCCATGTTCACACGGTATTTAGGTGTGTTGAAATAAGATACAAAACCCGGAGGCAATGCACCTATCTCATCATGGTACAGGTTTCCGCTGATTGAGTAATTCCTGGGGAGGAGCCATTCTACAGAAGCGCCCCAGCCATTTGTTTTCACGTCGCCCGGTGTATTTACAGCGATGCTGTAGGCAACACGCCTGTTTCCATCCAGTACATCCAGGAAGCTGCCACCAGAGGAAACCGGAACCCTTGCCTGTATGGCATTTACACTACTCAGGAAGTCCTTGTAAGTGGCCCAGTAAGCATATACGTCTATCAGCACCTTCTTACCCAGAAGGCCCTTATATCCTACTTCGAATGACCTGCTTGACTCGGCTTTAAATTCTCCGAAATTCTGCTGTACCAGCAAAGCACTGTTGGGTGCACCTGCTGCAGCACTTGCACCATAGGCGGCTACGCTGGCTACGGTATAGGCAGGGTTGGTATTGAACTTATAGAAATCCCTCAACTGCGGCAAACCGCCCATCAGACGTGTACCACCGCCGATGGTGAGGTTGATCCACTGATTCTGCGTTGTTGGAAAACGGTAGGCCTGCTGGTAAGATACGCGCAGGTTATGATCCTGTGCCAGTTTCAACACCGCGGTGGCCCTTGGTGTAAAACGGCCCTTGAAATTGGTATTCTTATCATACCGGCCGGATACCGACAGCTTCAGGAAATCATTAAACAATTTCTGGGATAGCTGGGCATACGCGCCAACCTCATTAATTTTTATCGGACCCGCTGTATCGGCAAAAATAGTACCCTGTGAATTCAGGACAAACTGCCTGCTGCTCGCACCGATCAGGAAATCTGTTCCTGATTTTGCAAGATTCAGGTCTTCTGAAAGATTGTATTGTCCCTCAAATACATTCAGCCTTGATTGATCGAGGAATAATCCGCCACCTTTTGAGATAGATGTGGTGGCTACCCGCTTAAACAATTCTGTCTGGCTTACCTGGCCGGTTGGTCTTCCCTGGTCAGCAATGCTGCGAGCCGAATTGTGGGCGGCAATATTGGTCATACCCGCATCAAGCAAACTCACATAAGCTGTCATATATGTAGGGTACCAGGTTGTACTGGGCTTCCATGCTTCATTAAAGAGACGTGAGGTGATGGTTGCATTAAATGTATTACCTGCATTCTCATGCGTAGTATACGCCCTTAACAGCCAGTTCTTGCTTTTCAGTTCCAGTTTAAACTGCGCCACACGAAGATCCTTTAGTGAATAACGGTCACTACCGGTGTAAACGCTGTTACCTGTACCAAAATTGGCGGTAAAAGACGCTTCTGTTTTATCAGTCAGTTTGTAATACATTCCTCCAGTCAGTTTAAAATTGAGCGTGGTGGGATCGATCACATCACTTTCTGCATAACCCGTACGGCTTACATACTGGTTATTAAAATAATTACGCGTAGGGCTTGCTCCATAAATAAAAGGTGATACACCCGCAGCTACCAATGTACTTCCTCCTGGAATATTGGCCGTTAAAAATCCATTGAACTGGGCAAGGTTACCACTGGGTACCGCACCAAAGAAAGCCGCGCGGATTCCGGCAAGTGACGCACCTGATAAACCAGCCGCTGCAAATACACTGTTGGCAATACCACTCAGGTTCTGTGATGTTTCGTCACCATAAAAATTCACCCCGTCATAATTGGGATCTGAATTCCTCGATCCCGAAGTCACACCGCCATTCGGAGAGGGCGCGCCGGGTGTTGGCGGACGCAGGTAATTTTCTGTCTGATTGGCCAGCCAGTCCTGGGCCTGCACAAACTGAGCACCTATTTTAAATGCGAATTTTTCAGAAATTTTTTGTCCCCAGCGTACACTCCAGTCAAAAAACGGAGAAGTGGGGCGCTGGTAGGCATCAATATGGTTAACACCCTGCTTAATCTGGAAACTGAGACCCTGGTATTTGAACGGGTTTTTACTGTTGATAAGCACCGTACCATTCATACCACCTGAACCATACAAAGCCGAAGAGGCACCGGGTAGTAATTCAATATTGTCAACATCCAGTTCGGTAAGACCAATGATACTACCGACTGAAAAGTTAAGGCCGGGAGCCTGGTTATCCATTCCGTCTACCAGTTGGTTAAGACGGGAGTTACCACTCACGTTAAAACCCCTTGTTCCCACACTGCGGAAAGTTAAACTGGCAGATACCACATCCACACCTTTCAGGTTGGTAATAAGGTCATAATAGTTGGTGGCAGCCGCATTGCGTATTGCTGCAGGACCGATCCGCTCAATTGAAACGGGAGATTCCAGGATACGCTCAGGTACCCTTGAAGCAGCTACTACCACCTCGTCGCCCAGCGTAAAACTTGGCTCAATATCCACGGTAACCACCTGGTTGTTTCCGGTAACAGTCACTTCCCTGGTCGCATAGCCAACAGAAGAGATCACAAGGGTAAAAGGCAGCCTTTGCTGCGTAGTAAATCTGAAATTACCCTTATCGTCCGTAAAAGTACCGGCTGTTCCCCCTTTCACTGTAACGGATACAGCGGAGATAGCTTCGAGCGATTTGCCGTTTCTTACGCTACCGGAGACGGTAGTAGATTGGGCCATTGCAGAATAGCACAAAATGGTGCAAATGACCAACAACCCAAACTGGGTGAAGAATCTTCTCATAAAAGCAAGTTTTAAATGAATGGTTCTTAAAAATAGCACTTGTTAGTTTGATAGTAAAATATAATTTGTTCACAAATAACGTTGTTCTGTTGAGAAAAAGTATGTGCGTTACCCCTTATTTATCAATGTCATATCTATTTTTGACGCATGCCATCTTTTCAATTTCCTGCACAAACGGGCCTCTACCACGGAAAGGTCAGGGATGTTTACAGCATCCATACCGACTGGCTGGTAATGATAGCCAGTAACCGTATCTCGGCATTTGATGTGATATTACCGCGGCCCATCCCTTTCAAGGGGCAGGTATTAACCCAGATTGCGGCTTATATGCTGGAAGCGACAAGGGATATCTGCCCAAACTGGCTGGTTGAGGTTCCCGCGCCCAATGTATCTATCGGAAAAAGGTGTGATCCCTTTAAAATAGAGATGGTGGTAAGAGGCAATGTGGTGGGTCATGCATGGCGCACTTACAGCAGCGGAAAACGCGAATTGTGCGGCGCCAGTATGCCGGAAGGCCTGAAGGAAAATGATTTTTTTCCCACGCCCATCATCACACCGTCCACAAAAGCGGCTGCCGGACATGATGAAGATATTTCCCGCGATGAGATCATTGCACAGGGGCTCGCGTCTGCAGAAGACTGGAAGGTACTGGAGGACCATACGCTGAGGCTATTTGAACGTGGCAAACAAATCGCAGCCAGACAGGGACTGATACTGGCAGATACCAAATATGAATTTGGGAAGATCGGTGATACCATTTACCTGATGGATGAAGTGCATACGCCCGACTCATCGCGCTATTTTTATGCCGATGGTTTTGAAGAGCGCCAGGCAAAAGGTGAAAAACAAAAACAACTGAGCAAGGAATTTGTACGTGAGTGGCTGATCGCCTATGATTTTATGGGAAAGGAAGGACAACACGTGCCTGAGATGTCTGACGAATGGATTAACACCATCAGCAAAAGGTATATAGAGCTGTTCGAAAAAGTTACCGGCAAACCTTTTGTTCCTGAGCAACCGGATGATGCTACGATTGAAAAACTTGTTATCCAGGCCTTACAAAAACACAACGCCATTTAACGCGGGCTCCTCGGTTAAAAAGAACTTCTCAGGGCTATCATAAAATTTCTTCCGCCGGCTGAAAAGCCGGAGGCAAAATAGCGGTAGTTACGGTCCAGTATGTTTTCAACAGCAGCCTGTATACGGAGATATTTTTTTACATGCACTTCTGCCTTAAAGTTTAGTGTTAACCATGATGGCATACCGTCAATAGTAGCGTATTGCTGGTTGTCTTCACCGTCTGCATTGTAGTCCTGTATTTTTTTCCAGCCATTGTACAACGCAAAAAATTCTAAATTAAATTGTTTGTCGTTATACACAACGCTTGTTTTACCAAACAGGGGCGGTACATGATCCAGCGGTTTCTCAGATACCTTTCGCTGCACAACTGCATAGTAGCCATCCATTTGTTTCTCGTAAATATTATTGAATGTATTGGGAGGTGTCCTGAACCGGCCATAGGTGTATGAAAGCGTTGTTGATGCGCCGAAGTGTTCCCCGGATTTATAAGAAATACTAACCGTACCCCCATAGAGAAACGCCCTGTTCCGGTTCTGGCTGGCATATACGGCAGCCACTATGCCATTGTAGTTGATGGAATCTTTGCCGTTCAAAGTGAATGGTGCCGACACAATCGCGTTACGCATCATTGTATAAAATGCATTGGCCTCAACCGTTACGGCTCCCAAAGATTGGGTAACACCCAGGTCAAAATTATACGTGTATTCAGGCTTAAGTCCGGGATTGGGTACTATCACCTGCTTTGCGGCCGTATTCGATTCAAATACTTTGGCAAGGTCATCGATATTGGGTGAGCGGGACGCGGACCCGAAACCAAATTTAATCCTGGTACGTTCGGATGCCGAATACACAAGCCCGATATTTCCCGTAACCGCTACATTGGATTGCCGAACATCTGTTACGGGTAAATTGAAAAATGAATTGTCGCTAATGCTTGAATGCAGTCTCACAAACTGCAGCCGCAATCCATCATTCAATACCCACCTGCCACCGGAGAATTTATGGATATGCTGTGCATATACTGCGGCCAGATCCATTTTATTGCTTCCATTGGAATAACGGCTATCCAGTTTTATGACAGCCCCGGTCTGAAGGTTGGTGCGGTCCGCAACCGACACTACATCATTCAATTGCGCATCAGCGCCCACACTTAACGAACCGTTGGTTAGATTTTTTCTGAAGTCGGCGATGGCACCCCATACTTTCACATGTTCACGGCGACTGTCGAACTGGTCATAACGGTGTAGCTCGCGGGTTTGCCTGCTTTCTTCAATATCCTGGTAGCTCAGGGTTACATTTGCGGCATCAAATATTCCTTTGAGTTTATTCGCTGCAAAAGTATACCCTAACAGGTTTCTTTTCTGCGGACCATAGAACCATTCCGCAAAACGAAGCGTCCCGTTTTTAATGTCCTGCAACCTATCGTATCGCGGCACATTACTGCTGTTGGAAAATTGCATGTTGAAGAGATGCGATATATGTTCACCCTGTGTCACCAATATTTTCTGCATAAAATCCCATTGACGGTAACCTGAAAACCGCTGCACCCGGTCATCGTCATTCTTTACCACTGTATCTGAAAAGGGATGATGTGCGATGGAAACATATTGCGAACGACGCCCGAAATGGGGATACCTGGACGGATAGTTGCTCCCCATCTTCAGGTCCCCGAAATCACTATACGTAAGCGAACTGAGGAATGCGATCTTCTTAAGAGCAAAATTCAAATCAATGTGTTCCGTCATTTCATTATTCACTGAACTTGTTCTCACAAGGGCATTGCCCGACAACCGAAAACCCTTCTCCGAAAGCACGGGATTCCTGGTGATCATGTGGATCATTCCACCCAGGGCATCACTGCCATAAAGCGTGGAAGACGGACCGTAAGATATTTCCAACCTGTCAAGCATGTTCTGGTCCACTGTAACCACGTTTTGGAGGTGACCCGACCGGTAAACCGCATTGTTCATGCGAATGCCATCAACCACCAGTAATACCCTGCTGGCTTCAAATCCCCTTATTACCGGGCTGCTGCCCCCCTGCTGGCTTTTCTGCACGAATAGTTTACCGGAACTGATCAACAGGTCGCCGGTATTCTGTGCATTGGCACCGGCAATAAACTGGCGGCTGAGTACATCTATCTTCTGTACTATATTTTTTTTATTGACAGCAAATTTACTGCCAGACACCACCACTTCTTCTAAAGTAGTAGTATCCTGTTTTGCAAAAGCGCTGCTGACGATGAAACACGCCGTTATTACTATCAATACACACTTCATTCAACGAAATATTATTTGTGGTCGCGTGCGACTACAATTAGCCATAAAATCAAGCATCCTGCACCGTTTTTTGTGCAGGAAAACAAAATGAAAACTTGTTGAAAAAATTCAACTTGCCGGATCAGGCAACCAAACGGGGAGGTGGGGAGGCTACTTCTTTATCAGCGGCTATAAAATCTTCCGCAAAAACGGGAGGCCTAAAACCTGACTGTGACGAAACCATTTCCTGAGCAGTTTCATCCATATTGCAGAATGCAGAAAAGAATTTAAACTTAGGTATCATGTGGGAACGCGAACTGTGCTGCGCATGACGGATTTCATTTACCTGTTTTTCCAGATCGTTCTCCCGCACATCTTTAAAGGCATACAACCGCAATTCGCCTCCTGTTCGCTCAACAGTAACCACATCATACCATTCATTTTTGTACCTGAACTCGCCATTCTCCTCTTCCCATTCAAAATCAGCATCCGCTACTTCGTTATTCGTTAATGGAAAACTGAGGTAAGTACCATACCGGGTATCGGCATGCGTTTGCAGGTAAGAACGCATTTCCTGCTTCAGCCCATGCTGGTAGAGATAGTGCACCAGGTGGTAGCCACCCATATGCAGTAGCAGGCAGAACAGAACAAATATGGATACGATCTTCTTCAAAGCAGTGATAAGGCGGGCAAGATAGCAAATGTTACTGCTCCCCTCTCAAAAACGCGATTAAAAATAGCTTACCCTTTACCCGGCTTTAATTTCGGGCGGAGGCGCGACCTGCTTTTGTTGAATATGTTCTGCCCGTTCTCCACACCTTTACGGATCTCTTTCTGGCGCTCCACCGGAAGCAGCAGGGTATCTTTACAGGCGGCACTGCAGCAGCCGTCAAACTGGGCCGCGCATTCGGCGCACTGGATAAACAGCAGGTGGCAGCCATTGTTGCGGCAATTGGTATGGGTATCACAAGGTTTGCCACATTGGTGGCAACTGGCAATAATATCCTCTGTAATGCGCTCGCCTAACCTGTCGTCGAATACAAAATTTTTGCCAATGAAGCGGCTGTCAAGGCCCGTTTCTCTGGCCTGCCGCGCGTAGTTGATGATGCCTCCCTCGAGGTGAAAAACATTTTTAAAACCATTGTGCAGCATAAAGGCACTGGCTTTTTCACAACGGATACCACCTGTACAATACATGATGATGTTCTTCTCCTCATTGCCCTTCATCATATCCACGGCCATCGGCAACTGTTCGCGAAAGGTATCTGATGGAAGCTCAATGGCGTTCTCGAAATGACCCACTTCATACTCATAATGATTACGCATGTCTATCACAATCGTGTCAGGATCCTTCAGAAGCTCATTCATCCGGGGCGCATTTACATACCGCCCCTTATTCTCCATACTGAAAGCGGGGTCCTCAATACCATCGGCAACGATCTTATCCCGCACTTTTATCTTCAGCACCCAAAAACCTTTGCCATCGTCATCCACGGCTATATTCAAACGGATGCCATTAAGTGGTTCTATGGAATAGAGAAAATCACGGAAGGCGATCATTTGATGGGAGGGCACGCTTACCTGCGCATTGATCCCTTCCTTTGCCACATAGATCCTGCCAAAAACCTGCAATGCATTAAGCTGCTTATACAAATGATTCCGAAATTCCAGGGGATTCTGAACAGGAAAGTAGTGGTAAAAACTGATGGTGGTGCGGTGAAAATCTTCCTCGTGTAAACGCTTCTTCAACTCCTCGTTGGAAACGCGGTTGTGTAAAACAGGCATACATATTTATTTCTGACATCCGGGTAATGCTGCATCCGCCGCTACACCTGAATGTTCCATTAACAAAGGAGCCACTTGCAGGGTGGCCAAAATCGCTACAAAGGTATTGAAAAAGATATATGTGGCTGGTTGCAGCAGCGTGTTGAGGTTTACCCATAACAGCTAACCCGAAAACCGGCTATGGTTAACCGGCTACCTTACCAGAGGCACCGACACCCTTATACCACTGGGTCTATCGCCTGTAGAAATAAATCCCTGTACAAAATCAACCCGTATCACTTTCAGTATATTTTCTATCCCGAACAAAGTCTCATAGTAAGCTTTACCGCCGGTAATCTGCAGCATATTGCCCCCTACCACGAAAAAGCAATTGAGTTTTTTGAAACCGGGAATTTTATTACTGAGCAACCCATTCAGGTGGTATTCTGCATGGACACTCATGTTAAACCCGGTGGTGTTACTGTACCCATAATAGGGCGCCAGTTGAAAACTATTCATATAGGAAGAGGCAAATATGGTCTGGTTACCATTATAATGCTGGTAATCGGGAATGTATGTTTTGGCCGCATCAAAAAATCCGCTGAAGGCAATATTGTAATCAAAATGGCCCGCCAGTTTCAGGTCCAGTTCATCATTAAGCGTTACACGCCATTTGGTATAATCCACATCACTGCCCAGCATGCCCTTCAATCCTTTGGTGATGCTGGCATTGATGGTAGGATATTTGGACCCAATACTGATCTTCCGGTCCGGAAGTTCTATATAGTCAGCGCCGGGTCGCCAGCTAATACCCGCGGTAACGATGGTTGCCTGGTGTGGGGGCATACCGGACGCAGACAGTTCCACCGGAAAATTGGGGGTGAAATCCCGGTTGCTTACATCTTTCCATCGGGTGATATCTGAGAGATTATCGAGCGGGCGCCGGTTCTGGAATTGGAATGACGCAGAAATATTTATTCCATTACCCAGCCCCGCACCATATCCGATGCGGAAATAATCCGCTTCATAAATCTTCATAAAATTTGACTCGCGCATTAAGGTATAAATGGTGTTAAGCCTCTGGGATATCGGCTCTGCATTATGATACTGGAACACTTTTTTTCCACCTGATACACTGAAGGAATTAATGTATTTTTTTCCAAAATTATAATTGGCGCTTAATGACGCATTGAGGTGCGTATTCGCAAAACCATACCGGAACTCAGGTTTGATGAACAAGGTTTTTCGTCCCTCCATTCTCCGGAAATATTCCGGAGAAAAACTGATCACCGCACCTTCCACCGTATTGTAATTGAGTGTACTTAGCACGGAAGAAAAATTGATAGACTCTTTCCGCTTTGATACGGTGAACGACTGACCCGTTAGCAAAATGCCGCTCAGCCTGATTTTGTTTCTTTTTTTATCCAATGAATCCAGGTAACGCGGATCCTTGCGAACGGTTTCGAGGCTGTCTTTTTTCCGGTAATCGCGTGCCTCTTCTGTCAGCAGCGGCAGCGGACGAATGCTGTCCCAATAGGCCATCGAACGTTTATTGGAACTATCGTAGAATTTAACAAGGGTATGGTCAAAAAATCGGGGTTTGAATTTGGGATCCATGTCAAACTTATCATACACCTGCACAAAACTTCCGAAAAAATCAAAACCGAATATTTTTCCTGCGGGATAGATCACCTGGTTCTTGATCACCCAGCGGTTACCGGAGGGAACGTATAGCTGCTGTATACGCAAAGTGTCAAGGAACTGCATCTGCTGCTCTTTAACGATTACCAGGTCCACACTTTGTATACGCCATTCATCTTCTATAATTGTGATATGGCCTGAAAACAACGGTTCATAGGCCCTGCGGGGGATCACTTTAATCCGGCTGATCTCCCTCCCGTTTTCATAGAATGTACCCTCAAACTTATACCGGTAAAAATTGAGCGCACCGCTGGCAATGGGCGAAATGAAACCACGCGGGTTCAGTGCCTCCCCAACAGAAATATTGTTCTCGTAAAAAGAAATAATCTGCGGATCACTCAGGCCAAAACTGTTACTGCGACCGCTTACTTTGGTAGACATCACTTCAATTTTCTGTGTGCCCGGGTCCTGCACAGAATATCTGGCCACCGACTCCGACAAAAAAATCATTTTTCTTTTGCTGGTATCCCCGTCTTCAAAATCAATTTTTTGTCCGAAGAAAGATTTGGGATAATTGCGCAGTTGCATTTGTCCTTTCAGGTAAACATCGCACTGGAAGGAACGGATTTCTTTCAAATGCTCCTGCCGCTTCTCTATGGCTTTTCTGATAATCGCATAGGCGGGATCCTCTCCATTCGATGTGACCACCACTTCTTTCAGATCATATTGCTGCGGCTCCAGTTCAAAATCAAGGCTGATATCTGTGTTGCTGACTTTTATTTTTTTCTCAATGGTTTTATGGCCTATGTACTGGCACACCAATAGGTATTCACCTGCCTCCAGTTGAATCAAATATTTTCCTTTGCTGTTGGCGGATACACCCTGTGTGGTACCTTTTACGAGAATGGACGAGAAGGGAAGCACGGCTCCATTCTTATCAGTGATGGTGCCGCTCACTGTAGCGGAATAAGCAGACAAAGAGAGTAAAGCAGTAAGCAGCAGTAACAGACGCTTATTCATAAGTTCGGGTTACAACGAAAGTAAGCCGCGACCGCTGTGATTGCTACCCGATTTACATAAGCGGAAAGAGTTTAACGAATTATTAAAGCGTGTCAACAGGCAGCAATAGCCTGCATCGGGGCGGGTTATGCAGGCATTTCAGCGCTTTCGTATATAACTTCCGGTTAACGCTGCCAGGCCGCTGACCAGGCCCCCGATGATGCCTGTAACCAGAATCAAAACCAGGGAAGAGCCACCCAGTGGTAATACCTGCGCCACTTTTGCAGACAATACCTGGTCGTTTGCCGCGTCTTTCAAAAATGCCAGCACTGTCCACAACAGGAACAGCCCCAGAAACCCCGAAAGGAACGCCCTTCCGGGTCGCTGGTGCACCGCCATCGCAATGATCAGCGATGTGCCCACAAAACTCCACCAGGGTAATACGCCGTAGAGCCCTGCAGCAAAAGCCAGCAACGCAGTTAATACAATCGCAGCAATTATTTTCATATCGGGGGGTTTAACTTTTATTGAATACCATTCGCCACTTGATCCGTTCATGCCGGGCAGCATCCTCTTTACGGAGGAACAGTACCCGGTAGTATTTTCCGGCGGCCCAACTGTCTACAAACGTATCGTAGTACCGGCTTCCGGGGTTGCCGCTTTGTCCGCCGGGATAAACAGCATACGCCTCTATATCATAGGTCATATGAACGATCATTCGCCAACTGGGTCCATGATTCTCTTTGGTAGCGTTGATCATATGAGAACCACCGCCAATGGGCAGATGCAAACGGCTGAGCGCAGGCAGGCGTAGCAAATGGTTTACCCTGGTGTCTTTGAATTTTGCCCACTCCAGCTTTCCTTCATTATCAAGCAGGGTAAGATAAACAGTAGCTTTTTTTACTGCCAGCATCACATCGTCCTTAACGGTTTCCAGTTTATCTTTTGTGTTGATATTGTCTGCAAAGAGGTATACGGAATCTTTCAGCAGACTTTCCAGCAGGGTGGAAGGATCGGGCCATGTCATGGGGAGTTTATTCTGCCTGAACTCGTCGTCCCAGATGGCAACTTCCAGGCTATCCCAAATGCATTTAAAAACAGTTGCACCCTTTTCACCCGCATCACCCCGCAGGTTCCAGTCTTTGAGGATCGCATAATATTTTTTTTCATCCGCCGTCAGCTTCGCTTCATCAATGTACCAAACCAGCAGTGGCCTGGCCATTTCTGCAAACACATTGTAGTTGTCCATCTGCAGCCGCTGCATATCGTCCGGTGTAATGCCACTCATCCCGGCCAGCCGGCGGTTGATGATCACACCGCGGTATACCGGGAAATTATTTGATGCACCGATATAATACGGATAGCTCGCATCAGTAACCATCTGGTTGGCGCTGCTCACAAATCCTGAAGCGGGGTTTTTGATCATCGGGTTCTCAGACTCAGGAATGATACCCTGCCACATAAAGGAACTGTCTGTACCGGGCATCACAAAATCGCCCTGCCTTTTCCACCGCGCAACAAATGCACCCTGCTGCTTGATGGCTATGTCCCCGGTTTTGGAAGCGAAAACAAAATTCTGTCCCGGGCAACGCCAGGTTGCGATCGCTGATAAATATTCATCATAATTCTTCGCGCGGTTTAACTGGTAAAAAGTTTGCAGCCCATTACCCGGTTCCAGCGCGGTCCATCGCACGGCGAGGTTCCTGCCCTCCATTCCCTTACTGGTATAAGACTTATCATACATAACGGGGCCAAAAACGGTCATGGCAATATTTTCCACCTGCTCCTCCGCCATGCCTTTCACCCTGATCACTTCTTTACGGGTTTCGGCTTTCAGCCAGGCACCATTGAACCAGTATTCTTTCATGGTGGAATCTTTAAAACGCAGGTCATAATAATCAATCACGTCACGGCCCGCATTGGTAACACCCCAGGCGATACTGTCGTTGAAACCAATGATCACAGCCGGTGACCCCGGAAAACTGGCGCCATAGGTATTGTGAGTAGGTGTATGGATCTGCATCTCAAACCATAAGGCCGGCAGGTTCAATCCCAGGTGCGGGTCATTGGCAAGGATGGGCTGACCGCTTTTTGTTTTGCTGCCCGATACCGCCCAGTTATTGCTGCCGTTGTCTTTATCCGGCATAGCAGGCGCGTTAGTTTGGGATGAGATGGTATTATTAAAATATGATGAATCGGCATGCAAAGGCTCTTTGGGAACGATGGACGGAGCACCAAAGACGGTTCCCCTGGGTATAATGGGATCCAGTGAATCCACCACATTCGGGAACAGCTTATCAAAATCCACATACCCGAAATAATTTTTTGCGTTCGTCATCTGCAGGTCCTGCACTGCACCCCGACCGGAAAGATCATACGCCATGAACATCATGAAGAGATAGGTCTTCAGCGGTGTCCAGGCTTCAGGTTTGTAATCCAGTAATTTGTATTCAAAAGGAAGTTGTTGTGGTGTTAAGGAACTGATATACGCATTCACACCATCAGCATAGGACTTTACAGTTGCTTTCATTTCCGGGTTGTTCTCCATTGCAGCCATTGTTTGCTCCGCCCCGTAAACCATACCCAGTCTTCTGAAAAACCGATCGGTTGATAATCTCTCTTCGCCCACAATTTCGCTTAACCTTCCCGCAGCCACATGCGTCTGGAACTCCATCTGCCACAAACGAAACTTTGCATGCAGGTAACCCTGTACATAATAGGCATCAAGGTCATTGTCTGCATACACATGCGGCACGAGCCGGTCATCTACAAAAACCTCTACTTTGCCTTTAACACCCGGCAATTTTATATCACTGTCAAAAGAAATATCTGCCGGCTCGGCATTCTGCCAAAAACCCTGCTGCGGAGAGAGAAAATAACCGAGGCGCGGTGTTTTACCCGAGCCAACAGGCAACTGCCTGTCAAGCGCAATTACCAACCCGGCCGTAAGCAGCCCGGATATCAGGAACGGAACGATTCGCATAGCAGCAGTATTAGAGAAGGGAAATTAATTAATAATTGGTAATTAATAATTAATAATTGGAAGGCAGAAGTCGCTGTTGGCAAGTGTCTTCCGCTCCCTGAAACCCTGCCCCCCGTGCCTTTGTGAGTACACTTATCTCGTTCAATAAATATGCACCCTGCTTCAGAACCTATCCCGTCGTCCCTTGCGTCGCACACTTGTACTGTAGTATCCCTTCTTAGCGATCCTTTGCGGCCTCGCGCCTTTGCGGTAGAAAAAAGCAACCGCAAAGACCCGAAGTCGCAAGGTTTCGCCAGGCAATTCTACACACCAATAAACTCCGCTGAACTCCGTAAATTTGCGCTTCTATGAAGCAATTCGATGTCCCCAACATATACCGCAGCCCGCTGATCTCGGCTATCAAGTTGAAACGCAGACAGCAGGACAAACTCAAAAAGGATTTTACACCTACGCTGCTTGACCTTGGCCCCCTGCAGATTTTTCTTGCGCGCCATTTTGGATTTTGTTATGGTGTTGAGAATGCCATAGAAATTGCGTTTACTACCATCGATGAAAACCCGGGCAAAAGAATTTTCTTATTAAGCGAGATGATCCATAACCCACAGGTGAATGCCGATCTGCTGGCCAGGGGCGTGCAGTTTCTGCAGGACACCTACGGTAACCAGTTGATCCCGTTTGATAGCCTAACGGCAGAGGATGTGGTAATCATACCGGCATTTGGCACCACCCTCGAAATAGAAAAACTACTTTCCGAAAAAGGTATCGCCATTTCAAAATACAATACCACCTGCCCTTTTGTGGAAAAAGTCTGGAACAGAAGTGAGCAGATTGCACAGAAAGGATACAGCATTGTGGTGCATGGCAAACCCAAACATGAAGAAACACGCGCAACCTTCTCACATGCATCACAACATACGCCAACGGTAGTGGTAAATGATATGGCTGAAACGCGGGAACTGGCCAAATACATTACCGGCGAAAAATCCGCTGCACAATTCTACACCGAATTTGCAGGGCGGTATTCCGAAGGCTTTGATGTAACCCAACACCTGCAGCAGATTGGAGTGGTCAACCAGACAACACAACTGGCCACGGATACGCAGGCCATCTCAGACTACCTAAAAAAGGTAATCACTGACCATCATCAGTTAGCCGAAAACAATATCGGCGAGCGATTTGCGGATACAAGAGATACACTGTGCTACGCTACCAATGATAACCAAAGCGCGGTAATGGGTATGCTGGAAACAAATGCCGACCTGGCGATTGTCATTGGCGGACACAACAGCAGCAACAGCTCACACCTGGTTGAACTCTGTGAATCAAAACTCCCTACGTATTTTATTGATGCGGCGGAAAGACTACTTTCTCCTCTGGAAATAGAGGACCGTAACTGGCAAACCAAGACGCTCAGCATCAAAAAAGGATGGCTGCCCGCTAAGGGCCCTGTGCGCATACTGATTACCAGTGGTGCAAGCTGTCCGGACGCTGTGGTCGAAAAAGTGATCAGGCGGCTGGCTACGTTTTATGGCGCAGAAGAAAAAATGCAAATGGCAATGACGGCCGCTGCCAACGCGAACTGATCTCTACATTACCATGGTGTTATTACATGCATTTTGCTATGCATGTTCAGTGAATTATGCATCCGAGACCGCAAAGAAGTGCACGGCCCAGTTAGGTTCAGAGCGACACAACACGGCTCGTCAATATAGCATTCCTGAATACTGGGATAGCCATCTGCCCTATTACATCCAATGTTTAAACTGAAATTAAACTACTCCGAGTACATTTAAGAAGAAATCAGCTCCATAAACCAGGTGATGTTTTAGTAGATCAAATAAGATCGATCGATAACAAAAGACTGATTCAAAAAATTGGTAAATTAAACGAAGAACAGATCAATTAACTAAAACAAAATCTAGCTTTTGTTTTGGACCTCTAAGAGCTACTGCTAACAACGCATTGCAGCAAGTGTGGCCCGACGGATTGCGTCATTCTTTTGCAGCAGTTATCCCATTAGCTGCGAAAGGAAATATCGAGTTCATCAAGTTCCGGTAAATATTTTTCGCCCTTATCTTTTATGAACTGCTGGTGTTTATCTATCTTTTTCTGGTTATAATTGTTCTTACGGCTGTTTACTGCTTTAAACTTCCTGCCATCTACCGCAAGGATTGTTTTACCAAATAAACCGGCTTCACCCAGGAACTGAACATATAACCGGAACATAGATTGCAAGGGCAGTGCGTGCAATTAGCAGAAGTCGTCGATGGTATGAAAGTCAGGTACTAAGTTTTGTAACAACGATTACAGTTCTATATTGCGACCACACTCCCTTTCCAGCTTACGGCTGCTGCATACCTTGTTTAAATAGCCATACAGATAAAGCTTTAAAAGTACCTGTGGGGGGGTATGGCGGCCGGCCTTCACTGTGATGTACTGTTTTACTAAACCCAAATTTATGAACATCAAGCTTATCAATAAAAGCATCCATCAGCCTTACCGGGTTATCGGCTGACACGCGGTCTTCCTAAGTTGCAAAGTAGGTTTGATTGCGCTGTTGTCCTGATATAAATTGCATACATGCTATTTGCAACAACCATACTGAGTTTGCAGCTACTAACATTGTGTGTATATTTATAAGGCAGTGGTAGTTTTTTCACAAACGGACGTTAGGCGTCATTATAGAGGACGACCAATATAAAAAATGAAATAATGGGAAAAGAAGTATTAGAATATCTTTCAAAATATATTCCGGTTACGGATGAAATAGAAAGAGCAATTAAGGAAAGTGCTTTTATTAAACATTTCAAAAAAGGAACAATTTTACTTGAGGAAGGAAACATTGCAAATGAATGTTATTTCATATTAAAAGGTTGTATACGTAGTTACTACAAAAGAGATGGGGAAGAAAAAACTGTTGAGTTTTATACCGAAGAACAAGCAGTTACTCCATCAAGTTATGGGAAACAAATAGCTTCAGAACATTGTTTAGAATGCACCGAAGACACTATGGCCAGCGTGGGCTCGCCTGAATTAGAAATAGAAATGTTTAAAAAGTATCCGCAATTAGAATCAGTAGCCCGCGTGATAGGAGAAGTTATCATGTCAAAATATCAGGAAACTTTTGCCGAATTTAAGATGAACAGCCCTGAGGAGCGATATTTGAATTTGTTAAAAGACCGACCTGATTTATTACAAAGGGTTCCCCAAAATCAAATAGCCAGTTATTTGGGAATTAAGCCTGAATCACTAAGCAGGATTCGCAAACGAATCAGCAATCAAAAAAAGTAATTGAAATTACCTCATTTCTTAACTAAAGTCAGCGAATACAAAGCTCATAACGGTGCATTTTTGTGAAATATTATAGATTCACTTAAAAGTACCGGTTTATGAATATGAAACGAATTTCTACAGCCTTAATATTTACTTTATTTTTAACACAAGCATTTAGCCGAACTCCTAATGGCAAGGATAAAGATTCCATACCTAACCATAAATTTTTTGTAAGTACAACATGGCTGTCATTTGACAATTTTGGTCAAGGAAAGTTAAATACACACCACTATGAGCTTCATGTTAAATATGCACTTACTCACAAAGATAGAATTGGAATAAAATTAGCAACATGGAGCTTATTTCAACCTATGGGGATACTTTGGTGGGAAGGACTTCTAGATAAGGTTAACACAGAAAGTGAATTTTACCCTGGCAGAATGAGAGAAACAGGTTTAGGCCTTTCATACCAAAGAATGTTATGGAAAGGTTTATTTGCAACTGTTGAGGTATTACCACAGTTTAAAACCTATTTAGATAATGATAAAAACAAAATTGGAAACGGTTTTAAATTGTATACCTCTTATCATTTAGGGTATCATTTATCCCTTTTCAAGAATAGAATGTTTATTGAACCCCAAGTTCATTGTCAATATTGGCCAGTTGATACCAATACTCCCCAAGCTTTTAAAGTTATAGATAGTAAATGGCATAACTATTTCCTTTTAGAACCAAATATATATATAGGAGTTAAATTTTAAATCAGTTATTGCCCGATTAAAACCGCAGAAAAAATAAACAACGCCTAACAAGGGTTTGGCAAAACTGGCGATTCAGTGCTCCGCAGACATTTCTGTGGTTAATCAAACAGTAGTTCTGCGCATCAACATTTGTAGTAAAAATCGCCACCTTCTCGCCAAACACGAAAACCCAGGTGGCAGGCATATCGCAACACCCAACGAAATGTAAGTTTCAATCTGCTGCCATTTGTTTTTCTCCCCAACTTCGCATTTGGCTAATAAACGGAATTAATTCTTTTCCTGTCTCGGTAAGTGAATATTCAACTTTGGGTGGAACCTCAGAATAAACTTTTCTCGTTATTAGTTCATCAGCTTCCAGTTCCTTTAGTGTTTGGGTAAGCATTTTTGGTGTAATACCCACTATTGCCCTGTTTAATTCACCGTATCTCAATAGCCCATCCCTTAATACCCATAAAATCCGCCCTTTATATTTTCCGCCGATTCTTTGAAATGCGTAATCAACAGCACAGTATGCCTTTTGAATATTTTTTTTCATTTATTTAAAATTTAACCCATTGATAATCAGGTTTACTATGTTTTTAGTATGTAGCCTACTTTATTGTATGTACTTGCTGTAAAGGTATTAAATACTTTTTTTTGCAAAAACTTTAAATAATATAAACTAAAATAAATTTATGAATGCAACTATCAAGAGAGTGCTTTATTTTCCAATAACAAAAATTATCATTGGAATTGTTGTTTGTTTTTCTCTATTTGTCGTAATTCAAAACTTTGTATTAAAGCCATTTATTTATAGCATTATTCAAGATAAAAATATTGCTAACCCAATTATTCATTTTATTTCCTTTCTAGTTTTACTAGCTGCGTATTACTTTTTATTTCGTTTTTATGACAAAAGAAAAATAACAGAGCTATCCCTAAAATATTTACCTAAAGAAATG
>JANPIE010000139.1:0-33253 GCA_031424835.1 Chitinophagaceae bacterium
AACGTACCCGTTCTCAAAGACGGCATACGACGAAAAATTAATGGTAACTTGGCTGTGGTTAAATAAACTGTATGGGAAAATTTTTTGCGAAGACCATTGCCACTGCGGTGGCGGTTATTGTGGCAGCTTACCTGCTGGGCGGTGTACACGTAGATGATACGCTCACCGCCATCGTTGTTGCCATAGTACTGGGGTTGCTGAACAGTTTTATTAAGCCTATCCTGATTATCCTAACCATTCCCATTACCCTTTTTACACTCGGACTTTTCCTGCTTGTTATCAACATCATCATCGTAAAATTAGCCGCCGGTATTGTACCGGGCTTTGCGGTGGATAGCTGGTGGGCAGCATTGTTATTCAGCTTTATCGTGAGTGTTGTTACCTCCCTTATTGAGGGATTGATTGGTACGCCGGAGAAGAAAAACTCATAGTTCCGAAAGCAGGGCTTTTACTTTTTCGCTGATCAGGTCACGGACAATATTGAATTCTGCAGGCTCCATGTATTTTGGATCAGGTATCTGCCAGTCGATGAATTTTTTTGCGGGCATCCAGGGGCAGGCATCGCCGCAGCCCATGGTAACTACTGCATCAAAGGGTGCGAATTTTTCAACCTCCTGTAAAGACTTGCTGTCATGGGTACTGAGATCATAGTCGAGCTCCTGCATGGCCGCAATGGCTTTCGGGTTAACAATACCGCTGGGTTTACTGCCTGCGCTGAAAGCTTCCACAGCATCGCCGCCATGGATCCTTGCAAAAGCCTGGCTCATCTGGCTGCGGTTACTGTTTTCCACACAAACAAAAAGTAGTTTTTTCTTTTCCATAATTACAGGCCTGTGTTTTTACTTCTTCTTTCCAATAATACGGTATCACGCCAAACACCATTCATCCTCCCAATCCTTTCACGTGTACCAATGATGCGGAACCCGCAGGCTTTGTGAATGGCAAGGCTTGCCAGGTTCTCCGGAAATATACCGGCCTGCAGTGTCCAGTAATTTTCTTTTTCACTTTCAGTGATCAATGCATTCAGCAATTGTTTGCCCAGCCCGCGGCCACGCGCTTTTGCGCTTACATACACGCTTATTTCTCCAACCCCTGCATAAACACAACGTCCGCTTACGGGTGTGATGGCTGCCCAGCCCAGCACTTCATTGTTTTCAATGGCTACCAGCCGCGGGGCAACGGCGTGTGACCCGTTCCATTCTTCCCATGATGGGGCCGTTGTTTGAAATGTGGCGTTGCCTGTTGCCATACCTTCTTCGTAGATAGCCCGGACCGCTTCCCAGTGAGACGGCAATAATGATGTTAGTTGCATGCGGGTAAAATTTACTTCCTGGTTTGTGATGCTATGGAAACACACAGGCACAACGGGTTTAGCCTTGTACCTATGTGTTGAATAAAAATCAATTACAACATTGGGGGCCGCAGCACGATGCAGGCTTCTCAGCATACACGGTTACGCTGTATATACCGGTATTGCTATTCCTGAATGACGCGATCTCCCCGGCTGTAAAATATTGCAGCAGGATATCATCCGGCAATAAAATACTTTTTTCTTTTTGTACCACCACATTTTTAAAGCCGGTTGTGGTTATCAGGTCAAGGTAATCGCGTTTCTGAATGGCCCCTGATACACAGCCCGCATACATTTCTGCTGCCTGCTGCAATTGGGTGGGCAGTTCACCTTCCAGCACAATATCAGATATGCTGAAATGCGCCCCGGGTTTTAATACCCGGTAAATTTCCTGCAATACTTTCTGCTTATTGGGAACCAGGTTAAGTACGCAGTTGCTGATCACCACGTCTGCGGTATCGTTATCAACGGGCATCGCTTCTATATCGCCCAGGCGGAACGTTACATTGGTGAAATTGAGTTTGGCGGCGTTGAGCCTTGCTTTTTCTACCATCTTTTCTGTAAAATCAATACCGATGATGTTACCTTCTTCGCCTGCAATGGCGCGTGCAACAAAAGCATCATTCCCTGCCCCGCTGCCAAGGTCAATGACCGTATCTCCTTTACTGATCTTTGCAAATTCTGTGGGTAAACCGCAGCCGAGACCAAGGTCGGCATCTGCATGGTACCCTTCGAGCTCCGAATAATTATCAGCCATAATGGTATAGGCTTCGTTACTGCCGCAGGATGCGCCACAGCAGGATGCTGCGTTCTGCGCCCGCGATTGCCCGGCAATCTCGCCATATTTTTCTTTGACGAGTTCTTTCAGTTCATTTTCTGTTTGCATGTTTTGTTTTTTATGGTGCCAGGTTGCGCGCTTAAAATTTTCGCACAACAGGCACGGGTGAAGAGTTAACAGCAGGAATTTTTGTCCTGTGTTTTGAGTGTGGAAAAAAGGGTATTGAAGTCAACGTTGAATTTTTCGAATGCTTTCCAGTTGATGCAGTAACAGCTTTTGGGGCCATCCACGGATCCGTCTATCAGTCCTGCGTTCTTTAATTCTTTGAGGTGCTGTGATACTGTTGATTGGGCGAGGGGCAGTATCTCCACTATCTCACCGCAGATACAGGCCTCCTGCTGCGCCAGTATCTTCATAATGGCGATACGGGCGGGGTGTGATAACGCTTTTGCAAAGGCGGCGAGGCCCTGTTCTGTCTCTGAAAATGCGGCTGTTTTCGGTGTTGCCATTACTTTATCGTTTTTGTACGATGGAACAAAGAAAAGCAGAATTTTTCATTTATCGTACAAATACGATAAAATTATTTTACTTTTTTTGTTGTTATTGTTAGGTGTTCCGCAACTGCATCCATTTATAAAGAAATATTACCGCTCAACATTTGCCAAAAAAATCGAAAATTTATAACATATTGTAAATCAAGTATTTAAACTAAGCCAGTTATTGTCTTCTGCCTATTACTAAAAAAAACATGGTACTGTGTGTTGCATAGTACCAAATAAATCCCCATCTTTGTGTTGTCAAAGGGGATGAAGCAGGCAAACCCGCTAAACCCCTTTCTCAGAAAAATTTTAAAACCTTTTAATAAAGACATCATGAAAACGCAGAACAACACCTTCTATCAGGCACTGGGAACCACACAATTGCAAAACCTGGTGAAAGAAGTAAAAGAAACGGTAGCAACCGGCATTCCTGTTATCCAGCACAAAACCGCCTTTGGTATTGTAGATTTATGGAACCTGGAGCGCACAAGGAAACACAGGATCGCAAGAAGGCACCTGGTTGCATAAAAACCACGGTCTTCTTTTAAAAAGAATCAATTCATCACAATCCCGCGAGAGCGGGAAACAAAAACTCCGGCTATGGACATTCAGAACACACAAAGTCAGATGCGAAAGGGTGTATTGGAGTTTTGCATTTTATCCATCATCCGCCAGGGAGAGGTTTACCCGAGTGACCTGGTAGAGAGGATGAAAGCAGCCAACCTCCATATTCTGGAAGGCACACTCTATCCTTTGCTTACCCGCCTCAAAAACGCAGGTCTATTAACTTATCGTTGGGTGGAAAGCAATAGTGGACCGCCCCGTAAATACTTTGTCATGACAGACAAAGGACTAGAGTTCTATGGTGAACTTGAGAGAACCTGGCAGGAACTTGCCGATGCGGTTCATACACTTACGCAGCCGATAGAAAATACGGACTCCCATGAAAACCCAACCCAACCTTAACCAACCATAAAACTGAACAGACCATGAAAAAGGTAATTAATATAAACTTTCAGGGCAGGGTGATCCCTATAGAGGAGTCTGCTTACGACATGCTGAAACAGTATGTAGAAAGTTTGCGCAGGTTCTTTGCCAACGAGGAGGGACGTGATGAGATCATTAATGATATTGAGGGTCGTATTGCAGAACTCTTTGTAGAGAGCCTCAAAAAAGGAAGCACCTGTATTACAGATGATGACGTAAACAACATCATCATGAGCATGGGCCGCCCTGAAGATTTTGAAGGTGAAGAAGGAAGAGTGCATTCCCAGCTTGGCGGAGAACAAACGGATGACCAAACCGGCCGCAATTTTGAACCGGTAGGTGACACACCCCGTGGTCGCCTCTACCGTAATGATTCAGATAAGATACTGGGTGGTGTGTGCGGTGGACTGGCCAACTACCTTAGGGTGGACCCAACCATTGTGCGCCTGGTATTTGCCCTTATCAGCTTTGGCGCCGGCACCGGTATACTGCTGTATATATTGTTATGGGTGATCCTGCCATCAAAACCGTTGACCAATACAAGTTCTGCCAAACGTCTGTATCGTAACCCCGAAGAAAAAGTGGTTGCGGGTGTGGCAAGTGGTATTGCTTCCTATTTCGATATCGCTATCTGGATACCCCGGCTGATTTTTGCACTGCCTTTGGTGGCAGGCATTATTACATCCATCTTCAGAAGTGCTTTCTGGTTTGATGTGGATCCTTTCCCAAGTATCGTATTCGGATCTTTCGGTGGTACACTGTTCGTAGTGTATGCCGTACTCTGGGCCGTGATTCCTGAAGCGAAAAGCGCCTCAGAAAAACTGGAGATGCGTGGTGAAAAAGTGGACCTCAATACCATTAAAAATACTATCCAGGAGGACCTGGAAGGATTTAAAACACGTGCAGAGAAATGGGGCGGTGAAGTAAAAGACCAGGCAAGCAAGTTGGGTAAGGAATTCGGCCAAACCATGGCGTCTAAAGGACAGCAGTTCAGTTCCGAAGCAGGTTATGCGGCACGCAGCGGCGGCAGCAGGGTAATGAAAGCGATCGGTATCATGTTCAAAGCATTCTTCCTGTTCCTGGCGGGTATACTCGCCTTTGCATTGCTGGTGACTTTACTCGCATTCATGGTGGCAGGCGTGGGCGTGTTCCCGCTAAAGGATTTTTTCCTGGAAGGATTCGCTCAGAATTCTCTCGCATGGGCCACACTGCTTTTATTCCTCGGCATACCCGTAATCGCTTTTATTACCTGGCTTATCCGCAGGATCATGGGCGTGAAATCAAAGAACAAATATCTCGGGTTCACATTCGCAGGTCTTTGGGTGATTGGATTAATATGCGCTGGCTCCCTGGCAGTATCTATTGCACGCAACTTTGATGCAAGGGCGAGGGATACACAGGAATATACCATCTCTCAACCCGCTACAGGTAAGCTGATAGTGAAAGTACCAGACAGTAAAGTGAAAGTGATTGGCCGCTGGTTCAAGATGGATGGTATCATGAGCATGACAGATGATAGCCTTTTCCTCAACAACGTACGTCTCCGTATCGTTAAGAGTGACGACTCGTTGTATCACATGAATTCTACCAAGTACAGCAATGGCCCGGATGAAGGCCAGGCCTTACAGAATATCAGACAGATCAACTACGGCATCAACCAGCAGGACAGTACGGTATTTCTTGACAGAGGCTTCTCTTTACAGAAAGGAACCCGTTTCCGCAACCAGGGAGTAGTGGTAACACTGCAGGTGCCGGTTGGTAAGCGCATACTGATCGACAAAAGCGTTGCACGCAGGCTTAACTGGTTCCGCGTTAGCACCGGACCTCATAGCGACTGGGATTGGGAAGATGACTGGAACGGTAACAACTATGAAGACTGGAACTCGAACGTGGAATACATAATGACGCCCGGCGGACTGGAAAGAGTGGACAAAAAGGACCAGAACGATCGGGATAGGGAAGAGAGCATTGATGGCTCGGATAATGATGCAATTGAAAGGTATAAGAAAAGCAAGGAGGATCTTCAGCGGGAGTATGACAGGAAGCAGAAAGAAGCCGAAGAACTAAAGAAAGAACTGGATAAACCTATAGACAGCACAAGGTACCGTTACAAGAAAGCAACCACCGTTGCAGAACCTGTGGCAGAGAAAGTGGTAGCGGAAGAAGGTTCAAACATGCCTGACGGGGTTGATCTTTCAGAAGAAGGTGCCATGATCTCTTTGATGCAAAGCAATGCATCGTAAACTCGGTTGAAGTTGGGAATTTAAGAACCCTGTCTTGTTCACAGGATGGGGTTCTTCCCTTCTCATTACCTTTTAACCATTAAAACAGCGGTATGAAAAAATTCCTTTTGATCGCAGCAGCCGGCTTTGTTTTTTTAGCGGGTTTTTGTATGTATGTTGTTCATGAAGTAACCGACGGTGAAATTTTCATGGACGACGACGTGTCTGTCAGCATAAGGGAAAATGACGACACATACCAGCTGAAAGCCAAATATCATCATAATAAGGCGAAACGTATTCAACGTTACCTCGATGCTCAGTTGCGAATGGAACACAAGTTTGATGATGCGCGTATCGACGCGAATGTTACATTAGATGATATGACCCATGTATATATAAAAACCCTTCCGGGACGTTTGGTGATGCGCCTGGACAAGCAACACAACAGCGAGGAGTCGTATGACCGGATCAGGAGAATAGGTGAAGGGATCAAGATCCAGTTGGCCGACTAAACCAGGGGCACCTGTCTATATACAAGCAAAGCGTTGTAACCACAACGCTTTTTTATTTTTACACCCACCCCGCATCACCTATTTTTGCGCCATAAACACGAAAGAATGAAAACGACGGCGTTTACCCATAAACATATAGCGCTTGGCGCGAAAATGGCAGAATTTGCGGGCTATAATATGCCTATCAGTTACACCGGCATCAATGATGAGCACGCCGCTGTGCGCAAGAATGCCGGAATATTTGATGTAAGCCATATGGGTGAATTCATTCTGAAAGGAGAAAATGCACTCGATCTGATACAGCGTGTTACCAGCAACGATGCATCCAAACTCAGCGATGGCCAGGCGCAATACAGTTGCCTGCCCAATGAGCAGGGTGGTATCGTAGATGATCTTATCGTCTATTGTCTGGAAAAAAACAAGAGTTACCTGATAGTCGTGAACGCCTCTAACATAGAGAAAGACTGGAACTGGATCAGTAAGTACAATACCAACGGCGTGGAAATGCACAACGTTAGTGATAAAACCTGCCTGCTTGCGATACAGGGCCCGAATGCAACGAAAATTTTACAACCCCTGGTAGACACCGATATCATGAACCTCAAATATTACACTTTTACCAAAGGAAAATTTGCAGGGGTAGACAATGTACTGATCAGCGCAACCGGTTATACGGGCTCGGGTGGCGTGGAAATCTATTTTGAAGACAAGGACGGCGCTGCCGATAAGATATGGGATGCCATTTTTGAAGTGGGTGGTCCGCAGGGATTAAAACCCATAGGACTGGGGGCACGTGATACCCTACGCCTGGAAATGGGCTACTGCCTTTATGGAAATGATATCGATGATACCACTTCACCATTGGAAGGCGGCTTGGGATGGATCACCAAATTCACCAAAGATTTTACCGCCAAAGAAATCCTTGAAAAACAAAAAGCCGCGGGTATTACGCGTAAACTGGTAGGATTTGAAATGATCGATCGCGGTATCCCTCGTCACGATTACCTGATCAAAGACGAATTCGGAAATACCATCGGTAAAGTAACCAGCGGCACGCAGGCGCCTTCGCTTGGTAAAGCCGTCGGGCTGGGATATGTATCAACCGGTTTCTCAAGCCTGGATACAGAGATCTTCATCGATATCCGTAACACGCTGGTGAAAGCCAAAATAGTGAAAGCTCCTTTTCAGTAGTGGGTTTTTCGCCACAGATTACACAGATTTCCACTGATTCAAATCTGTGTTCATCTGTGTAATCTGTGGCCAAAAAATACCTTATTCACAAAATCCTCCCCGTTGTTAAAAACAATCTCTTTTTTCTGCACGCACAGAAAGATAGATTTGTGCAGATGAAAAAGCCGGCTGTTATTCTGCTCCTCTTAGTCACCCTTGCATCGTGTCACCGGAAATCCTATACCGGCAGGGGTTCTGAAACAGGAATCGCATCTTATTATGCCGAAAGCTATAACGGACGTAAAACCGCCAACGGGGAAATCTTCCAGTCTTCTGATATGACAGCAGCGCATAAAAAACTTCCATTTGGTACAAAGGTAAAAGTGACCAATCTCGCAAACGGAAAGACCGTAAAAGTGCGGGTCAACGACCGTGGCCCGTTTGTAAGCGGACGCATCATCGATCTTACCAGGGCAGCCGCTAAGAAACTGGATATGGTTACTGCGGGCGTGGCCCGGGTAAAGATCAGGTACTGATTATGGAACACCGGTTGCACTATCCGGTAGTGAACCGGCAGCACCCGAAGACGGAAAATAAAAAACAGGATAGTTTCATTGACGGCAACTTTCCTTTGTCGTTACATCCATTCAGATAACAGCCTGCCTGGCTATCCCCGGCTCATATTTCCTGATGATCTGCACTCGCCCGTTTGACAGTTTCATATATCCAAATTCATAACAGAAATAATACACATGCCCAGTCCGGCTGGTATAGGTATGCGTGCAATACGCAAACACAAAACCATCATTACTCAATGCAGACAGGTTGGTTTTGATGGCTTGTTTGGCGGCTAACAGGTTTTGTAGTATCCGCCTGTTCCTGCGCAACCGGTGATCAATGTTGCGTACATAGTTATTCTCAACACTGTTAACACGGTTGTTGTGCGCATTACGGCACTGGTCGTTGCAGAATTTTTTGTCGGTCCGGCCATGCAGCCCTTTGTTGCAGCTAATGCATGCCCTGTTGATGGTAAGCATAAATAATTTCTCGGGTATGGTATGATACGAAGCTAGCAGTATACTATTATAGAATACAGCGTATTAGTTACCCGCCGCCCGAAAAATTAACCTAAGTATTTTCCGCAAAAATCTCCCTGCTTATAAAATGCATCTCGCAAATGTAGGCATCGCCATAAGAGCATAAAGATGTGGGATGGATTTTTTGTATTCCGAAGTGCCAACTCCATTTGGGACAAGATTATATTACCTGATAACAGTTATCGACCCCGAGAATAACCAGTTACTGTATTTCGGATTCACAATATAATAGTAGGTGGCCACCGGTACCGGTTTGCCTTCAAAAGTGCCATCCCATTGCCTGGCATACCCAACTGAACTGAATATTTTCTGGCCGGTGCGGGTGTATACTTCTACCGTGGCGCCTGCGTAATTATGAATCTGTGTTATGTCCCAGGTATCGTGTATCCCATCACCATTGGGTGAAAAAATGTTTGGAATAATGATGGGTTTAAGCACTTTTATAAAGATATCATCAGACGATTCACAACCGCCTTCTCCTATAACACGTAAGGTATAGGTGATGTTATCTTTACCGGTGATTACCGGATTCTTAAGCGTGTTATCGTTGAGGTTGCTGTTTGGCAGCCATAGGTATTGAAGACTGCTGCCCGTTACTACAGGCGACAGCACAGCATTTTCTTTTTCAAAGATTGTTCGGTCGGCTCCGGCGTACACACGCGGTGCAGCAGTGATGGCCATTCGTAAAGTATCGGCTACTCCTAAGCATGAACCATTGCCCGTACTTAGCAGGTAAAAGCGCACAGATCCTTGTTGAATATCCTGGCGGGAGGGTACATACACATTATTTAGTTGGGTATTCTGCCTTGTAAAGCTACCAGAACCCAAACTGCGCCATTCACCGCCGGTTGCATTGTTTACGAATCCCTGCAATCGGATCAGTGAATCATTAGAACATACAAAATGATCCGGCCCTGCGTTGACGGTGGGCGCATCCGTTATGGTAACCAGTACTGAAGAAGAAGATACCGGGCATACTTTGTTATTGGTGGTAAAAAGTGTAAGCCTGACACTGCCCATCGCTGTGTCTGCGCTTCCTGGAATATATTTTGCCGACAAAGCAGTAACTGCGGGTAAAAAAATTCCGGTCCCATCTGTTGTCCATGCAGCAGTTTGGGTATCCTCTCCCGAGATACGACCATCCAGTTGTACGCTGGCATTATTGGCACAAACTGTTGTTGCGTTGCCTGCACTGGCCACCGTAGGTTTTACTATGCTAACCTGTGCCCGCGCAGTATCGCCGGTGCAGCCATTGATCGTGGCAACTACGTAATAGGTGCCCGCATGAGTTGAAGATACATTATTGATGATGGGGTTTTGGGTACCGCTGATAAACCCGGTTTCGGCCATCCATTTGAAACTGGCGCCCGGTACAGAATTCGAAAATAACTTCAAATCGGCGCCTTCACATACCGGGCTATTACTCCCTATACCAGGCACACCCGGCGTTATTTTTACTGTAACTGGAACAGAGGTAACGGCGGTGATTCCACATCCCGGTGTACTCGCAATAACCGTATAAGAGCCGGTATTATCGGTTGAAGCTTTTTGTATGACCGGACTTTGAACATTGGAGCTGAAGCCGTTTGGTCCTGTCCATTGGTAACTCGCGCCCTGTACGCTTGTTGCAGTAAGGGTTACGGAATCGCGGGAACAAACCGGTGAATTACTGAACACTTGTGGAGCAGTGGGTGGTCTGCTGATGGAGACTTTTACCGAATCAGTAAGTCCGGGACAGCCTGCCAGGGAAGCAGTTACATAATAGGTTCCGGCGTGGGATTGCTGGCTGGATAGGATAGCGGGATTTTGAAGTGATGAACTGAAACCCCCTGGCCCCGTCCACTGGTAACTGGCGCCCGCCAGGTTGCTGGCAGTAAGGTTTACACGGCCGCCCTCGCAAACCGGTGCATTGCTTGCTGCTGTAGGTGCCGCAATTACCGGAAAAATATTTTTTGAAGCCGCCAGACTGCTACAGCCATTTACGGTAACGGTAACGGAATACACCCCCGCAGACGCCAGCGTGATTTTGGAAATGACTGGATTCTGCTCTGATGATGAAAAATTATCAGGTCCAGCCCAGGTATAGGTGCCCCCTGATACCGCAGCAGTAGAGAAAGAAAGGGTACTGCCTACACAAACGGGTGAGCTGGAAGCAATCACGGGTGTGGCAGGCTTGGGGCGCACCGTAACAATATATGAAAAAACGCTACCGACACAATTGCTGTTGGTGGGCGTGATAAGGTACGTTACTGCTACTGGTGAACCCGTAGTGTTGTTTAGGGTTTCAACTATTCTACCATCGGTAAATCCTGTAGACGGGACATTACTGATTCCCGGTACGGCGCCGCGTACCCAACTATAACTTACGCCAGGCTGGTTCCCTACGATATCATACTGCAAAGGTGCGCCCGTACATACAGCGCCGGTTCCGGGACTATTAATGGTAGGCCTGGCACCAACTGAAACCGCTACGGATGCCCTTATACCGGCACATCCGTTCATGATGGACCGTACATAAAATGTAGCTGCACCAGATAAAACCGGGGTGGTGTAGATATTGGATGTGGCGAGCAGGTTACCTGCCGTTGCCGCATCATACCATTCATACACTCCTCCCGGCGCAATAGCGGTGAGTGTGGCTGCATTACCTGTGCAAACGGCGTTGCCGGATACAACAGGGGCCGGGGGTATGGGCGTTATAAAAATGGTAACGCTATCTATACCGGCAGCGCATGGGCCCGGGGGGTCATCCGTAGTCAGGTACAGCTTTGCGCTTGTTTCACCCGGTGCCGGTGTGTATACGGTATTTAACTGCGCATTGTTTGAAAAACTGCCACTACCGCCCGACCATGTCGCTTTGGTAGCGGATCCTCCATAACTCCCTGACAACTGCACGGTATTTCCGGCGCAGATGATCTGGTCGATGCCCGCATTTACCATTGCCTGGGGGTTGATGGTTACGTTACTGGATGCTGATGCAGCAACACATCCGCCCTGTGCGGCTATCTGGTTCGTCAAAGTATATGTGCCGGGCGTTGATTTGGCAAGGTCTATTTCGCCTGTGCTAGGGCTTACAAAAACCAATCCCGCGGGGCTTGCGCTGAATACACCCGCGCTGGCACCAGTTGGAAAATTGGGCAACACGGCTGGTGTTTGCTGGCAATAAGGGCCATTATAAGAAAAACTGGCGTTGGGCGAATTGGTGATGGTGATCCTGGCACTGCTGCTGTAAACACAACTGCCCCCGGTAACGAAAGTGACAGTATAGGTACCTGGTGTACTGGCAGCAACATTAATCTGCCCTGTTGAGTTGTTTATGAAAACAAGTCCCGGCGTAGAACTGAATGTGCCAACAAGTGCCCCCGAAATCACCGGTGTAGGGTTGCCCCCCGAAATGCAAACAGTGCCAGAGGTATATTGGAACGATGGAATAATTTTTGGAGTCACGGTTACGGTCACAACGGCCCGGGCACTGGTACACCCGGATACAGATGACTGTACAAAATAGCTGGTGTTTTGGGTTAACACAGGCGTAGTCAATACCGCAGCTGTTGCCAGCAGATTTCCGCCGATTGCGGCATCATACCATTCGTAGATTCCCCCGGGACCAGTGGCAGTTAACGTAGTCTGGTTATCCTCGCAGATGGTAGGGGCCGCTACGGTGGGTGCGGCCGGTTTAGGAACTACGTTGGCCACTACGGCGGTGCGCGGACCGGCACAGCCAAGCACAATGGCCTGAACATAATAGGTTGTGGAGGCATTTAATACAGGTGTTGAGAATGACGAAGAAGTGGTAAGCAGGTTACCTCCTGTATTTGCATCATACCATTGGTAAATACCGCCTGGAGCCGTTGCATTGAAAATGGTGGCGTTACCCGTGCATAGGGTATTACCCGTTGCTGAGGGCGCCGCCGGCAGCGGGGTCACATTAACGGTAACTGCGGTCCTGTTACCCGTACAACCATTGATGGTAGACTGTACATAATAGGAAGTACTGGCAGTAAGAACCGGGGTGCTGAAGGATGCCCCTGTATGCAAAATAACTCCGCCGATTGCGTTATCATACCACTGATAGGTTCCACCCGGTGCGCTTGCGCTCAATACTGCGTTGGTGCCGGCACAAACAGAAACACCAGATACCGTGGGTACAACGGGTATAGGCGTAACTGTTACCGGAACGGCTGTCCTGCTACCCGTACAACCGTTAACTGTGGCAGATACATAGAATGTTGTATTCGAATTCAATACCCCCGAACTGTAACTACTTCCACCGCCCAGAACTGTGCCGCCGGTTGCCGCATCATACCATTGGTAGGTGCCGCCGGGTGCAGTGGCAGTAAGTAGTACGCCCGTGCCTTCACAGGTGGCTCCCGCCGCGGCCGTAGGGGCCGAAGGCAGTGCCGTAACGCTAACCGTAGCAACCGATCGTGGCCCGGTGCAGCCCGAGACCGAAGTTTCAACATAAAAATTTGCAGTGCTGGAGAGCACAGGTGTGGAATAACTATCCCCCGCAAAAAGTAGGCTGCCACCCGAGGCTGCGTCGTACCATCGATAGTTGCCGCCTGGCGCTGTTGCGTTAAGGGTGGCATTGTTACCGGCGCAGATGGTTTGGGGTGCAACGGTAGGTGCTGCAGGCTTTGGCGTTACCGTTACAGATACCGCTGTTCGCGCACCGGTGCACCCGGAAACGGTTGTCTGTGCATAATATGTAGTGCTTGAGGTGAGCACCGGACCTGTAAAATTCGACCCTGTAAATAGTGAAGATCCGCCCGAAGCCACATCGAACCATTGATAAGTTCCGCCGGGCCCGGTAGCACTAAGCGTGGCCGCCGTACCCGCACAGATCAATGCATTCGCTACGGTGGGAGCCGCCGGTAAAGCGGTAACAGTTGCAGCAACAGGTGTGCGGGAACTGGTACATCCGTTAACGGTTGTCTGCAGGTAATAGTTTGCAGAACTGGTAAGCACCGGGGTTGAATAACTTGTGGCGGTAGCAAGCAGCGTTCCTCCCGAGGAAGCATCAAACCACTGATAGGTTCCTCCCGGCGCTGTAGCAGTAAGTGTTGCTGAATTGCCCGAACAGATCGCGGCCCCCGCTGCAGTTGGTGTGGCAGGTATGGGGCTTACAGTTACCGTTACGGGTGTGCGGCCACTGCTTGCACACCCTGCCACGGCTGTTTCCACATAATAGGTGGTGGTCGCGGTTAGTACGGGCGTGCTATAAACGGTGCCGGTGCCGGCAACGGCTCCACCTGTGGCCTGCGTGAACCATGAATAATTTCCACCTGGCGCGGTTGCGGTAAGCGTAGCACTGGTACCTGTGCAAATGCCCGCATCGGAAACCGTGGGGGCCGGAGGTGTGGATGTAACGGTTACAGTAACAGTAGTTCTTGCGCTCGTACAAGCCGAGACAGTAGTTTCAACATAATAATTGGTTGTAGCAGTAAGTACCGGCGTCACAAAGCTGGTACCTGTCCCCAGCGCCGATCCCCCGGAACCAACGTCGAACCACCTGTAAGATCCACCCGGCGCAGTAGCGGTCAATGTGGTAGATCCATTTGCGCAAATCAATGCAGCCGCTGCAGTTGGTGCGGCAGGAATGGGGTTAACCGTTACGGTCACTCGCGTGCGAGAGCTGGTGCACCCATTAACCGTTGTCTGTATGTAATAGTCAGCAGAACTCGAAAGTACCGGGGTCAGGAAGTTTGTCCCTGATCCTAGCATTGTTCCCCCCGCTGCTGCGTTATACCATTCATAGGCTCCGCCCGGGGCTGTCGCGTTAAGGGTAGTGGTATTACCTGCACAAATAGTGGCACCTGAGACGGTAGGTGCGGCAGGGATAGGGTTGACAGTTACCGTGACTTTGGTTCTTGAACTTGTACAACCCGAAACCGTTACGTCTACGTAGTAGTCGGTTGTGGTGTTTAATGCCGGGGTAGTATAACTGGCACTTGAGGAAAGCAGGTTTCCACCTGAAGCTGCATCATACCAGCGATAGGATCCTCCTGCAACAGTTGTTGTTGTCAATACGGCCGAATTTCCTGCACAGATTGTAACGCCATTTGCAGTAGGAGCCGCGGGTGTGGCAATTGCTGCTACCGTTACTCCTTTTGATACAGCGGGGCATGCGGCAATACCATCAGAAACGGTAACTGTATAAGTTCCCGCAGTAACCACGGTCTTTGTGGAAACAACCTCAGGCCCGGGACTCCAGGAATAACTGTAAGGTGGACTTCCGCCCGACGGAGAGGCAGTAAGCGTTACCGGTGTGTTGGAACAAATGGCGGGATTAGCGGGGGCTATATTTACTGTTAAGGCAGGGGAAGTGTAAACACGAATGGTATCTGCTTTTGCGGTTGGACATGCACTGGAAGTGCCGCTCACGCGATAGTCAATATAGGCTGGAGCACCCTGTGGTGGCGTAACAGTTGTTACCGTGCAATTTGAATTGCAGCTTAAATAATCAGTACCGCTGTATTGCCCTAAACTACCAGGGAATATCGAGGTCCATGTCACTGAAGATTGCTGTAAGCCAGTTACACTCATAGTACCAGAGCAATTTTCTCGCAAATTGAGATCCGCAGAGCCTTTTACAGGAGAAGAAGTAGTAATGGTATAATCCGAAACAGATTCGTTACCGGGTTTACAAAATGCAATCGTCACAACACTTTGCCCGGGAAGGCAAATAGGTACACCAATTGCATACGGCCCCGCGCAATTAATATAATACCCTGCTGCGTTTGGACTTTTGGAATAAGTGATGCTGATAAGCTCAGCCTGCGGATGTAGCGTAACGACAAACTCAACACAAGTGTTATTGTTCGGGGCACCACACACATTGTTGCCTCGAACTACATTATTTAATGTTACCGACATTTCTTTCTGAGCAGAAAGATCAACAGGAATGACGGTCTGAGCTGAACTGCTGAAAGACACATTGAGAAACACCAATAACCCAATCCATATCCGGAAACGCTGCCCGTTACAAAAGGACACACAAATGAATGATAAGATATTACCTTTCACTGCCGCATTGGATTTTAAATGATAGGTGCCTGCATTTTTTTATCATACACAAACAACGCTATGGTTGCTGCGGAAAAAAAAGGCATTCACGTGTTTTTCATGGATGCAGTGTCACCACTGCGTTTCAGCGGAATAAAAATACCGGTTTTATCCGAAAAAACACGTGATTCCCAGATATTAGACAACATTAAATCAGGTAATTCTCCTCTGTAACAGCCTTTGTCATTCAATTCTTTTATTCATGTAGTGATAATCCTTGTAAACACTTACGAAGTGACTACGAAAACGGATTATCAGGGCGTAGTGCAATCAATCTTTACCAGGTCAAGTCCCCCTGTGAACCGAACCGTATTAGGATTTTTGTATACCATTTTGCCATTCAGTTCTTCCATATCTCCCACTCCTTCCACTAACCTGTTACCTGTTTTCAGAAAACGCACTTCACGCTCTGATTCAGTTCCTTCCGACATAAACACATAGGAGCCTTTTAGCGTGTCGCCATGCATACTGCCGCGAACCGTACCTGTATTGCTGTCTTTTTGATCAAGCCGGTACACGAGTCCGCCCGTTACCGCATTACCGGAAAGGGTCATGGTAAGCCTTACAGTGTCTGCATCAGTGATATAGGCATAGCATTCGGTGGAAGCCGGGGTAGTTGCTGCGGTTCCGGCAGTGGTGGAGTCGGCAGTGGTAGATACAGTGGTGCTGGAGTTGCAGGCAGCACAAAGCGCCAGCATCAGCAGGTAAATAAAATTTTTCATATGTTTTATATAATGTGCTGAAAAAACCATGCCCCGCAAGCGTTTACAAACACTTATACCCGAATGTAACCGCTTAAAAACCGCCTATACGGGTTTGGCCTTTTCATATTTGTACGGTCAACAGGCAGTAACTGCCATCATAGTTAACCGTCAAAATGAGATTTATGAACGCCATCAAAAACAAAGTACAACTCATCGGCCATCTGGGCCAGGCTCCAGAGATCCGGGCCATTGCCGATGGTAAAAAAGTAGCCAACCTAAACTTGGCCACCAACGAAACCTACAAAAACGCCAAGGGCGAAAAAGTAACCGACACCCAGTGGCACCATGTAGTGGCCTGGGGTAAACTTGCCGATATCGCCGAAAAATACCTGGTAAAAGGCATTGAAGTGGCCATCGAAGGCAAACTCGTTACCCGCAACTATACCGATAAGCAGGGCATTAAAAGAAATGTAACAGAGATACAGGCGAGTGAACTGCTGATACTGACGAAGAAGGAAAGGGAATAGGCAACAGAGGAGCAAGGGACAGATGAACAGATGAACAACGAACCGATGAAGGATGATCGGAGTGGCATTTTTTATCGCCGATCAACATGCAGCATACCTGCCTGTCCGTATTGTGGGGTTTCAGTATACCATTTATGGGTCCGGATCGTTTTGTACCTCAGCGATACGGTCACAGGCGAGTGAACTGCCGAGACTGGCGAAGAAATATGGCGTTGGTATGCAAGGGACAAGGCCCATGAGACAACGATCAGGAAAATAGCTGGTTGCAGCAATATTTGTCTGATATCACCTGCGCCCTGTGTCTTGGCCCTTGTCTCTTGTGCGCGGCACCATGTCTTCAAAAGTTAGATATTCTCGTGCGCGCCACTATCTTTGCGCGCAGATGAACAAGCCCTACCTATACACCGTTCTATCCCCCCGGTTGCTGGATATTTATGATGTGTCCGATTGCGTTGTCGTGATCATTGATGTTTTTCGCGCCACTTCTACCATTGCCACCGCATTATACAATGGCGCAGCAAAAGTGATCCCGGTTGCTGCAGTTGATGAATGCATAGAAATAGGCAGGTCTACCGGTGGCATAACAGCCGGCGAGCGCGACGGTAAAGTGATCGAAGGCCTGGGTTATGGTAACTCCCCCGCTGAGTACCCCCGCGAATTTATTGACGGAAAAACACTGGTACTCACAACCACCAATGGCACCCGGCTACTGCACATGGCCTTAAACAACGGGGCATCTGAAGTAATCACCGGGTCGTTCCCTAATCTCTCTGCTGTATGCGGTTATCTTGCCTCGCAGAAAAAAAATGTTTTCCTGGGATGTTCAGCATGGAAAGACCGTTTTAACCTGGAAGACACCCTTTTCGCCGGAGCCGTTATAGACAGCATCAAAGATAATTTTACCATTCACTGCGACAGCAGCCTGATGGCCATGGACCTATATAGCATTCACCGCCACGATATGCGCAGCTTTATCCGCCGCACCACGCACTGGCACCGCCTCGCCTCCTATGGCCTCGAAAAAGATCTTGAATACTGTGTAACGCCCAACGTTGCGAACGTGCTCCCCATTTACAAAGATGGAGCGCTGATCAATCTGTAGTCTTCAGTCAGGAGTCTGGAGTGGGTTCATTTTTTTTCAGGCGTACACTCCAGACTCCTGACTGAAGACTCCAGACTAAAGCGAGTCCTCCTTTCCTTAACAAAAATTTTCGTGCATATTCTTCCATTTCTTTTCGCAAAGCGCCAAGCTTTCCTTTACTTTTGCAAATTGCCCTTTTCGAAAGGTTTGCAGTCTGCTGTTTTTCGCCCCCCAGGAAAGTAAGCTGCTGTAGACCACAAATTACCGACCTGACCATGGCATTACCGTACCTGATCAAACACATTTACAATAGCGGTACCGAAGAAGTGATCCGCCGCGGAAAAAAAATTCATGCGCTGGGTAATGTAGAACTGGTGGAGTACGATGACCTTATGGGCAACGTCATCTTCCGCGTAAAAGATGACGGCTATGCAACTTTTTACAAAGTGCATGTGAGCCAGTTCAAAGACGCCAAAACATTATCGCTTCGATGCACCTGTCCCTATAATCTTTCTGAAATATGCAGGCATAAAGCCGGCGCGCTTTTTCACCTGCAGGACCTGCTCGATAAAAACCTGCTGGGCGATAAAGAAACCGTGTACGATCAGAAGCACACCGTTGTTAAAATGAAACAACTGGAGCTTAAACTGATACGTATGTTATCTGCCCAGGAAAATTTTGAAGCCGCCGAAAATTATCTTCGCAGCAGCCGAAGCAACATACTGGAAGCAAAAGATGAACGCGTGGTAGCAGAACTGGAATACGAAGGGAACTTATTTAAGGTTGTGATTCAGAAGAATGAAGAACGCAATTTTGACACTAGCTGTCCCTGCAACAGTGATACCGAACATCCTCTCTGCATACATAAAAACATTGTACTGCTGCAGTTGCTGCATAATTACGGGGCCGGCTATTTTGATTCTATCCGTAACTGGGACAAAGAAAAAAATAAGCTGCTCGCACTATACGGTTATTCTTTAACGGACGACCTCAAGGGTAAATTTGAATTTACCTATACCGACGGCAAGCCATTTTTACGGGTACTGGATACATCCATCAAGCGTGTATCGCTAAATCCTGCTGGAGACGTGCGGCCCCGGCCCATTGAGCATTCGCCTGAAGCGCCCGTAATGGTTGAGGAAGAAGAGCCGGGAAAAACCGCGCTCAAACTCGGAATCGTGATCGTAGAGAATGAACAGCAGTACCCATACATCCAACTAGATGCAGTACAGGGAGAAACAGACGAGGAACTGTCTAAGTACATTACCAAAACCGTTCGGCTCGATCTGGCCAAATTTATCAACACCGAAGTTTTCAGTGAAGATGACAAGATGCTCCTGCAGCAACTGCGCAAACTGATGCCCGGCGAAGTGGGCCGTTACCTCAACCGCAATTCTCCCTTTAGTGGCATCTGGGAAAACATTATCCAGCAGCATACAGACGAACTACCGGAAGAAACCCGTCACCTCATTAACGAATACCTCCATCCCAAGTTTAAAAAATTATTTACTGAACTCTCAGGCAGCCATTTTGTTTTTTACCTGCCTCCTCAAAAAACATTTACAACAGCTAACCTGCAACACGCCACGCTGGTGCAGGAATTTATCAGCCCCGAATTTGAAGTCAATTACAGCAATGGCCGGTATGAAGTAGACTGCCGCATAAAATTACCCCTGGCCGACCTGAATATCTCAGATAATGCCAGCGGGTCAACATTGTTTTTCCAGTACCACGACCAGTTCTATACCTGGCAGCGTTCGGAAGACATTATGCTGGTTGAAAAATTTCTTCCCGGCGGAAAAATGACCATTGCTGCGGAAGACTGGGCAGCACAACTGCAGCAATTCATATTGCCCTTATCAAAAGAATACAATGTACACTTTACCAATGTACAGAAAGAAGAGGTAAAAGATATCCGCCCCGATGTAAAGATCTTGCTCAAAGAAAAAGGCGATTACCTGTTGTTCCAGCCCGTATTCAATTACAAAGGATATGATATACGGTCCACCGATAAAGAAAAAATCATTCTTCCACTCGCCGATAAATTACTGGTGATACAACGCAACCTGGAAGTGGAAAAAGAATTGATCCAGAAAATTGAATCTCTGCACTCTGGTTTTATTCGCCCCGTTGAAGGGCATGTACTGGCCCTGAAAGGCGCAGATGTATTGCGCAATAACTGGTTCTTCCTTTTTGTGGATGCGGTTAAAGACCTGAATATCCCTGTATTTGGTTTCGAGGCGTTAAAGAATTTCCGTTTCAATACAGCAAAACCCTCTACCAAAATATTTATCAGCAGCAATACGGATTGGTTCGATGCAAAAATTGAAATACAGTTTGGCGAGCAGAAAGTAACCGTTGAAGAAGTAAAAAAAGCATTGAGCAATAAACAACAGTTTGTTCAGCTCGAAGATGGTACACTGGGGATATTGCCTGAAGAATGGATAAAAAAATATTCTTTGCTGTTCCGCGTAGGAGACGGTAAAGCGGGCAACATGAAGCTGAGTAAATACCATTTCAGCATTATCGAAGAACTGTACATGCAGCGTGATGAAGAAGAGCTGTTCTTTAAGCTGGAAGAAAAGTATGAGCGAATCAAGGGCAATCACTCTATTAAAGAAGTTCCCGCGCCGGCTCACCTCAAACATATCCTGCGGCCTTACCAGGAAAGTGGGTTTCAATGGCTCAATTACCTGCGCGAGGTTCAGTGGGGGGGTATACTGGCGGATGATATGGGTTTGGGAAAAACTGTGCAGGCATTGAGTTTTCTTCATCACCTGAAAGAGGAAAACGGTAAACTCAAAGCTTTGGTGGTTTGTCCCACCACGCTGATGTTCAACTGGCAGAATGAGATCAGGAAGTTTACGCCCACTCTTACTTTTTATGTGCACCACGGTGGTAACCGCTCGCGCGAAACCCTGGGTGATCCCGCAATTGATGTGATCATCACTACCTACGGAACACTGCGCAGCGATATCAAACAGTTTGTAGACGTGGCATTCGATTATGTGATACTCGATGAGAGCCAGGCCATCAAAAATCCATCCAGCAAAGTAACACGGGCTGCAGGCTTACTGAAGGCGCAAAACCGTTTATGTCTTAGTGGTACCCCGCTTCAGAATAATACATTCGACATTTTTGCGCAGATGAACTTTCTTAACCCGGGTATGCTGGGTAGTGTTGAGTTTTTCAAACAGGAATTTTCTATTCCCATAGATAAATTTGGTGAGAAAGAGCAAAAGGATCACTTACGCAAATTATTGTATCCCTTCATCCTTCGCAGAACCAAAGAGCAGGTAGCCAAGGACCTTCCGGAAAAACAGGAAATGGTCCTGTTCTGCGAAATGGGAGAAGAACAGCGTAAAATCTATGAGGCCTACCGCAACGATTACCGAGATAAGATTTTGGGTGTGGTGGAAGAAGTAGGTATTCAGAAATCGCAACTGACCATTTTACAGGGATTGATGAAACTCCGCCAGATATGTGACAGCCCTGCTATCATGAAAGATGATGAAAAATTTCCGAATGCCTCCGTTAAGTTGGAAGAGCTGGGCCGTGAAATCACCGAAAACATCAGTAACCACAAGGCACTCGTATTCTCGCAGTTCCTGGGCATGCTGGCGCTGATCAAGGAGAAAATGAAAGAACTGGGCGTTGACTATGAGTATTTCGACGGAAGCAGTTCAGTGGCAGAGCGGGAAAGAGCGATTCACCGTTTCCAGAACGATGAGAACTGCCGTGTTTTCCTCATCTCCTTAAAAGCAGGAGGTGTAGGTCTCAACCTCACCGCTGCGGATTATGTATACATCGTGGATCCATGGTGGAACCCCGCAGTGGAACAGCAGGCCATTGACCGTACCCATCGCATTGGCCAGACAAAAAATATTTTTGCTTACCGCATGATCTGTACCGATACCGTAGAGGATAAAATATTAAGACTGCAGGAACGTAAACGAAACCTTGCAAAGGACCTCATTACAGACGATGAAGGATTTGTGAAAAGTCTTACCAGGGAAGATGTGGAATATCTCTTCTCCTAAGCGTACTGCCCAGGGTCTTACAATTATTTTTTTATATCGGCGGCAGCCAGCAATCCATCTGGATTTTTCTGGAACAGCTCCTTGCATTCTTTTGAACAAAAACCCATCACATGGCTCTTGTAATGTGCGGTATCGCCAATGCCGGCACTTACAGGCATGCCGCACGCGGGGTCCTTACGGTTGTCTACCAGCAGGTGTTCAAAAAAATGGGAAGAGTCTGTGTGCATCGCAACGCTGTCTTTTAGAGTAGTTGGCTCCTGTTGCGAGGCTGTCTGGCAAGCGGCAACAAAAACAAAAACGGCGAGGCAAAATCCATAAGCGGGAATACGCGATGTAATCATAAAAGCAGCCTTTAATTGGTACTACAAATTTAGAAGAATTGGCCAGCTATTTGTTAGCGCGGAGTTAATATCCATTTTTCACCGGAATTTTACTCCCGGCATCCTGCTGAACGGGGCGCATTCACCGACAAAAACCTTACATCCGTGGACCCTACCTAGGGCTTGCGAACGCTCACCGATTTTCTCTAGGGGAAACCCAACTATCCTATTAGTTTTCCGTTTGTCTCTTTAAAACCTTTGTGGAGGTTGAACAAGAGTACCTTTCCATTTTACCTACATATTTGTTTTTATGAGCAAATTTTTTACCCTATTTACCTGCATCCTGCTTTGCGCAGCGGCTTCAGCGCAAACAACAGGCACTGTTAAGGGAAAGCTAATAGACTCAACCAGCAAGCAATCCCTTAAAGATGCTACGATAACCATTCTTGATGCCCGCGATTCCACACTGGAAGTATTTGGACTGGCGGCTGCGGACGGCAGTTTTTCCATCAGCAATATTTCCTTCGGTGATATGTTACTACAGGTACGTTTTTCAGGTTATGAACCCATTTCGCAAAAAATCAATTTTTCAAAATCCAATGCCAACGTAAACCTGGGTAACATCTATCTGCGCCAGGCGGCAACGGATCTGGGTAATGTAACGGTTACCCAGTCTGTGATCCAGATGAAGAAGGATACCATGGAAGTAAGCGCCTCTGCATTTAAAACAAAACCCAATGCTGTTGCAGAAGACCTGCTTAAAAAAATACCGGGAATGGAAGTGGCCAAAGATGGTTCCATCAAATCACAGGGTGAAACTGTGCAGCGTGTACTGGTGGATGGAAAACGTTTTATGGGTGATGATCCCAAACTTGCAACCAGAACCTTACCACCTGATATGATTGATAAGGTGCAGGTGTTCGACGACCAGAGTGACCAAAGTAAATTCAACGGATTTGATGATGGTAACCGCGTAAAGACAATCAACTTCATTACCAAGAAAGACAGGCGCAAAGGTGCATTCGGTAAAGCGGTAGCTGGTATTGGCAGCGACGGAAGATATGATGAGAGCTTCAATTTTACCCGCATGAACGGTAACCAGCAACTTACTTTCCAGGGACAGGCAAACAACGTAAACAAGCAGAACTTCACCATGAACAATATTGGTGGTGGCCGCGGCGGCGGTGGTGGTGGCGGTGGCGGCGGAGCTTTTGGCGGGTTTGGTGGATTTGGCGGCGGTAGTGCAAGCGGTATTACCAAGGTACTTGCCGGCGGATTTAATTATCGCGATGTATGGAGCCCAAAGATTGACGCTTACGGAAGTTACAATTACAATAATCCCAAAGTAGAGACAGGTTATACCAGCCGCACTGAAAATATCCTCAGGGCCGATTCCTCAAACTTTAACGATGTGATCTCTTCTGCACTCTCCAACTCGGAGAACCATAATTTCAATTTCAATTTTGAAGACAGGATCGATTCAAATAATTCACTGGTGTTCCGTCCCAATTTCCGGATGCAGAGCAGTAACCCGAATTCCACTTCTCAAACCATCACCACTGGCGGAAAAAACAATACCCCCATTTATAAGTCGGAGAGCAAGAACTCCAGCTATAACAGCGGCTACAGTATCAACAATGCCAACATCTCCTTCCGTCACCGTTTTGCAAAGCGCGGACGCACTATTTCCTTCGACCTTGGCTTTTCTGCCAGTGAAAACAACGGTGATGGAACCAATTTTTCTGTGAACTCGTTTTACAAACCCTTTGTAAAAATCGATACCATCAACCAGCACTATGTCGATTCTTCAAGGGCGGTTTCATTCAATCCTACCGTTTCTTTTACCGAGCAGATTGCCAAAAACCAGATGATAGAACTTAGGTATTCGTATAACTACCAGAACAGTACCACCATCAACAACACCTACCGATTTAACAATGCGGCGCAGAAGTTCAACACCTTTGATAGCCTTTTCAGTAACTCGTACAAGTATACCAATGCTTCAAACAATTTTAACCTGAGTTACCGTATCCAGCAGGCCAAATACAACCTTAACATTGGTACGGGTATACAGTTAACGGAGCTTGCAAGTGATAACACAACCAAGAATGTACTGGTAGAGCGGAATTTTGTGAATTTCACACCCCAGGTGAATTTTACTTATAACTACACCCGCACAAAAAGCCTCCGCTTTTTTTATAACGGTAGAACCAGTCAGCCAAGTACCGCGCAACTGCAGCCCATTGTTACCACATCGGATTCCATCAATTTCCAGGTGGGTAATCCTGACCTGAAACCTTCATTCAACAATAGTTTGCGGGTGCTGTATACTTCCTTTGATCCGTTTACACAACGCGTAATATTTGCAACGCTGAATGGTAGTTATACCGGCAACGATATCGTGAGTTCCATTACGCAGAATGCCAATGGCGGAAGAACCACTACTTATGCAAACATGGGTGGCACCTATAATTTGTCGGGTTATTTCAATTATGGCTTCCCGTTAAAATCACCCAAGTCGAACCTGAGCTTCCAGACAAATATTGATTACAGGCGAAGCCAGTCCTTCCTGAACAAGGTAAGCAATGCAACAAGCAATACTACCATCAGCGAAACAGTGAAATGGACAACCAACCTGAAGAATAATTTTGACATGAACCTGAGTACAACATTCTCGTATAACCCTATCCGAAACACGTTGTCGCCATCTCAGAATACCAATTACACCACGCAGACACTGGCTGCCGATTTTACAGTGTATTCCAATAGTGGCTGGCTACTAGCCAGTGATTTTGACTATACCCGTTTTGGTAACCGTCCTGATGGATACAATACCTCGGTATTCCTCATCACGCCTTCAATAGCAAAAACATTTCTTAAAAACAAAGCCGGCGAACTGCGTTTGAGCTGCTTTGACCTGCTGGGCCAGAACAAGGCCGTAAGCAGTACTTCCAACGCCAACCAGATCGTTAACACCATATCCAATACACTTACCCGGTATTTTATGCTCACCTTCACATATAACCTGCGCAGTTTTGCAGGAGGGCAACAGCAACGTGGCCAGATGCCTGGAATGATGCGGGGTATGTTCCCGGGTGGCGGCCCGCAGGGGGGTGGAGGCAACTTCAATATACGCCGGGGCAATAACTAAATTCGGGTGCAAAATAGAGAGATACAGGCCGTTCCCCTTACCGGGAACGGTTTTTTTATGACCATAAAACGAATGGTTGTTAACCAAACTTTCATAAAAAAAAACGCACATATAGTACAAAGTGTTATACTTTTACATTCCATTACCGTATCAACAGATAGTGAAACACATCTCTCTACATATCAAATACCAGTTTAGCGCTCCCCTCAGGGTAGTAACCGCTAACGTATTGCCGCGACCTCGACGCGGTTTCTGATAGGACGAGCAACTGGCACTTGCCCCTATCAGTGAACATACTCCCGGGTCGGCATGACACAAGCACTATACGTGTTTCTTTTTCACTCTATTAATTAAGCATAAGTTGGAAGATCAGATTATTGTTCGTGTAGCGAATAGTGGTGATACACATTACGCACAAACCATAACCGACGAAATGGAGTCTTCAGCAAAGGCTCGCGGAACCGGTATTGCCAAAAGAAGTCCTGAATACGTAGCAAAGAAAATGGAAGAAGGCAAGGCCGTAATCGCAGTTATGCCTGATGGCGCCTGGGTAGGTTTCTGTTACATTGAGGTATGGGGGCATGAACAGTTCGTTGCCAACAGCGGACTCATCGTTGCGCCTGCATTTCGCAAAAGTGGTACTGCCAAAAAAATCAAGCAAACCATTTTCAATCTCTCACGCCAGAAATATCCCAGCGCAAAAATATTCGGATTAACTACGGGATTAGCGGTGATGAAGATCAACAGCGACCTGGGCTATGAGCCTGTTACGTACAGTGAGCTTACCGACGATGAAGAATTCTGGGCAGGCTGCAAAAGCTGTGTGAACTATGATATACTCATGAGCAAGGAGCGTAAGAACTGTATGTGCACCGCCATGCTCTACGACCCCGCGGATCACTACGAACCCCAGGAAACCTCCGAGGAGTTCAAACAGAATTCAAAACTCTACGAACGCTTCATGAAAATAAAACAGAGTAAATTTTTGCAGTTATTCGTAAAAAAAGACAATACCGGAAATGGCGGCAGTGGCGGAGCAACAAAATCAAAATCCCTGTTCCAGTATTTTCTTAATCTTTTTTAATTGATTGCGACGTTTTGAAATGTTGGAAGATGTTAGTGAGATAGTGCCCAAAAAAACATTCAGTCCCGGCTTAGCCGGGATAACAGGGACGAGGCCCAGCGGCCGTGAGCGCCCCGGATGCTGAACCCTCAAGGTGCAACCAATAAATAAAAAATAAATTGATTCATTATTAGAAGTAATTATACATGAAAACTGACCCTGCAAAGAAAAACAAAGAAGTCGTTGTCCTCGGCTTTAGCGGCGGACTCGACACCTCCTTCTGCGTAAAATACCTCACAGAAGACAAAGGCTACGAAGTACACAGCGTGATCGTGAACACAGGTGGGTTCACCGAGGAAGAACTGGTACAGATAGAAAAACACGCTTATACGCTTGGCGTTACATCGCATACAACAGTTGATGCAGTAAAGTCATACTACGATAGCATTATAAAATACCTTATATACGGAAATGTCTTAAAAAACAACACCTACCCGTTAAGTGTCAGCGCAGAACGATTGAGCCAGGCTTTGCATATTGCAGAGCATGCAAAAAAACTGAACGCTGTTGCCGTTGCGCATGGCAGTACAGGCGCAGGCAATGACCAGGTTCGATTTGATATGATCTTCCATATCATGATACCCGGTGTGGAAATCATTACACCCATTCGCGACCTTAAACTCAGTCGCGAAGCAGAGATCGCCTACCTGAAAGAAAGAGGTGTGGCCATGAATTTTGAAAAAGCTGCGTACTCTATCAACAAGGGTCTGTGGGGAACGAGTGTAGGCGGAAAAGAAACGCTGAATTCAAAAGGCATGCTGCCCGAAGACGCATGGCCAACCCAGGTATCCAAACAGGGAACCGAAGAAGTGAAACTTGGATTTGCAAAAGGCGAACTGGTATCCATTAATGACAAAACATTCGATCATCCCACAAAAGCGATTCAATACCTGCAAACCATCGCAGGCGCATATGGTATTGGAAGGGATATACATGTGGGCGATACGATCATAGGCATTAAAGGACGTGTGGGTTTTGAAGCCGCAGCACCCATGGTGATTCTGAAAGCGCACCATGCCCTGGAAAAACATGTACTCACCAAATGGCAGCTTGGCTGGAAGGACCAGCTCGCCCAGTTCTATGGAAACTGGCTGCACGAAGGGCAGATACTTGACCCTGTGATGCGTGATATAGAAGCGTACCTCAAAAGTTCGCAGGCGCATGTAACAGGTGAAGTGTTCGTGCAGTAGAATCCTTACAGGTTCCAGGTAATCGGCATTGAATCAGCTTTTGATTTGATGAGCAGCAAGTTTGGAAAGTATGGTGAGATGAACAGCGGGTGGACAGGCGATGATGTAAGGGGCTTCTCTAAAATTTTTGGCAACCAGACAGCCATCTACCATAACATCAAAGATGCGCAGCAGTAGATGCACAGTTAGGAAATCAACGGTTCAGAAATAGAAAAACAAGTCTGTAAATGAAAACGGATCAGCAAATACGCAATCATCCCCACACCCCATTACCAGGGGCAGGTGGCCTGAGAGCCGGCATCGTCGGAGGCGCAGGCTATACAGGAGGCGAATTGATCCGCCTGCTCATTAACCACCCTTCTGTAGAGATCGCTTTTATTCATAGCACCAGTAATGCCGGTAACCCCATAGCCAGTATTCACGCAGATCTTGCAGGTGATACGGATCTCGCGTTTACAGGAGAACTGCAGGATGATATTGATGTCTTGTTTTTATGTGTAGGTCATGGCGATGCAAAAAAATTCCTCTCAGCAAATAAGATCAGCGAAGGTATCCGGATCATCGATCTTTCACAGGATTTCAGGTTGAAGAACCGTGAGTCGTCAGGCGTGAGCCGTGAGTTTGTGTACGGTTTGCCGGAATTGAATAAAACAGCGATCAGCGCTGCAAAAAATATTGCCAATCCCGGTTGTTTTGCCACCGCCATTCAACTGGGATTACTCCCGCTTGCGAAGGCAGGACTATTGGCTGATGTGTACACCACCGGTATCACCGGATCTACGGGTGCGGGACAGGGATTGAGCCCTACTTCCCATTTTAGCTGGCGCGCCAATAATGTGCAGGCGTATAAAACACTGCAGCACCAGCATATACATGAAATAGAACAAAGCCTGCAGCAATTGCAGAATAACCAGAACATGCACGTGCATTTTGTTCCGTGGAGAGGAGATTTTACGAGGGGAATCTACATAAGCTCTGTGCTTGACTGCATATTGTCTCTGGAAGAAGTAAAACGCCTGTACAATGAATACTATAAAGATCAGCCCTTCACACATGTTAGTGCTACGATGATCGACCTGAAACAGGTGGTGAATACCAATAAATGTTTGATTCATATTGAAAAACAGGGTAACAAAACAGTTGTGCATTCGGCGATGGATAATTTATTGAAAGGCGCAAGTGGCCAGGCGGTTCAGAATATGAATATTATGTTCGGTCTCGGGGAAACGCTTGGTTTAAAGCTGAAAGCAAACTTTTTTTAAACAGCAAAGAAGGAATCATGAAATTATTTGATGTCTATCCTCTCAATAGTATCGCCATAACGAAAGCAAGCGGATCGTATGTTTGGGATGATAATGGTGTGAAATATCTTGACATGTATGGCGGTCATGCAGTAATTAGTATCGGTCATACACACCCACATTGGGTGAAACGAATAGAAGAGCAATTGGAAAAGATCGCATTTTATTCAAATTCTGTTATCATTCCTATCCAAAAAGAACTCGCAGAAAAACTTGGAAAGTTAAGCGGCAAAGAAAAATACCAACTTTTTTTATGCAACAGTGGTGCCGAAGCAAATGAGAATGCATTGAAGCTTGCTTCTTTTTACAACGGCCGTAAAAAAATAATCGCATTCAACAAATCATTTCATGGCCGCACATCATTGGCCGTTGCCGCTACTGATAACCCGGCAATTGTTGCGCCTGTTAATGAGACAGACAATGTCATTTTTCTGCCATTGAATAATGCCGATGCACTCGAAGAATGTTTTGCCAAACACGGAAAGGAAATTTCTTCCGTGATCATAGAAGGTATACAGGGTGTAGGTGGTATCAATATTGCAACAGATTCTTTCCTGCAGTTGATACGTCAATGCTGCGATGAATACGGTGCTGTTTACATAGCGGATAGTGTTCAATGCGGTTACGGCAGAAGCGGTGAATTCTTTTCACACGATCATGCCGGTGTTAAAGCCGATATCTATACCATGGCCAAAGGAATGGGTAACGGTTTTCCAGTCGCCGGTATTTTGATCGCGCCTCACTTTGAAGCCAGGTACGGAATGCTCGGTACTACTTTTGGTGGTAACCAGCTTGCCTGCGCGGCCGCTCTCGCTGTACTGGAAGTGATCGAAGATGAAAAATTAATTGAAACCACGAAAGACTTGGGGCAATACCTGCTCGATAGTTTAAGAAATATAGACGAGCTGCAGAATGTTCGCGGCCGCGGACTGATGATCGGCTTCGATGTTCCTTCCGAATTGAAAGAGTTGAAAAAAACATTGCTGTACGATTACAAGATCTTTACCGGAGAGGCTAAGCCAAATGTGATACGCCTGTTGCCATCATTGGCAATTACCCGCGAGCAGATCGACAATTTCCTCGATGCGCTGCAGGATGCCATAAAAACGTTGAAGGCTAAAGGCGAAATGCAAGACGCCGGCAGTTAGTCAACTCTGTGCAACTCCGTGCTCTCTGTGGCTCTGTGGTGAAGCCTTCGAGTTGGGATTAATGCGAAGGCTTCACCACAGAGTTGCAGAATACACAGAGGGTCACAGAGATTTTGCAAATTTTGAGTAACTTAAATCTATTCGTAAATAAGCATTACACATGAATCAGTTTATCTCAGTACATGATGTTCCCGATATTAATGCACTTGTAAAAAAGGCATTACAATATAAGGCTAATCCATTTGCGGATAGAGAATTGGGCAGTGATAAGCGAATAGGATTGTTGTTTTTGAATCCAAGCCTGCGTACCCGTTTAAGCACCCAGGTAGCCGCAAAGAATTTAGGTATGGAAGCCATCGTCTTCAACGTAGACAAAGAAGGCTGGGCCCTCGAGTTCGAAGAAGGCGCCATTATGAGCGGTAATACTGTTGAACACGTAAAAGATGCGGCACCTATTCTCGGTCAATATTTTAACATCCTCTGCATCCGCACTTTTCCCTCTCTCAAGAACCGCGAAGATGATTACAGCGAAATGTACATCAACCAGTTCATCAAATATGCGGGTGTCCCGGTCGTAAGCCTCGAAAGCGCCACGCTGCACCCACTGCAATCTTTAACAGATATAGTCACAATAACAGAATCCCTTACCGGCAACCCCAAACTCCAAACTCCAAACTCCAAACCCAGAATCGTCCTCACCTGGGCCCCCCACATCAAACCCCTTCCTCAATGCGTGGCCAATAGTTTCGCGCAATGGGTGAATGCATGGGGCGAAGCAGATTTTGTGATCACGCATCCACCAGATTATGAACTGGCAGAACAGTTTACCAAAGGCGCCACCATCACGCACGACCAGGACGCCGCTTTAAAAGATGCTGATTTTATTTACGTAAAGAACTGGAGCACCTATACCGATTATGGCAAAGTATATGAGAACGACCCGGATTGGATGTTAACGGAAGAAAAATTGAATACAACCAACAACGCTAAAGTGATGCATTGCTTACCGGTAAGACGTAATGTGGAATTAAGCGACGAAATTTTGGATGGACCCCATAGCCTGGTAACACAACAGGCGGGTAACAGGGTCTGGGCCGCACAGGCGGTATTGAGTGAAATCTTAAAAGCAGCTTCCCGTTAAAAGAAGTTGTTATTGTTTTTATGGATACACTATATGTTGTAAAGATCGGCGGGAACATCATTGACAATGAAGCAGCACTGGCTTCGTTCCTGTCTGTATTTGCATCTGTACCCGGGAAAAAAATATTGGTGCACGGAGGCGGAAAACTCGCAACACAACTGGCAGGTAAATTAGGCGTGGAACAACAGATGATCGAGGGCCGGCGTATAACAGATGCAGAAACATTGAAGATCGTCACCATGGTGTATGCCGGGTTTATCAATAAGAATATAGTTGCGCAGTTACAGGCCAATGGTTGCAATGCAATTGGGCTGTCCGGCGCCGACGGAAACATGATCCGGGCCCATAAAAGACTGCATACCACTATCGATTACGGGTTTGCGGGGGACATAGATAAAGTGAACGCCGTATTTATGCAAAACCTGTTGGAACAGAACATCACGATAGTAGCTGCGCCCATTACACATGATGCAAAGGGACAATTGCTGAATACCAATGCGGATACCATTGCACAGGAAATAGCCAAAGCTTTATCTGGCACATATTCAGTGCAACTGATATACTCCTTTGAAAAGAAAGGTGTGTTATCCGATGTGAACGATGAGCATTCAGTAATTGCCGGGATCAATGCGGAGAAGTATGCTACGCTGAAAGCGGAACAAAAAATATTTGCCGGTATGATACCCAAACTTGACAATGCCTTTTCTGCGCTGCAAAGCGGTGTGTCAAAAGTTATTATCGGCAAAGCGGAGGAACTGGAACAATTGATCGCAGGTAAAACCGGTACAACCATTCATTCATGAGCGCATCTGTACACATATTACAGCAGGAAGCCATTGCGTTGCTCAAACAACTCATCGGCATACCTTCTTTCAGTAAAGAGGAAGAAGGCACTGCCGCTGTATTGGAGCAATACCTGAGGGAGAAAGGAGTGGAACCGAACAGGTACATGAACAATGTATGGGCAACGAATAAACACTTCGACGAAAGCAAACCGTCCCTTTTACTCAACTCTCACCACGACACGGTAAAACCCAACAAAGCCTATACCCTCAATCCATTCCTGCCCTTTGAAAACGACGGGAAACTTTTTGGATTGGGCAGCAATGATGCAGGTGGATGCCTGGTATCCCTGCTCGCCGTATTCCTGCATTATTATGATCGTGATGACCTGAAATATAACCTTGTATTTGCCGCTACTGCCGAAGAAGAAATCTCAGGCATCAATGGCATCGAGGTATTGTTACATCAGTTGCCCAGACTCGAATGCGGCATTGTAGGGGAGCCCACGCAAATGCATATGGCCATCGCAGAACGGGGTTTGCTGGTGCTGGATGTAACCACCACAGGCCGTGCGGGCCACGCAGCAAGAGAAGAAGGCGAAAATGCCCTCTACAAAGCCCTCCCCGATATTGAATGGTTCCGCAAATACCGTTTCGATAAAGTATCAGCTTTACTCGGTGAAGTGAAAATGACAGTAACGGTGATTGATACTGAGAACAAGGCCCATAACGTGGTACCCTCACAATGCCGCTTTGTTGTTGATACAAGGGTCAATGAATGCTATACTTTCGAAGAAATATTGGCAACCATTCGGTTGCATATTAAAAGTGATGTGACCCCCCGTAGTTTACGAATGCGTTCCACTGCCATTTCATTGGATCACCCTTTGGTGAAGGCGGGGTTGGAGATGAAACGAAATTACTATGGCTCTCCAACAACCAGTGATAAAGCCCTGATGCCTTTTCAAACATTGAAGATGGGCCCGGGTGACAGCGCGAGAAGTCATACCGCAGACGAATATAT
>JANPIE010000140.1:0-48694 GCA_031424835.1 Chitinophagaceae bacterium
TTTGCTACCCCCCAACACACCCTTTTTTGGTGCCCCAAATTTTCTAAAGCCCCCCGTTTCGCTGTGTTTATTGTGGGCCGGTGGGGGGCCCCCTCCCCACCAAAATAAACGCCACGCCCCCACCACAGAGCTACGGAGCGCGCGGAGTTACGCAGAGTGATCTACATGCTAATCTGCGTGCAGCTTTGCGTGCATTCTACCTAATACTATATTGAATAATGAACAAGGAATAATGAATAATGAACAGGGAACGGGTTAGGGGATTGATGGTTATTCAGTATGTTTGGATACTGCATGTTGTGGTGCAGGAATACCGCCATAATGAAAAAGAATTCTGTCTTCGAGCATCTGTATATTGATTACTACTCTGCTACACCCAAATATTTGCAACTGGCCAATTCGATTATTAAGGCAATTGGTGATGAGAAAATTAAAAAAGACGCATTACTGCCATCCATTAATGAGCTGAGTTTTGAATTTGAAATTTCACGCGATACGGCCGAAAAAGGCTATAAATATTTAAAAAAAATAGGGGTGCTTGGATCAGTACCAGGCAAGGGATATTTTGTGCTCGATAACAATGTAAAACAACAGCTTAAAATATTCCTGCTGTTCAATAAACTGAGTCCGCATAAGAAAATCATTTATGATGCACTCGTAAGTTCTCTTGGCGAACTGGCTTCGGTAGATTTTTATATTTACAATAATGATTTCGATTTTTTTAAGCGGCTGATTCAGAATGCAAAAAAAGAATATTCGCATTACGTAATCATCCCTCATTTCATAGATGGGGGCGACAATGCACATGATGTAATCAATACCATTCCATCAGAAAAACTGGTGCTGCTTGACAAACTTGTGCCCGGCATCCAAGGCCAGTATGGCGCGGTTTACGAGAATTTTGAAAAGGATCTTTATTGTGCACTTGAGCAGGCTCTGCCACACCTTAGTAAGTATCATACGATCAAGATGATCGTTCCGTTTAATACCTATCACCCGCAGGAAATCGTAAAAGGCTTTACCAGATTCTGCCAGCAATATGCATTCAGCTATAAAATAGTACACAATATAGCCAATGAACCTATTAAAGAAGGTGAGGCCTATATTAACTTAATGGAAGACGATCTCGTGATTCTGATCGAAAAAATATTAGCAACCAAAATGAAACTTGGCAAACATGTAGGCGTTATATCCTATAATGAAACGCCGCTGAAAAAAATCATCCTCAACGGCATTACCACCATCTCAACGGATTTCCAGATGATGGGAGAAAAAACGGCCCAATTGATACTGGAAAGATCCAGAGAACATATTGAAATCCCATTCTCGCTTACACTGCGGGCATCGCTTTGAGGGGAAAGTCAAAAGTCAAAAGTGAAAAGCCAAAAGTCAAAAAAAAGGGGCATCACAACCCATTCACCTTTCACTTCTCACCTTTCACTTCTCACCTTCTCCCTATTCTTCCGCTGCGGCGGCCAGGGGGTTTCTCCTTGTAGGCACGATAGCCTCTTCGTCGTCGCTGAGGTATACCCAGAAATCGTATAGGGCAAAAATATCACCGGGCACTTTGGGACCATTGTTATCGGCGTTACGGTCGTAGGAACCTAAAAGGTCACCGTTATAGCGCAGTTCAGCGAGTTTCTGCTCGTGGGTCAATTCTTTAAAACTTTCAATAGTCATGGTCACTTCAATTTAGGCGCAAATTAAGAAAGGTTTTGAAATAGCTCCTGCCTCACAGCAGATTTCATCCCTTTATTTTGGATTATGAAAAAATGTATACAAATCAATTAAATTCCGCAATGGCCCTCAGCACAGTTGAATCGGTGCGATTGGCTACTTCAAAATAACCTTCCCTGCGCCAGATCTGCCGCGCCATCAGCGCCTGCATACGTCTTAATACTTCGGCTTTGTCACGCGCATTGAGCGAGGCGACAGGTATGGTATCTCTTTTGGCAAAATCAACAAAACTTGCCCATTCTTTTTCACCGGGTACAAATTTACCTGCCAGTTCCTGCGGCGACCTGATCGCATCGAATAATTGCTGGTTCTGCATATAATACCGGTATACAAATACACCCAGGGTATTGCGGTAGTACAATTTAGCCAGCAGGGGTTCCATACGTGCGGTATCGAAGGGAACAAATATATCGGGCGTAATGCCACCACCACCATACACGGTTCTGCCGCCTGGTGTTTTAAATGCTTTGCCTGCGGGTTTGGAAGTATCTCCCTTCACTACTTCCCCATTGTGAAATCGCATCGACAATTCGGCCTCGTATTCGGATTTGCCCTTGGTATAGGGCTTTTGTATGTTGCGGCCCAACGGACTAAAGTACCTGGCAATGGTGAGTCTTACCGCACTCCCGTCTGAAAGCTGGAACTGCTGTTGCACAAGGCCCTTGCCAAAGGACCTGCGGCCTATGATGGTAGCCCTGTCCCAATCCTGCAGCGCGCCTGCCAGTACTTCGCTAGCCGAAGCAGAGGTTTCATCAATCAGCACCTGCAGCTTTCCCTTTTCAAAAATACCTTCCCTGTGGCAGCGGTATTCAAATTTGGGCACATGTGCGCCTTCTGTATACACGATAAGCTTCTCTCCCTCAAGAAACTCATCTGCAATATCTGTTGCCTCTTTCATTAACCCGCCTCCATTACCGCGCAGGTCGAGTATCAGTTGCTGCATGCCCTGCGTTTTCAGTTTTTCCATGGCCTGCATAAATTCTTCGTAGGTGCGGTCGCCAAATTTATTGATGCGTATGTAGCCGGTTTGCGGCGCTACAAGGTAGGCGGCATCAACAGCGTATACGGGAATATTACCCCGGGTAATCACTGTTTGCACCGGTTTGCCCTTACGATACAACTGCAGTTTCACTTTTGTATCGGCCGGACCGCGCAATTGTTTTCGAATATCATCCGGCAACATTTTTTTACCCGCGAGGGGCACAGTGTCATTAACAACGATGATCTTATCGCCTGTCTGAACGCCGGCTTTGGCAGAGGGGCCGTCCTTTACTACGCTCATAACGTTAACGGTATCATCTATCAACTGGAACTCTATGCCGATGCCCTGGAAATTACCCATCAGTTCTTCATTCACGTCTGAAAGCCGGGTGGCGGGGATGTATACAGAGTGAGGGTCGAGGCGGCCCAGCAGTTCATTGGCGGCTACTTCGTTGAGGCTGTCGGAAGGTACCGGGTCTACATATTTGCCCTTAATCAGTTCCAGAAGTTCCTGGAAAGATGTTCTTTTGGAAAGACTGAAAAAACGGTTACCCGCTGTTTTTTCCTTTAACTGGTAACCGATCATCATACCTGCGATCATCACTAACGCAAACATCACCGGCAACCATACCTGCATTTTTTTACCCATATAACTTCATGTGTTCAAAGAAAGCAAATGTAAGTACGCGCTTCGAACTAAGGAGAACGAAAGTGGTAATTGGTTCTTTTTCCCTGTATTTTTGTACTTTGTGACCCTATTTTAACGTATCCTCCTATAAACGTACCGGGCCCAAACCGGCTCGTTCTTTTTTCATATTATGTCTATATTGATTGCAGATAGCGGTGCCACAAAATGCGAATGGCGTCTTGTTGATAAGAACAGGAAAAAGGCCATTACCACACAGGGTATCAGCCCTTACTTTCTTGATGAATCACAAATCATTGCCTTATTAACCAGGGAACTGCTTCCCAAATTAAAGGGAGCCTCCATAGAGTCTGTATTTTTTTATGGAACAGGGCTGAGTAATGCAGCTAACGCGGCCATCATTAAAAAACTGCTTAAAAAACTTTTTCAGGGGGCCAAACTGGAAGTACAGACCGACCTGGTGGGTGCTGCCCGGGCACTTTGCGGTAGGGACAAAGGCATTGCCTGTATTCTGGGAACAGGCTCAAACTCCTGCTTTTATAATGGCCGCAAGATCGTCAAGAACAGTCCGGGTATTGGTTATGTACTGGGTGACGAAGGAAGTGGTGCCTACCTGGGTAAAAAAGTAGTGCAGTATTACCTCTATAATACGTTTGATGAAGAGTTAAGGGCTCGTTTTGAAAAAAGGTTCCAGGTTACACCTGTGGAAATCCTGGACCATGTTTACAAAAAACCGCTGGCCAACCGCTACCTCGCATCCTATGCGATCTTCCTGGCTGAGAACAGGGGGCATTATATGGTAGAAAATATTATTGAAGACGGACTGAACGATTTTTTCTTCACGCATTTGTATAAATACAGGGAAAGCTGGATATTACCCATCCATTTTATCGGCAGTATTGCATTTGGTTTCAGGGATGTATTAAAGGAACTTTGTGATTCCTACGAACTGGAACTGGGCAAAGTATTAAAGGCCCCCATGCAGGGGTTAATTGATTACCATAGCTAAAGAAAAGATATGTCTGAGTTTATTAAAGTAACTGAACAAACATCCACCTACAATCACCTGGAAAAAATGTCGGTGCATGATCTCCTGCTCAACATCAACAAAGAAGACAAAACCGTACCGGATGCAGTTGCGCTGGCCATTCCGCAGATAGAAAAACTCGTATCAGCGTTTTCTGATAAAATGCTGGGCGGGGGACGTATGTTTTACATTGGTGCAGGCACCAGCGGGCGGCTGGGCATAGTGGATGCAAGTGAATGCCCACCTTCATTTGGTGTGCCTTATGGACTGGTGATCGGTTTGATAGCGGGTGGCGACAAAGCCATTACCCAGGCGGTTGAATTTGCAGAAGACAGTACAGAAAACGGTTGGGCCGACCTGCAGAAACATTTTATCAATGATAAGGATGTGGTATTGGGACTAGCCGCAAGTGGTACAACACCCTATGTAATCGCTGCATTGAAAGAGTGCCGTAAGCGTGGCATTACTACAGGCAGTCTTTGTTGTAATCCCAATTCACCTGTATCCAGGGAAGCCGATTTTCCCATTGAAGTGGTAGTAGGGCCCGAGTTCGTAACGGGCAGTACCCGAATGAAAAGTGGTACGGCACAAAAATTGGTGTTGAACATGATATCCACTGCCATCATGATTCAACTGGGCCGTGTGGAAGACAATAAAATGGTGAATATGCAGCTGAGTAATGTAAAGCTGGTGGACCGTGGTGTAAAGATGGTGATGGAAAAATTATCACTGACCGATTATGAAAAAGCGAAGGACCTGTTGTTAAAATACGGAGGTGTGAAAAAAGCCGTACAGGCCGCCAATGCCTCCTGAGAGCTAGTGTATGCATGATATTGAACCTTTCTATAACTGGCGGCATATCTATATAGCCGAAGAAGATCCGAAGTCCCCTTTCTTCGGGAGAAAATACAGTGAATTTGAGTATTCGCAAACCGTTTACAATTATTACATCCACCCGCAATGGGATGATTTTGGCAGCCGCACTTTGTACCTGAAAATTATTTATGTAGACTACGAACTCCATTTCGCCATTATTGAATTATTGGGAGAATGGAATGATGCGATAGAGAATGATATCATGGAGCTCAAACGCGAAGTGATGGACCTGCTCTATAAGCAGGGCATTTACAAATACATACTGATCGCGGAGAACGTACTCAATTTTCACAGCAGCGATAAAGAATACTACCAGGAATGGTATGATGATGTGAGCGAGGAGAATGGCTGGATAGTGGCCCTTGACATGCCGGAGCAAACGCAACAGGATTTTAAAAAGAAAAAACTGCATTATTTTATCGAACTCATGGCATTACCCGAATGGCGGGTTTACAAGCCCTATCATTTGTTCCGGAAAATAGATGATGAGTTGATGAAGAGAATTGAATAATAACACCGGCCTTTATTAACTGCATAACAAACCTTATGACACCCTCTTGTGCTATGACCCAATGATGGGGATTTCTTTTTGGTGGACCCTGCTGCCTATTAAGAATGGAAATATTTCACTTTGAAATGAATCAGCAAGGGTACCCACCCCTTCAGAGATTGAGCGTTCGGATTTCTTCTTCTATTTTCTTTTCAATTCTTTTATCGGGAATAAACCAAATGAGCGTTACCAGGGTGTATATAGCAAGGCTGATCCAGCTATTGAGGGCGGCAAACGCCACTCCCACCACATATCCGACCACGGAAAGGATGCCTTTTATATCTATTCCCACTGCCCTTCCCAGTGTGGATTCTTTGCCATGCAATCCAACCAGCGCCCGAACCAGGATAAAATAGGCGATGCCCGCCATCAGCAATACGAACCCAAATAAACCTGTGGGCCAGGGGGCGAAATGGTTCTCGCCCATCCAACCCGTAGTAAAGGGCATGAGCGACAACCAGAAAAGCAGGTGTGTATTCGCCCACATTACTTTGCCGTTGATCTTATGAACGGCATGAAAAAGATGGTGGTGGTTGTTCCAGTAAATACCAACGTTGAGAAAACTCAATACATAACTGAGAAATACCGGTAGCAATGGCTTCAGCGCCCCGGGATCTGCTCCATGAGGCACTTTCAATTCAAGAACCATGATAGTAATGATGATGGCCATTACGCCATCACTAAAAGCCTCGAGCCTGGTTTTTCCCATAGCATGTTAGTTGTATGGCTAAGATAGGCATTCATTTACCGCAAAGACGCCAGGGCGCAAATGCACGCTAAAAAAAACAGCTCGGCCAATACACTTCGCGGACCCTTGCGAGCTCGCGCCTTCGCGGTGAAAAATTCCTTTCCACCACTCCCCAAATTGAAGAAAAATAAAAAAATGTGTACCTTAACACCCTTAAAAAAACCATGTTATGTCATTACCAGTAAACAATAAGAACAACGGCAAGGGCGGCAAAAACAGCAAAGGCGGCATGATGGGAAGTAATTCCAAATTCATCGCCAAACCCGGCTCCAAAGCGGCAGGACCTTCTAAGAAACCTATTAAAACGGGTGGGTCGAGAGGAAGCTGAGGAATATCGAATATTGAACACTAGAATAACGAAAAAAGAATTAGGTATTGTAGCCGAACCACCGCAACTTATATTAAAAATTCAGCGGGGATCACTCTGTGTAGTTCTGTGGGCTCGGTGCCTTTCTGGTGAAGCCTTCGGTTCTATCATGTGCAAAGGCTTCACCACAAAGTCGCAGCATGCACAGAGAGCCACAGGGCATTTTCCGATATGGGTATACCCCGAATTTTCTAGTCATGATCCTGTCGCCACAGCAAAGCGGCCAGTTACCAACACTTCATCTTTCAATATTCCCTGTTAGACATTCGAAATTTTTATTTGTACTCATACACATAATCTACTCCATTCTCAGTTACCAGCACAGGGTAGCCATCGCTGTTGTAAGTCTTGATGGAGATGAGCGTGGTGCCGGTTGAGGGGGCAGTGATGCCGGGGGCACCTAGATAATTTGTAGCGGTGATTTTTGTGATGTTGTTGGCATTGACCGAGAATGGCATCACCCAATGTCCCATGTATGGATTCTTAAAACCATCATACGCATACTCCCTTCGTGTACTGGGACCGGAAATGCCTGCGCTGGCCTGAAAAAATTCTTCCACAATAACATTGCCTGATGCATTGTATTGGTATGTATTCCTGCTATACAATGTGCTGTTATTGGGGTCATATAACGTAACGGATATTGTACGGCCTTTTGCGTCGTATTCGGGCACCGCACGGCTTACGTAAAGGGAAGTGCCAGCTACAAGGCGATAGTTTCTTGTCTCCACCAGCCTGTTATCGCGGTCGTAGAACATAGTTGAATAACCCCTATCCATGGTCACAGCCGTCATAGAAGAACCAATATTGAAAGCATTTTCAACTTTAACCAACCGGCCTGAATCGTAATAACCGGTAGATTCGGAGCCTATGACACCGGATGACAAATAGCTGGTCCTTTTGACAAGCCGACCTTCCCTGTCATAACTGAATTCACTGGATATATTGCCACCTGCAAGTATTTTTATGAGCCTCGGCCCGCCGGTTGAGGCAATATCCGCTGTATCCCTGCTACATGCGAGGGCAAGTAAGGCGATGGATATAAAAATGCCGACTCTACTCATAGCCCTTGTTTTGCTGCTGACACAGGTTACTGTCGCAACGTTGCGCAAAATAGCAGAATTAATGGCGCCTGTTGCATCAGCATCGCTCCGGGGCATCTGCTTTGGTTCAGGCCAGCCTGTCCCTTATTGATAAATTATGTTTTCGCATGGTGTCTTTGGCAATATCATATCCCGCATCCGCATGACGGATCACCCCAATGCCGGGATCATTTGTCAGCACACGGGCCAGGCGCCTGGCAGCGTCTGAAGTTCCATCCGCAACGATGACCATGCCGGCATGAATGCTGTAACCCATCCCTACTCCCCCACCATGATGAAGGCTTACCCAACTGGCGCCACCTGCTGTGTTCATCAACGCATTTAATACCGGCCAGTCCGCAACGGCATCGGATCCATCCAGCATCGCTTCTGTTTCACGATTGGGGGATGCTACCGAACCGGTATCCAGGTGGTCGCGACCAATTACGATAGGCGCTTTTACTTTGCCTGTGCGCACGAGTTCATTGAAAGCCAGTCCTGCCATTTCGCGTTCGCCTTGTCCGAGCCAGCAGATACGCGCGGGCAAGCCCTGGAAAGCGATTCGTTCCTTCGCCATTTTCATCCAGCGCTGTAAACTCGCATTGCCGGGAAACATTTTTATGATCAATTCATCAGTAACGGCAATATCTGCGGGATCACCACTTAATGCCGCCCACCTAAAGGGACCTTTTCCTTCGCAGAACAGCGGACGGATGTAAGCAGGCACAAAACCGGGGAAACCGAATGCACCCTCCAGTCCATGTTCCAATGCACGTGCGCGGATATTATTGCCGTAATCAAAAGTGATGGCGCCTTTTGCCTGCAACTGAAGCATAAGTTGTACATGAAGCTTCATGCTGTCATAACTCAGTTGGATGTATTGTTCAGGATTTTGTTCACGCAATACATTTGCTTCCTCATTTGATAAAGTGTGTGGCACATACCCGATAAGCGGGTCATGCGCAGAAGTCTGGTCAGTTAACACATCAACAGGAATATCCCTTGCAAGCAGTCGCTCTAACAAATGAACAGCGTTGCACAGTACCCCGATGCTGAGTGTTTCATTATTTGACCTGGCTGCTACCGCCCTGTCGATGGCTTCATCAATTGACGCGTATTTTACATCGAGGTATTTTGTTTCCATGCGCTTATCAATCCGCCATTCTTCTACTTCTGCTACCAGGCAAACTCCGTCATTCATGGTCACTGCCAATGGCTGCGCGCCACCCATACCACCAAGTCCTGCCGTAACACTAACCGTTCCTTTGAGTGAACCGCCAAAATGTTTATCGGCCACCGCGGCAAAAGTTTCAAATGTTCCCTGTACAATTCCCTGCGAGCCTATATATATCCAGCTACCCGCCGTCATCTGTCCATACATCATCAGGCCTTTTTTCTCAAGCTCGGAAAAATGCGCCCAGTTGGCCCAGTTGGGAACCAGTTGCGAATTGGAGAGAAGTACCCGCGGGGCATCTTTATGCGTTTTCATCATGCCAACTGGCTTACCACTTTGTATCAGCAGGGTTTCATCATCTTCGAGGTCCTTTAAAGCTTTGATGATAAGATCGAGACTTTCAAAATTTCTTGCGGCTTTTCCCCTTCCGCCATACACAATCAGTTCATCGGGCCTTTCCGCCACTTCCGGATCCAGGTTATTCAGCAGCATTCGCAATGCGGCTTCCTGTATCCATCCCTTGCAATTGAGTTGTGTACCGGTAGGTGTTTTGTATTTTTTTACATCATATCGTGAAGTGGTTGTCATGTGAGGGGTGGGTGGGGTTTGAAGGTATAAAACTGTTAAAAGGGTTAAAGTAGTTAAAGTAGTTAAATGGTTTTAGCCGGGGAATGGGGTTTGGGATTTGTAAGTAATTATAGCCACTAAAGAGTAAAACTACCAGGGCGAAAAATGCCAAAAAGACCTATGCCATTTTTAAACTCCCCCCTTTTAACCCCTTCAACTACTTTAACCCTTTCTAACCCCTTTAACCAGGTCAACCCTAATACACAAGGTCCTCATAGGCGCCCTGCAGTTCGTTATAAGAATGATTATCGCCGGCTTTTTTAGCTGCAGCCATGCCTTTTTCATACCATTCGATGGCAAGCGCATGTTGGTCCATTTTTTCCAGCAATTTGGCCAGGTGATAGTAGGAACCCACATAATCCGGCGATGCGTGCAGGATGGCTTCGAAAAGCTCGCGGGCACGGGCATCTTCTCCTGTTTTTATATACTCCAGCGCCAGCGCGTGCCGAAGGAAATTATCCGATGGAGTAGCCTGCAAGAATTCGCGGATTTTTTCGATCCTGTCCATATGGCGAAGGTAGGGTTTCTGGATGCATGGACCATGGACCATAGCCGATAGTCCATGGTCCATGGCAGAGACTATATAGTAGCACAGTGCCACTATGACTATTGACCATGGACTATCACCATGGACTATGGACCATCGACTATGCCACTATCTCCCAACAATTTTTCTTTTCTAAAAAATAAACCCCAACCTTTGCCGCTTCCAAATCCTTCTTATATTTGCAATGGTTGTTTATGCAACCAATTTAAACGGATCTCTATGAAAATTTTAGTCTGTATTAGTAAAACACCTGATACTACTTCAAGGATTGCATTTACCAACGGCAATACCAAATTTGATGAAGCGGGTGTACAGTGGATCATTAACCCCTATGATGAATGGTATGCACTGGTTCGCGCTATTGAGCTGAAGGAAAAAGATGCTTCTATTGTGTTGCACCTGGTTACCGTGGGACTGCCTGATTGTGATCCCATCATTCGCAAGGCACTGGCACTTGGTGGTGATGAAGCCATCCGCGTAAACGCTGACAATAACGACAGTTATTACATAGCTGCACAGATTGCTGAAATTGCAAAGCAGGGTGGATATGACCTTGTACTAACCGGCAAAGAAACCATCGATTACAACGGATCATCCATTGGAGGTATGGTTTCTGAATTGGTGGATGCACCGTATATATCACTGGCCACCAAACTCGAGCTCGCCGGAACAACGGCTACGGTTACCCGGGAGATAGAAGGCGGAGAAGAAGTGGCCGAAGTTGCCCTCCCACTGGTAGTTAGCTGCCAGAAAGGTGTGGCCGAACAACGCATTCCCAACATGCGGGGTATCATGGCGGCCCGTACCAAACCACTAAAAGTTGTAGAGCCTGCAGCAGTAGAGGCGCTTACCAGTATAGTAAGCTATGAACTGCCTGCACCCAAAGCCGGTGTAAAACTGGTAAGCCCGGATAATGTTGGGGAGTTGGTGAGGCTATTGCATGAAGAAGCGAAAGCGATATAACGGTTTGGGGTTTGGGGTTGTTATTGGTTTTTAAATGTATGGTTCAATTTCAAATTTTAAAAATTACCCATGGTATTAATATTTGTAGATCAAACGGAATCTCATATCAAGAAATCTTCTTTCGAAGCGTTGAGCTACGGTGCGAAAATCGCAGAGCAGTTGGGTACCAGTGCAGAAGCTTTATTGCTGGGCACCGTAAATGATGATCTTGCAGCACTGGGCAAGTATGGTGTAAAAAAAGTGCACCAGGTGTCCAATGAAACACTCAACCATGTGGATGCGCAGGTGTATACAAAAGTTATTGCGGAAGCTGTAACAGCAACGGGCGCCAACGTAGTGGTGTTCTCGCATAACCAGACAGGCAAGGCTGTTGCTGCAAGAGTGGCTGCCAGGCTGAAAGCAGGTATCGTAGCGGGCGCCTCTGCCCTGCCGGATACCGCGAACGGTTTTGTGGTTCGCAAAACCGTTTTTTCGGGTAAAGCGTTTGCAAATATCAGCATCAACAGTCCCGTAAAAATTATCTCCCTCAATCCAAATAGCTACCAGGTTATTACCGGCGAAGGAACCGCGGAAGTGGTGGCGTTACAGGTTAATGTGGATGCACCCAAAGTAAAGATCACCGCAGTCAATAAAGTGAGTGGCGAAGTGCCTTTAACCGAAGCAGATATCGTAGTGAGCGGGGGCCGCGGTTTAAAAGGACCCGAAAACTGGGGCATCCTGCTGGATCTCGCCAAAGAATTACATGCTGCCACCGCCTGCAGCCGCCCCGTTGCCGATGCCAACTGGCGCCCGCACCATGAGCATGTGGGACAAACCGGTATACAGGTAGCTCCTAATTTATACATAGCCATCGGTATTTCCGGTGCCATACAACACCTGGCCGGTGTTAACCGCAGCAAAATCATCGTGGTCATCAACAAAGATCCGGAATCCCCCTTCTTCAAAGCCGCCGACTACGGCATTGTAGGCGACGCATTTGAGGTAGTTCCGAAACTGACGGAAGAGATCAGGAAGATGAAAAAGGAACAGTAGAAAAGGGGACAATGGAGCAAGGAACAATGGAACCAGGTACAGGGAGCAAGGAACAGGAGAACAAGGAAACTTCCTGTTCTTCTTCGGTTCATCTGTTCCATGTTCCCTATCCCTGCTCATCTGTTCACATCGCCCGGTAATCTTCTCTCACCGGTGTAAAAACATCCAGTATTGTACAGTCTGTTATAGCCAGCCCCGCATGTTTCATGTTTGAAGGGATTACGACTACGGTACCCGGACCAAAACGCAAAGGTTCTCCATCAAGTGTAAGTTGAAATTCACCTTCCAGCACATGCGATACCTGCTCGTGCGGGTGGGAATGCTCGGGCAACGCGGCACCGGCTTTTACAGTAACATATGAAAATGTCATGTTAGGGGTATGAATAAAGCGCGCTTCGTAGCCGGTAATAATTTCTTTGGGTTGGATGGATGAGAGTTCGATTCCTGGCATGGTAAAAATTTAGCAGGAAAGATACAAATCGGCATAAACTCAAACGCGGTTTTTTTTCACCGCAAAGACGCGAAGGCGCGGAGGAGCGCGGGGATACCTTGCAAAACTTTGCGCCCTGGCGGCTTAGCGCTGAAAAAAAAGGCACCGGTAAAAACCAGTGCCTCAGTAACAAAAACTATTGCGATAATTATTTAGCGAACAAGTGGATAGCCAGCTGTACATCCTTTGATACGTTGCCTATGCCGTAGTTGATACCTAACAGTGTCCTGTCAAGGCTTACGAAAGATTGCGCGAAAACGCCTTTCGCAGGATCAATGCTGCGGATGTTCGCATTGATCTTAACAGGGAAAGTAGCGCCTTTCAAAGTAAGGTTACCGGAAATCTCCGCGGTGGCATCACTGGTATAATTTACCGAAGTGATCTCGTAAACTGCTTCATTGAATTTTTCAACATCAAAAAAGTCCGCTCTTTTCAGGTGGCCGGTTAAGCCATCACCCGCGCCGTCAGTTACTTTGAGGTTGGCAAGGTCAAGCACAAATTTTCCACCAGTGATCTTACCGCCATCTACATTGATCTGCCCGCTTTTAATAGGGAAAAAACCAGTGTGGAAGTCGTTTTTCTTGGAAGCCACCCAATCTACACGGCTTTTCTGCGTGTCAACTGTAAGTGAAGTGCTTTGCTTCTTTTCTGTGCCGGGTCCAAAAGACGACAAACCTGTCATTAACGCTGCACCCATTACAGCCAGGATAGTTTTTTTCATATACGTTTTTTTAATAATGAAATAATTGATAGTCTGTAAAATTAGTAGAATTAATGTTATAACAACAATAAATAACGGCTAATTCTGAATACGGGTTTGGCTTATCTTCGCCAAAATCTTTCTACACATGAACCTTCATGAATACCAAGCTAAGGAATTACTGAAAAAATACAATGTCCCCGTACAGGAAGGCATCGCTGTTGACACAGTGATGGCAGCCGAGGAAGCCTACCGGCAGATCAAGACCCAATCCGGCAATAATTTTGCCGTCATCAAGGCCCAGATCCATGCGGGTGGTCGCGGAAAAGGTAAGATCAATGGAAGCGAGCAGCGTGGCGTGGCAGTGGGAAAAAGCCTGGAAGATGTAACCAATATCGCTAAAAATATACTTGGCGGCACCCTGGTAACCATACAGACCGGCGCGGCGGGCAAAAAAGTTAACAAAATTCTGCTTGCCCAGGATGTATACTATCCCGGTCCAAACCCGGTAAAAGAATTTTACCTCTCTATTTTACTTGACCGCGCAAAGGGCATGAACGTAGTGATGTACAGCACCGAAGGCGGAATGGATATTGAAGAAGTGGCACACAATACCCCGGATAAAATTTTCAAGGAATGGGTACACCCCGGTGGCGGTTTGCAGGGTTTCCAGGCAAGGAAAATTGCGTTCAACCTGGGGCTTAGCGGTGAATCGTTCAAGAACTGTGTAAAATTTGTAACCAACCTCTACAATGCTTATGTGGGCCTTGACTGCAGCATGCTGGAGATCAACCCGCTGTTCAAAACCAGTGATGATAAGATCATTGCGGTTGACTGCAAGATGAATGTAGACGACAATGCCCTGATGCGTCATGCGGATATCGCTGCCCTGCGGGATGTGACGGAAGAGGATCCTACCGAAGTGGAAGCGGGACAGTACAACCTGAATTTTGTAAAGCTGGATGGCAATGTAGGGTGCATGGTAAACGGAGCGGGGCTTGCCATGGCTACCATGGACATGATCAAGCTAAGCGGTGGAGAACCGGCCAACTTCCTGGATGTGGGTGGTTCAGCCAATGCGCAGACGGTGGAAGCCGGTTTCCGTATCATCCTGAAAGATCCCAACGTAAAAGCCATTCTCATTAATATTTTCGGCGGAATTGTACGCTGCGACCGGGTTGCGGCAGGTGTAATAGAAGCATTTAACAAGCTGGGAAATATCAACATCCCCATTATTGTTCGCCTCCAGGGAACCAATGCGGTTGAAGCCAAGAAATTAATTGATGAAAGCGGACTTAAAGTACAATCTGCCATTCTGCTAAGCGAAGCTGCGGCCCTGGTGAAAAAAGCGGTTGCCTAGCCCGCACTGTTTGCAGTTTGCAAGTACGAAATACGAAGTACAAACTTTGAATCACGATTGATTTGATTATTGGCTCCGTGCGATCACCATTCCAAATACTTCGTATTTCGTACTTCAAACTTCGTACTTACCTATGAGCCCAATAATCCAGCACCGTGGCTTTGTCAAAGAAGGGTGATATAACATCTACAAAAGCTTTGTGCGCAGGGTGTACCAGGTAGGCATCCCGGTCTTTTTCCGAATGGAACGTAAGGAAAAAACAATGCGTTAATCCCTGGTTTAGTTTTTCCGGGCTATTGTTTACCCCCCATTCAAAACCCTTAATTTCGGAAATTTTCCCAGGCAATGCACGGAATGCATCTTCGATTTTTTTAACATCGGCTGGCACCGTATTGTCTTTGAATTTGAACAAAACAACATGCCTCAACATGGGATTTTCTTTCATCGCAGTTTGCGCGGTGATAACCTGAAGGGAAACAAACAGTAACGTACCGATCAGTAATAACTTTTTCATGCAGTCGTTTTGATAAATGTAAAACTTTATGCGCTCAAATTCGCTAATTGAATTTACTATTCTGACCGCTGCAAATAAGCCGATAACGACCCGGCACTATACCCGGGCTGAAACGATTTCTCCGGATAATTGGCAAAGTATGGAGGTGATACTGATGGCTAGGATACCAATTTTACTTCCGTAACGGGACTGAATGTATAATGCAACCCGGTCTTCAGCTCAATGCATTCGAAACGTTTTCTTCTCCTCGCACCTTTCCGGAAGACCTTGCCATTGTCCATCGCAAACAGGGCCCCTTCCGGCACGTCATTCACGGGAATAAATCCCTCTTTTTTGTGCAGGTCGTAATGGCGTAATACCAGCAGCAGATCGGTTTCTCCATTGGCAGTGGCAGAGGGGTTGATGATGGATCGGCGCAATGCTTTCTGTATGTCTGGCGGAAAAATTTTCAGCTGCACAAAATCTACCAGCAGCGCGCTGTATTGCGTTTTCCATTCCTTACCATGTGCCTCTACCCGGTTTTTATGGTTTTCAAAGGTGAGCAGGTGGGCCAGTTCATGCAGCAGTGTAATGAGGAACTCATATTTATTAAGATTGCCATTCACACTGATGCGATGGTTACCAGCTCCGCCTGAGTGACGGTAATCGCCCAGAACCGATTTTCTTTCCTTAGTAATGGTAAGATGCACTTTGTAATGATGGAGGTAATGGACCACGTGTTCAAAACTTCCGTCGGGCAGGAATTTTGAGAGCGCCTGCATGGGATGTTCTGATACCGCCATTATTTTTTAGGGTTCATCCGTAAAGAAATACGTACTTCCATCCAGGTGTAGACAATATACAAACCCATGCTCACAAATACCCCGTTCACATTCCTGCTTTCACCCGCTGCCAGCAGGTAAATGATCACCGCTGCAGCCAGGATAAATAACTTGATAAATGTGGCCGCCATCACGCCCCGTATTACCGCATTGGGATTGGGACTGCCAAGGCTCTTTAGCTGGAAATAAAGATTGGCCATCGTTACAACAAACAGGAGCAGGTTGCCAATAAGCACCACATCCGGTTCAATGCCCCGATCCCTGAACTTAGCCCGGAAAACAACCAGTATCGCAGAGGTGATAACGTACAGGATTACGAGTGGCCGTGTTAATTGCTTATAGTTTTTCTGCATATCATTTTTTTGAAGTATCCCGGATCACTTTGACGATCATACCAATCACTAAAAATAAAGGTAATAACCAAATGAATACAGGAATACCGGGCCTTACCCAGTTGTCCAGCTTACTACCCAGGTATACCATCAGCAGCAGTCCCACGGCAAGCTGCCCCGCCAGTGAAGCATACTGCATCAGTAGTGTATTCGGGGAATGTTTATCCTGGGATGGATCACTCATTGGATGGTTCTGTCTTGGGTACTGCAACAGGTATTGTATCCAGTTGCGAAGGCGTATTGCCCGTGAGTACTTTTTTTACCCCGTCCAGGTATTGCTCTTTATACTGCATGGCTTTCTCCAGCGAATCAGTCCGGATTTTCAGAACCTGCAGCGCAGTACGGCTCTCCCGGGTTCCATAGCCGGGTATATAATACTTCAGCGGGGAAAACGCGATCAGGGCTATGGTGAGTCCCACCAGCAAAACGAATACGGTACTTAACCCTATATAGACGCTGAGACGCGATAACCGGAAGGTAACCACCTCCTCGTAAGTATCGTCATTCATCACCACCAGCCGATAGCTGTTACGGAGCCTTCTAAGTGTATTGTTGAACTCGGGATTTGCCATTTTGTTAAATCAGGTTAAAGGTACTACTCAAACTTCTTTTCCGGGGGTTCCAATGGAGAAATAACTGTATTTTTAAACACTTTTTATGTACCTGATGACTTCAAGACAATACGGTAGCGCTACCGTTTCCGCCTGCTGTGCTTTGATACTTGTGCTGATAGCTTTTACCGCCAGCTCCCAGCCCAGCCTTTCATTTGAAATAAAGAAGCCAAAAAAATACGAGTCAAGATCGTTGCCCTCTGAAAAATCTGCCAACACCCGTTTTACATTACCCAAGAAATTTTACAATAACCTCGTCAGCCGGTTCAATTATTATTTTAATGCCAACAATATACTCAACAACACCATAGCCGAAGCCAAAGCTGCCCATGTTGACGATTATTCTCAGCTACTTCCCTTCTACAATTACGAGCTGGATTCTAGCTACGCCGATAAAATGGATACCGTTCTGTACAAAGCCACAGCGGGAATTGTACTGCATGACCTGCGCAGCGACTGGGTTGACAAGTTATACCTGCTCATGGGGCGCGCATACCTATACCGAAAAGACTTTGATTCAGCTACTACCGTTTTCCAGTATATCAACTATGCTTTTGCGCCTAAGGACGGCGGCTACGATCTGCCGATAGGCAGCAATGCCAGCAATACCAATGGTGTTTTTACCATAGCCACACAGGAGAACAGGAGCTTATGGAAAAAGATGACCAGCTTCCCTCCCAGCCGCAATGAAAGTTTTTTATGGCAGGCAAGAACATACATAGAACAGGATGAACTGGTGGAGGCATCCAGCTTGCTTGAAATCATTCGTACGGACCCGAACTTCCCGGAACGACTTCGGGCGGACCTCGAAGAAGTGACAGCTTATCTCATGTACAAACAACTGAATTATGAAAGTGCGGCGGATCACCTGCTAAAGGCGCTGGATAATGCTGAGAATAAGTTGGAGACAGCACGCTGGGAATACCTGGCAGCCCAACTCTATGCTTTGGCCAAAAACGAAAAGCAGGCGATTGCGCTGTATGAAAGGTCTATCCAGCACACCACCGACCCCCTGATGGAAGTGTATGCGAGGCTGAATGTTGTGGGCCTCGCCAGCGGCAACCAGGAAAACTCCCTGCAGCGGAACCTTGATGAATTGTTGAAGATGGCCCGGCGCGATAAGTACGAAACACAGCGTGATATCATCTACTATGCGGCGGCCCGGCTGGAACTGAGAAGAAACAATTATGCAGCCGCCCAGGATCTCCTGCTGAAAAGTATCAAATTCAATGTTGACAACCCACTGCAAAAACAACTGAGCTTTTTATTGCTGGGCGATTTGAACTACACACGCAAAGCCTATTCTCCTTCCTATACTTTTTACGACAGCATTCAAACGGCTTTGCTCAAAGAAGCCGATCAGCAAAGAGTGCTTGAACGAAAGCCTGCCTTACAGGTAATCAGCGTGAACCAATCACTGGTGAGCAAAGAAGACAGCCTTCAAAGACTGGCTGCGCTTTCCCCTGAAGAGAGAACCGAGCTGGTAAAAAAAGTACTGCGCCAGTTACGTAAAGAAAAAGGGCTGAAAGATGCCGCGAATGATCCGATGCTGGCTGCCATACCCGGAGGTGCGCCCGCAGCCGTGGATCTTTTTGGCAAACCATCCGCTGAGTTTTATTTTCAGAACGCGTCTCTCAGATCAAGGGGACTGGGAGAATTCAAATCGCGCTGGGGTACAAGGCCCAATATAGATAACTGGCGAAGGCAGACAGCTATTGACAGGTCACTGGTAACTAATACTCCAACACCTGATGCACAGAGCGCAGCGGCAAAAAAAGATGCGGAAGACCTGACTATAGATGGACTGATGAAAAACATCCCGCTCAGTTCAGAGCAGTTGGGCAATTCACACCAGGCCATTATCAAGGCCCTGCTGGCTAATGCAGATGCGTTCCAGAATACGCTGGAAGACTATCCTTCTGCAATTGAAGTTTATGAGGAGCTGATAAAACGTTACCCCGAAAGTGCTGAAGTGGAAGATGCGCTGTACAACCTTGCCTACCTGTATAAAAAGAATGGCCAGCCGGAAAAAGCAGCCACGGCTGCCGCGCAGTTACAGCGCTCTTTCCCAGGCGGTAAGCTTTTGGCACAGTTAAATACCGTAAAGCTGGATAAGAAAAACGATCCTGCCCAGGCCACTTACGAATCCATTTACCGATTATTTCTCGAGGGCAAATTCAACGAGGCCAAAGAAGCCAAACTTGCGGCTGATAAACAATTTGGCAACTCCTACTGGACACCGCAACTGCTGTATATTGAATCGATCTATTACATCAAACAAAAAGACGACAGCACGGCTATCAACCGGCTGGAGAATATCGTGAGCCTGTTTGGCATTTCGCAATTAGCCGAAAAAGCCACCACCATGATCGATGTGCTGAAACGCAGGAAAGAAATTGAAAATTACCTCACCAACCTGAATGTAGACAGACCCGAAGACATAGCGGGCCGGGGTGTTGACCTCAACAATACCAACACGCTTGGCCTGGTCACCAAAAGACCTGACAGCCTGCTGGCCCCGCCAAAAGAAATAAAAGCAGTGGGCAAGGAAGTGGTGAACCTGAGCAATACGAACACGGTAAATGCTCCGCCGATTGCCAAAAAAGATTCTCTGAACATGGTGCCAAAAACTTTGGTATCAAAACAAATTGCGGTGGAAGCGCCAAAAACCAGTATCATCAGCAATAACACTTTCAACTTTAACCCTGCCGACACACAATATGTAGTGGTGGTACTGGATAATGTGGATCCCATTTTTGCAACAGAGGCACGCAATGCCTTTAACCGTTTTAACCAGGAAAGGTATTCCGACAGGCAGATCGCTATCTACAACCGAAAAATCAATAACCAGTACCAGCTCCTGATGTTCGGCCCTTTTGCCAATGCATCGGATGCAATCGGCTATATTGATAAAACCAGGCCCGTAACCGCATCACGTATCGTACCCTGGCTTGCGGCAGATAAATTCAGTTTCCTGATCATCAGTGAACCCAATATGAATGTGCTGATCAATAACCAGGACCTTACAGGCTACCGTAACTTCCTGCTGCAGGCATTTCCGTATAAATTTTAACGCGCAATGCACCAACTGTTCTTTAGTTTTATACTGTGTAACCGATAATTCCTTATCCAATTCGTTATGTCGAAACCTGTAAAAATATTCTGGCGCATCTTTCTCGGTGGTTTTGTTTTTTTTATACTGCTACTATTAATGATCAACTGGGGTTGGCTGGGATCTATGCCCGATCTTGAAGACATAGAAAATCCTACCGCGTCTTTGGCAAGCCAGGTATATGCGCAGGATGGTACATTGATGGGTAAATATTATATCGAGGACCGCATCAATGTAGATTATAAAGACATCAGTAAGCATGCCCTTGACGCACTGGTTGCCACAGAAGATAAACGTTTTTATGAGCACAGTGGCATTGACGGATACTCCCTTGCGCGTGCCTTCATGTACCTGGGTAGTGAAGGCGGCGCCAGTACCATAACCATGCAGACCGCTAAAAATCTGTTTACGGAAAACTGGAGTACCAAGAATTTTTTGCTTCGCAGTATCCAGAAGTTAAAAGAAGGCATCATTGCCATCAAACTGGAAAGAAATTTTACGAAAGAAGAGATACTTACCCTGTACCTCAATACTGTTGCATTTGGCGATAATGTGTTTGGGATCCGCAATGCTTCCAAAACATTTTTTCAGAAAGAACCGGACCGTATATCGGTTGAAGAAGCCGCTGTGTTAATTGGCATGGTGAATGGCCCGGGTGTTTACAACCCAAGGGTGAATCCCAAAAGAGCGCTTGACCGCCGCAACCTGGTGCTGAACCGGATGGTGAGTAAGAATTATATTTCCGAAAGCGAGGCGGCCACACTAAAGAGAAAGCCCATTGAACTCAACTATAAAAAGCTGGATGAAACAGCGGGCCTGGGTCCTTATTTCCGAATGGTACTTGGGGAGGAAATGAAAAAATGGTGCAAGGAGCATACAAAGAACAATGGCGACAGTTATAACCTCTACCGCGATGGTTTACGGATCTATACCACCATCAACCCGCGCATGCAGGTATACGCAGAAGAAGCGGTGGCAAAGCATATGAGTTATATGCAGAAACTGCTTGACCGGCAGGAAAACATAAGAAAGGGAACGATCTGGAAAGGATTTGAGAATATTCTCGATGCCGCCATGAAACAAAGCGACCGCTGGCACAACCTGAAAAAAGAAGGCCTGGAAGAGGAGGAGATTAAACAAACCTTCTTCCAGAAAATACCCATGCATGTATTTGCCTGGAACAACAAGCGCGGTAAGGATACCGTAATGACACCTTACGATTCTATAAAATACCATAAGCAGATGCTACAGGCTGGCTTTATGGTAATGGATCCGCTAGACGGGCAGATCAAAGCATGGGTGGGCGGTATCGATTTCAAAACATTCAAATATGATCATGCCAATCCAAATACCAAACGCCAGGTAGGCTCTACCATTAAACCATTGCTGTATAGCCTGGCCATTGAAGAAGCGGGCTTTACACCCAATACCACGGTGTACGATAACCAGCAGAGTTTTGGCCAGTATGGAATGGTGCCCGCTACCACCAAAACCTGCACGGGTGCAGCCATGCCCATGGGACTGGCACTTGCCAAATCGCGCAACTGCGCAACGGCATATATCATGAAACAGATGGATGAAGATGGTGGCCGCGGCGCCCGGCGGTTCATTGATTTTTTACGGAAATGCGATCTGCTGGCTAAAATGGAGCCATATCCTTCCATCGCCATAGGCGCAACCGAAATTTCATTGTTCGAGATGATGCAGGGATACAGCATGTTTCCCGGCAGGGGGTTCAATGCCAAACCCATGTACATAACGCGTATTGAGGACAGGAATGGCAATGTACTGGCCACTTTCACGCCCCGTCGCAAAGAAGTGATCAGTGAAGTAACCGCCTATTCGGTTGTGAAAATGATGGAAGGGGTGCTTCAGTTTGGCACAGGTGCCGGCATATGGCAGTATGACCCGCCCGCTGGTATGGCTATGGCCGGTAAAACAGGTACCACCAATGACAACGCCGATGCCTGGTTTCTGGGTTACACGCCACAACTGCTTGCCGGTGGATGGGTGGGTGCAGATGACCGCATCATCCGTTTTAATACAGAAAGCAAGAATGGTGAAGGCGGACGCGCGGCTATGCCGGTATGGGCGTATTTTATGAACAAGGCCGCCGCCGATCCCAATTGCGGCATAGACCTAAAAATGAGTTTCGTGAAACCGGATGCGATGATCAATGATATCGAACTGGATAACATCAATGGCAATATACCTATGCTGGGAGCTGAAAGTGATGAAACCGGTACGGGCAGGTCAGATGATTATGATGTGCCAAAAGACATACGCATTGAAGATATCATTCCTCCTGAATCGCAACTACCCAAAGACCCGCGCAGGACCGATCCAAAATTGCCGGTACCGCCTGCCGTATTGCCTGAGAAGAAAAAAGGCGCCGTGATGCCGCCGCCCAAGAGGCCCACAGGCAACCGGCCCGATACGGGACGAATATTTTAAAAAGAACCGACCGGGCATAATGCCCGGTTTTTTTATGTTGCTGACCTGGGTTTCTTTATGCAGCTTCGTTGCGTCGCACACTTTTACGGCAACGCTTCGTTCAGCTTTTTCACCACAGCAGTAATCCCTTACACAACCCAATCGCCAGCACTGGCCAGTCGCTCCCTCGGCACCTGGTGACTTAGTGTTGAAAAAAAACGCCGAACCCGTCAATTTTAGAAACCCGGGCAACGCAGGGGAATCCCTACGTATCTATCCACATATCCATACTACAAAATGAACATGAAAAAATATTTACTCTCTACTTTTTCAGCGTTGGCATTGTTATGTGTTTTACCATCCTGCCAAAAAGAATCTGTACAGAGTGAACTCATCAGGGAAATTACCATCGACACAACCCTGGCAGCGGGGTCCGACTATTTTCTCAGCCTGGCACCTTTTGGGGATGATGATCATATCGTGGACATCATTCAGCAGGCATCAAAGTTCTCAGTCAGTCAAATAGAAAACCTGACAGATGTCTTTAATCCCATTTATCATTATGCTTCCGATGCAAAATCGGTTGGAGCCGACCGCGTAGTACTGGCCATCAGCAAAAACCCAACCTGCAGAAAGTACAACAGGGATTCAACATTCGTATATATCAATTTCCAGATCAGGTAAGTTAGATTCCATTATCCACCTCAGAACAAGTGAGAGGTCAAAAGTCAAAAAAAAACGTTTGGCTTTTGACTTCTCACTTTTCATTTTGTACCCATCTCCCCTCCCCAATTCAAATTTAATGACAACTGGTGAAACAGGTGGCTCTGGTACGCACCGGTGGCATAGCGGATATGAAGTTTCTTCAGTAAGATCGATGTTCCCATCGTAAAACCATTAAGCCCGCTGGTAACATTGTAAGCGTTCAGGTCCTGCCGGCGCTGAAAATTATATCCTGCCATCAGCTCCAGTTTATCGCTCAGGAATACCTGCGCCGATAATACCACATGCGTAAATATTTTTTGCAGCGTATGAGCGGTATTGTATCCCAACTCACCCTCTGATGAACGAAAGGTTGTATCGTTGTAATAAATATTAAACCGCTGCAGGTGGTGCGCGGTAAGAGAAAACTGTAACGGTGCCTTAGCAAGTCTTTTAGTAATACCGGCCTGAAGGTCGAACGGTAACTCTTCTTTATTTTGGGTCCCGTCATAGGTACTGAGTTGTGTACCCATATTTTTAGCCACCAGGCTAACCTGCAACTGGCTGGCGGAATCATAATAGCTAACCCCCGCATCAAAAGCAAGTCCGGATGCGCTGTATTGACCATAGCCCGACCGTATATACTTCATAGTTAATCCATAGTAAAATCTTTCGTGGTATTGTTTTGATACCATCACCTGCAATACATAATCTGCAGGCCGGAAACTGCCGAGTATATTACCTGATGCATCTGTTTGCGTAAGCATACCGTAATTGAGGTAATTCACACCCACCGCAATATTGGTGGCGGAAGCTCCATGATGGTAAGCAGTTGTGAGACTGTAATTTTTAATGCCCGCCACAAATGCATTAAACGAAGTATTCACCTGCCTGTGCATACCCACACGCAGTAAGGATGGGTTATGAAAAACCATCCCGACATCACTACCGATAGCAGAAACATTTACACCACCCAAAGCGGAAAGTTGCGCGGTATTGGGTTGTGTTACAAAATTGAATACAGCATTGCCCCCGAGGGTCTGCGCGCCTGCACCGCAGGCGCTGGCTACTACCAATATCAAAATGAACAGTTGCCGCATTCTGACTCAAATCTAAGCCCTAACCATTCGTCATTGCATCGTGTCCCGCTTTTTTTTACCGCAAACCTGTAAAGGCGCAGTTAAAATGCCTATGAAATGAAAAATCCCCGGCGTGAGGCGGGGATTTTTAAAAAATGTATATAGCATTTACACCAGTGCCAGTTTAATCACCTGCTGCATGGTTTTTACATAATGAAACTGTACGCCTTTGATAAAACTGCCATCAATCTCATTCACATCTTTTTCATTCTGCCAGCAAAGGATGATCTCTTTTAGCCCCGAACGTTTGGCCGCCAGTATTTTCTCCTTGATGCCTCCTACCGGCAATACCTGCCCACGTAAAGTGATCTCACCCGTCATGGCCAGGAATGGTTTCACCTTTCTGCCGGTGAAAGCAGAAGTGAGCGAAGTGAGCATGGTAATTCCCGCGCTGGGCCCGTCTTTGGGTACTGCTCCTTCGGGCACATGCACATGAATATTTCTCCTGGAAAAATCGTCAGGGTCAACCCCCAGTTTTTTGGCATTGGCCTGCAGGTAACTTAGGGCGGTTGTTGCGCTCTCCTTCATTACATTGCCAAGATTGCCGGTAAGTTTGAGGTCACCCTTGCCATCACCAAGAATCGTTTCAATAAATAATATATCACCGCCCACATAGGTCCAGGCGAGGCCCACAGCCACCCCGGGCATATTGGCCGTTTTGTAAATTTCATTGCTGTAGCGATGCTGGCCCAGTATCCGCTCCACGTCTGCCGAAGTAACCGTAGGCTTGATCTTGTTTTTGGTAGCCAGCTCTTTTGCCTGGTAGCGCATAATCGAAGCCAGTTGCCTGTCGAGCTCCCGAACACCGCTTTCACGCGTATACTGTTCAATGATTTTTTCCAATACCCTGTCTGCTATCTTGAAATTCACCTTACCCAATCCATGTGCCTCTTTCTGTTTGGGCAGCAGGTGCCTTTTTGCTATTTCAACCTTCTCCTCAACTGCATAACCGCTCAGGTCAATGATCTCCAGCCTGTCCCGCAACGCCGGTTGTATGTTCTGCAAATTGTTGGCGGTAGCTATGAATAATACCTTACTGAGATCATATTCCAGCTCAAGGTAATTATCATAAAACGTATGGTTTTGTTCCGGGTCCAGCACTTCCAGTAAGGCAGAAGACGGATCGCCCCTGAAATCACTGCCGATCTTGTCAATCTCGTCAAGTATCATCACCGGGTTGGATGATTTGCATTTGCGGATACTCTGAACAATGCGGCCGGGCATAGCGCCAATATAGGTTTTGCGGTGGCCGCGTATTTCGCTTTCATCATGGAGGCCACCCAAACTCAAACGCACATATTTTCTCCCGATGGCATGCGCTATGGATCTGCCCAGTGAGGTTTTACCAATACCGGGCGGGCCCAGAAAACAAAGTATCGGGCTTTTCATATCGCCTTTCAGTTTCAGAACGGCCAGGTATTCGAGAATACGGGTCTTGATCTTACCCATGCCATAATGATCTATATCCAGTACTTTTTTGGCATTCTTAAGATCATAATTGTCGGCGGTATAATCCTGCCAGGGCAGGTCAAGCATCAGGTCAAGGTGATTATACACCACGGAATAATCCGGAGTGGTTGGATGCATGCGTTCCAGTTTTTCAACGCCGCTTTTAAAAAGGGTCTTCGCAGCTTCGGGCCATTTTTTTGATTCGCCTTTTTTCTTCATGTCGGCGATCTCGCGTTCATTGGTATCACCACCAAGTTCATCCTTGATACTTTTTAACTGCTGCTGCAGAAAATAATCGCGTTGCTGTTTGTCTATCTCGGTGCGCGTCTTATTGGTCACTTTGTCTTTCAGCTCCGCAAACTGAAGTTCACGCTGGAGCACGTAGATAAGGCGCTCTGCACGCTGGTGTATATCATTTATTTCCAGCAGGGATTGCTTCTCCGACAATTCGCTGTTCAGGTTACTACTTACAAAATTGATCAGGAATGAAGGGTTCTCAATATTTTTTAAAATGATGGATGCTTCTGTAGGAAGATTGGGCGACAACTGAATGATCTGCGAAGCCAGGTCCTTGATCGTGCTTACATACGCATTGAAATCTTCATTGGCCGGTATCTCATCATCAGGGAACAAATGGATCGATGCCTTAAAATAAGGGTCATCGCTGATGAGTTCGAGTAACTCAAAACGTTTCTTTCCCTGTATGATGATGGTGGTGCCTCCATCCGGCATTTTGATCAGCTTAACGATTTTGGCGATCGTGCCAATACTGCAGAGATCTTTGGGTTCAGGTTCTTCTATATTAGCATCTTTCTGTGCCACCACCCCAATCAGTTTATCTGCTTTGTATGCATCGTTTACCGCCTTGATGCTCTTGTCCCTGCCAACAGTTATTGGCAGTACCACACCAGGAAAAAGAACGGTATTGCGAAGGGGAAGGATGGGCAATGTATCCGGAACCACTAAATTCCTGTCAAATTCGCTCTCATTCTCATTGATCGGAATGATAGGCATAAAATCAGTATCCTCATCGGAACGGAAAAATAGATTCTCTTTCAACATACGAATGAAACTTGGGTCAAAATGTCACGTAGCCTGCAGTCAGTTACCATAGGCGGGTAGGGACAAAGTAAGTCAATATTGATGCCATTACCTATAAATGAAAGAATTATGTAAAACTGGCATATAAAAAAAATCCTCCCGGTAAAACCGGGAGGAAGCTTCTTGCAAGAAGTAATATAAAGTAACGAGTACTTAAATTACATTTTAGTGTTTGGTGGTATCCATAACAGCTTTGGTGGTGTCAGCAGCAGCTTTTGCAGCGCTGTCAGCAGCCATTGCAGCAGCAGTACTGTCAGCAATTCTTGCGCTGTCAGCAGCCATTTTTTCTTTGTTTTCACCTGAGTTACAAGCAGCCATTACACCAGCTACTGCTAAGATTGCGAATACTTTTTTCATTTGTACTTGTTTTTTTGAGTTATAAGTTCGCCGCAAAGATAGCCGCCGACACGAATTATGCAAATTTTACGGGAAGTTTTTATTTCTTTCTGAAAAATATGCGTATGGGCACCCCCGTAAATTTAAACCTGGTTCTGAGTTGGTTTTCAAGATAATTCCTATATGGCATCTTGATATCGTCTGGAAAATTGGTGAAAAACGCAAAAGAGGGCACCTGGGTAGGTAGCTGGGTTACATATTTAATTTTTATAGAATGTCCCCTTACCACGGGGGCATGGTAGGCTTCTATAGCCTTCAGCATTACCTCATTTAACTGCGAGGTTGGCACTTTGCGCTGGCGGTTATCATACACTTCCAAAGCCAGTTCAATGGCCTTGAAGATGCGCGTTTTTTCCACCACCGATATAAACAGCACCGGCACATCCGTGAAAGGGGCCAGCTTATGTTTCAGGGTCTTTTCGTAATCGCGTGCCGTATTGGTGTCTTTTTCAACCAGGTCCCACTTATTCACCAGCACCACCACACCCTTCCCCTTGCGGGCTGCCAGGCTGAATATACTGATATCCTGCGCAGTGATTCCCTTGGCAGCATCCAGTACGATCAGGCATACATCGGCCTCATCTATCGCACGGATGGCACGGATGATGGAATAGAATTCCAGGTCCTCTTTCTCTTTGCTTTTTTTACGGATACCGGCCGTATCAATCAACACAAACTCTTTCTGGTACAGTTTGTAATGGGTGTGGATGCTATCGCGCGTAGTACCCGAAATATCGCTAACAATGGTCCTGTCCTGGCCGATCAGGGCATTGAGCAGTGAAGATTTGCCCACATTGGGCTGACCAATGATGGCAATCTTGGGAAGCGCATTGGCCTCTGCCTGCTCATCATCCGGTTCAGGAGCTATTTCTGCCGTGATGGCATCGAGCAGGTCACCCGTACCACTGCCGGAAATACTACTCACAAAGAAATTATTTTTAAACCCCAGGGAATAAAATTCAGTTGCTTCCAACTCACGGGTACCATTGTCTACTTTATTCACCACCACATACACAGGCTTTTTTCCGCGGCGGAGCAGGTCAGCCATGGCTTCATCGAGGTCGGTAATGCCTGTGGCCACATCTACCATAAAAATGATCGCATCCGCTTCATCGATGGCAATGCGAACCTGTTTGCGGATCTCTGTTTCAAAAATATCGTCGCTGGCGGGTACAAATCCACCTGTATCAATCAGGTTAAAAACCTTACCGTTCCAATCTGCAACTCCATATTGACGATCGCGCGTTACGCCGCTGATATCATCCACAATCGCTTTACGCTGCTCAAGGAAACGATTGAACAAAGTACTCTTGCCTACATTGGGTCTGCCTACTATGGCAACTGTATAACTCATAAAACCTGCTTTAAAGGAAAATAGGTAATCACCAACATGCCTGTTATTGTATCCAGTAATGCGGAGATAAACCTAACGGTATCCGTATTCTTTTAATTGTAATTCATTATCGCGCCATTTGGGCCGCACTTTTACAAACAGTTCCAGGAAAATTTTCTGCCCGATAAACTTTTCAATATCGGCCCTGGCAGAAACCCCCACCTGTTTGATCATACTTCCCTTGTCACCAATGATGATCGCCTTCTGTGTTTCGCGGTTTACAATAATATCGGCCTGTATCTTAACCAGTGTGCCTTTATCCTTGTACTCATTGATCATTACGGTTGTATGATAAGGTATCTCATCTCCGAATAAATCGTAAATCTTTTCCCGTATCATCTCGCTCACAAAAAATTTCGTGGGCAGGTCGCTCATATCGTCTTCACTATAGAACGGATCTGCCTCCGGTAACAGCGCCAGTATTGCTTCCAGCAATTTGTTCAGATGAACTTTTTGCAGGGCAGAAATCTTTACCAGTTGCTTGCAATAGGCTTTCCCCGCAAAGAATGTTTCTGCTAGGGCTATCTTACCATTGGCAGCCTGGTCTATTTTATTCAACACAACAATACAGGGTACCCTTAGCTTCAGCGACTGGAAAATGGCGTCTGCTTCCGCAAGGTCCTCATTGGCATCAACGATCAGTAAAGCAATATCGGCATCTTCAAGGGCACTTTTTACGGAGCCCATCATGCGCTCATGCAGTTTATACTTAGGGTCTATGATGCCCGGTGTGTCTGAAAAAATGACCTGGTACTCGCCCGGCTTATTCAAAAAGGCTTTGATCCGGTGCCGGGTGGTTTGCACCTTGTGTGACACAATGGCCATCTTCTCCCCCACAAGCGCATTCAGCAATGTGCTTTTACCCGCATTGGGTCTGCCGAATATGTTGACAAAGCCGGACTTCATGAAAGAAAATTAGTAATTAATAATTAGTAATTAATAATTGAAAAAGCTGCTGCTTATTATTAATTATCAATTACTAATTACTAATTAAAAAAGGCCCGTATCGGGCCTTTTTCCGTTGCGAGGGAAGGGATCGAACCTCCGACCTTCGGGTTATGAGCCCGACGAGCTACCGCTGCTCTACCTCGCGATGTAATGGGGTGCAAAAGTAGGGGCGGGAGGGCTAGCTTCCAAATATAATTTGTTAATCCTCAGCACGTCGCTTTACAGAAGCGCCCCCGCTGGCACTGATATCACGTATCAGGCCATTACCCTTAAAAAAGACGGTACTGCCGCCGCTGGCCTGTGCATTCAATTCTTTTTCAACCGTAACTCGGATATTCGAGGCCCCGGAGGCGTCTGTATTGCAGATATTTGTACGAAGTTCGTAAGCCCTCAGGTTACAGGCCCCGCTGGCCACTAATACGGCTTCATCAGCGCTGCCCGAAATCCTCGCATTGGATGCACCCGATGCATCTACTTTTAGTTTCGCTACAGCGAGTTCGCCTGTAAAATCACTGGCCCCCGATAATTCCATCGTAAAGGACGACTGTTTGATTGGCTCCGTGGCCCTCACATTGCATGCGCCCGACGCTTCCAGGTGTTCAAGGCTTTTAAAAGTAACATAGGCCTTCATTTTATGATTGCCCCATTTTTTCCAGTTGAGGCCTTTGCCATCAAAATAGATCAGCAAAGTCTTCCCTCGCATTTCTGTCCTAATCCTTTGTTTAATCTCGTCGGAGGATGCACTGATGGCCACCCCTTCCTCTGTGCCCTGCGAAATATACAGGTCAATGGCCCCGGAAACTTCTATCGCCGAATAACCTTTGATGTTTCTTACCTCTGCATTGGCATCAACAACCACATTTTTTTCATTCTGGGAATAGGCATCTGCGATACCCAAACAAAGTATAAAAGCCAGTAAAACACGCTTCATAGAGTGTAATTTTTCTGTTAAACGAAAACGCAGCGCTAAAGTTACAGTTGGGAATGAATTACTGAATTGCTTATTTTTGCAGCAGATCATTCCTCGGGGTGCTTCCTGACCGCTGTGCGTAACACGGTTGGAGAGGCTGAGATAATACCCGTTGAACCTGAACAGGGTAATTCCTGCGAAGGGAAGGTGTACATGTTTATTGCCCTCTCATTAGCTATTCCCTGTTCCCATTTACAAACTTTTAAACCGCAAACATGCAAAAGTTTTTGGGAACATCACTGTTGGCACTGACCAGTTTCATTGCCTTATCACAACCTGCCAGAAGCCTGGTGAAAGGTTCCGTTTCAGATGGCCGAACACCCCTGGAAGGTGCCACCGTAAGCCTTGCCGGGCAACAGGTACTCACGGATTACAAAGGAAATTTCCTTTTTGGCCGCGTAACTACCGGCGATCATGAATTGAAAGTAAACAGCCTGGGGTACCGACCTTACACGCAGGTGCTGAAGCTGGGCGCCGGCGGACTTACACTCACCATTCGATTAACCCCTGCCCCGCTTTTCCTTGAGCCTCTGGAAGTGAGATCCGTGCGGGCCTCAGACAAAGCGCCCTTCGCCAAAACCAATCTGGGCAAAGCGGCCATTGAAAAAAATAACCTCGGACAGGACATTCCCTTCCTGCTTAACCAGACACCCTCCGTTGTGGTGAACTCTGATGCCGGTAACGGTGTGGGTTATACGGGAATCCGCATACGCGGATCAGACGCTACCCGGGTGAATGTTACGCTGAATGGATTACCCTATAATGATTTTGAAAGCCTGGGAACTTATTTTGTTGACCTTCCTGATTTCGCTTCTTCAGTAAGCAGTATACAGATTCAAAGGGGTGTGGGCACTTCCTCTAACGGGGCGGGTGCTTTTGGTGCAACGCTGAACCTGGCCACAAATGAATTCAATGAAAAGGCCTACAGCGAAATCAATAACAGCTACGGTTCCTTTCAAACCTGGAAAAATACCCTGAAAGCAGGCACAGGATTACTTAGTGACCATTTTACCGTTGATGCAAGACTTAGCCGGATCAGCAGTAATGGCTATATAGAACGTGCAAGGAGCGACCTGCGATCATTTTATGTAAGCGCCGCCTATCTCAATAAAACATCTTCCCTCCGGCTAAATGTTTTTTCAGGAAAAGAGAAAACCTACCAGGCCTGGTATGGCGTACCGGAATCAATGCTGGCAACCAACCGCCGCAGCAATCCTGCGGGCACAGAAAAAACAGGCAGCCCTTACGACAACCAAACAGATAACTATACACAAACGCACTACCAGTTATTCTTTAATCATTCATTCAGCGGCGGCTGGTCATTCAATACCGCAGCGTTTCTTACCAGGGGCAAGGGATACTATGAAGAATACAAAAGCGACCAGACATTTTCTAAATACGGATTGCCGGATGTGATGCTCGGCAGCACAGCCATCACAAGCACTGACCTGGTGAGACAAAGATGGCTGGATAATTATTTCTATGGACAGATCGCATCGCTGCAGTACAAAGGTGCCAGTGATGAATGGGTATTGGGTGGCGGCTGGACAAGGTATGATGGCAAGCATTATGGCAACATTCCCTGGCTGCAAACCGGAACGGTTTCTAAAGATTACCGTTACTATGATTATCCCGCGGTAAAAAAAGACCTGAACCTCTATGCAAAATGGCAACATACACTGGCACCCAACTGGTTTAGTTTTGCCGACCTGCAATACCGCCGGGTGGACCATGAAATGCAGGGTTTTCAGGGCAGTCCGGGGCTGTTGGTGCAACGAAACTTTAATTTTATCAATCCCAAAGCGGGTATTACGTATAGCCGCAATGGTTTGCAGGCATTCCTGAGTTATGCAATCGGCAACAAGGAGCCTAACCGCGATGATTTCCAGGCAAGCCCCGTTTCGCAACCCAGGCATGAAACACTGCAGGACCTTGAGCTGGGTATTGAGAAAAAAACTTCCCGGTACCAGTTGGGTGCCACGGTATACTATATGAATTACCTGAACCAGTTGGTGTTAACAGGGCAGATCAATGATGTAGGCTCCTACACGCGAATCAACATACCCAAAAGCTACCGGTTGGGCATTGAATTGCAGGCAGGCACTACCCTCAGCCATTGGGTCAATCTTGCGGGCAATCTTACTTTCAGCCGCAATAAGATCAGGGCATTTACAGAATATGTAGACAATTATGATACGGGCGGACAAAACGCCGTGGCCCATACCAACACTGATATCTCCTTCTCACCTGCCATAGTTGCGGCAGCTACGATCAACCTTTTGCCTGCAAAAAATATAGAGCTCAGCCTGCTGAGTAAATACGTGAGCAAACAATACCTTGACAACAGCCAGAATGAATCAAGAAAACTCAATGCCTTTTTTACAGAGGACATTCACCTTCGCTGGACACTAAAAAAGGTGCTCTTCCCCGAGTGGCGGATTACAGCGCAGGTAAATAATATTTTCAACAAACTGTATGAACCCAATGGATACACCTACAGTTATATTTATAACAACACGCTAACTACAGATAATGGGTACTACCCTATGGCCGGCGTGAATTTTATGCTGGGAGTGAATATCAGGCTGTAGACAGGGATAATAATATCGAACAGGGAACATCGAATGTCGAATAATGAAGGAAAAAACAATTGACATTCGCTATTCGACATTCAATATTCACTTGTTTCTCTCCTGCCATGCCAGCATGCCGCCGGCTACATTTACCACGTTTTTAAATCCCATGGTTTCCAGAATGAGGCAGGCCTGGCCGCTGCGGTTGCCGCTGCGGCAATACAGGTAAACAGTGTCTTCTTTCCAATCATCAATTTCATCAACCTGCATTGTCTGTACTTTTCCGAGCGGAAGCAGCAGGCCGCCAATATTGAATTCGGCATGTTCATGCGGCTCGCGAACATCTACCAGGTGCAGGGATTCACCCGCGTCAATTTTGGATTTAAGTTCTTCAACAGTGATCGTTTGCATAGAGGGGTATTTATAAAACTGGCACAAAGATAATACACTACAATGTATCCTTTACCGGCGAGTTACTGCCAATATGCACATCCATTTTCTGACCCGGTTTCATTTTATTGGCCACACGCACACCCACCGCATCAAGTGAATCGGATAACGGCTCGGGGTACTGGCGCCGGATGATGGCAGTCAGGGAGTCGCCGACGGGACCCATAGCCACTACAGAGCCAATACTGATGCCCATAGGTGATAGAAAAGCCCGCGCCTCGTCAAGGCTCATACCGGTAACATCCGGTACATTTATTTCCGTGCCGCCCATACCACTTCCCAATACAAAACTGATCACTGAACCAATGGGTAATTTTGTGCCAGGTAAGATAGGCGACTCATTGTATAATTGTTCCAGCACTGAATTGCGGGCGATATCCGGTTTGAAAGTTACATAGCCCAGTTTTAAACCGATGCTCTGCAGGTACATCTCCGCACTCTTAATCGAAAATCCCTGCAGGTTGGGCATCTCCACCTGAGGTGCGATGGCACGGTTAACAGTAAGGTAAACCGTTCGCCCGGCTTTTACCATGGCATCGCCCTCGGGCGATTGTCTTACGATGGATTGCTTGGCAACACTGTCTATATAAACAGAATCCTGGATCACCACGTCAAAGCCACGGTCTTCCAGGGTTTTGGTAGCGGCTGTTACATTCTGCCCCATTACAGAAGGGATCTTCTCATATTTACCATAGCCGGTAAGCCACGACAAAGACAGAAAGAACAGGAAGGTGAGCACAATGATGATCCCCAGTCCTGCCAGAATATTTACCCAGAGTGGTTTGGATGTTATGAACTTAAACAAGGGACAACGGATTTTATGTTTTCAGATTTTGCAGTGGGAAATTTAAGGGAAGGTAAGGCAATTCCAAAATTTCCGTACTTCCCATTTTTGATAATCATTGAAAGGCCTGTTCGATAATAGATGAATAAAAATCTTTTAAGGACCAGCCTTTTGCCCTTACCTGCTGTGGTATGACACTGGCCTCGCTCTGGCCCGGTACAGTGTTTACTTCAAGCATAAAGGGCTGACGGGTAGCCGTGTTGTAAATAAAGTCGATTCGCACCACGCCCCGGCAATTCAAAACCTCGTACACATGCCGGGTAGCAGATTCAAGTTGTTCCTGCATACCTGCATCAATTTTGGCCGGTGTAATCTCTTCACTTTTGCCCTGGTACTTGGCTTCAAAGTCGAAAAATTCGTTTTTGGTAATGATTTCCGTTATGGGCAATACCGTAATACCCTGCTTATCCCTGAATACGCCTATGGTAAATTCCCTGCCGCCAATATACTCTTCTACCAGTACCTGGTCATCCTCTTTAAATGCCTTTGCCAGGGCAGCAGCAAGTTCAGTGGCTTCATTCACTTTGCTCATACCTATGCTGCTGCCGCCGTTATTGGGTTTTACAAATACCGGCAGAGCCAGTTTCTCCAATACCTGGTCCGGAGAAACCGGCGTATGCCTGAAAAGATGCATTGAGCGTGCCACATGAATACCACCAAATGCGGCAACAGCTACGGTATAACGCTTATTAAAAGTAAGGGCCGATGTTGCCGCATCACAACTGGTATAGGGCAACCGCAGCATATCAAAATATCCCTGTAACTTACCATCTTCCCCCGGCGTGCCATGGATGCAAAGCAGCACCACATCGAAGGTTATTTTTTCACCGTTATCGATCACAGAAAAATCGTCCCTGTTCACTTTTGATTTTTCGCCATTCACCGGCTCATACCACCATCCTTCCGGGTTAATATCTATGCGATAGACATCATACTTTTCACGATCCACATTGTTACCCACCGTAACCGCGCTTTTATAACTTATCTGCGCCTCACCACTTAATCCACCCGTGACCAATGCCACTCTTTTTTTCATACCTTTTTATTGAACAACAAATATAATGAACGGGAAGCGACGCAGGTGAAGAGAAACGTGAAAACTGGATACTTGCCCGGAGGAGCAAACGGACTGGTCATTGGGAACCATAAAGAAGTTCCCGAAAGCATTGCGTATGGCTCGTCTCAGGGCATAAAAAAAGGTGAAGAAATAGACTAATTTCTTCACCTCACGTTAGCGGGAAATATCACCCACCGTTACAGGTTGTCGCCGTTTTAAGGACAACAATTATTAATATTCCTATTAATTGATACTAAGTTACCAAGCCTCCCTGAATTATGCAAGTAAAAACACCGGAAGTTTAGCACACCCCGGTGTGCATTATATGTGCATTCTGGACTTCTTAGCCAGCAGATCATCCACTGTCTCGCGGTACATTTCATCCGGTACACAGCAATCAACCGGGCATACGGCGGCGCACTGGGGTTCTTCATGAAAACCCTGGCACTCCGTGCATTTATTGGGTGTGATATAATAGGTATCAACACTAACCGGTGCAAAGCGCTGGTCGGCATCTACCAGGGTACCATCCATCAAAGTAAAGCTCCCTTTTACAGTGGTTCCATCGGCAATGGACCATTCCACGCCGCCTTCGTAGATAGCGTTATTGGGACATTCGGGCTCGCAGGCTCCGCAGTTGATACATTCTTCGGTGATTTTAATTGCCATAGAAAATAGGTTTGTTGGGTTAGTGATACATTTGCTGTTCCAAAAATACGGTTGACAGATGACTTTACAACAACGAATTGGAATAATGGTTGCCCTGGGGGAATACATGCGCGGTTCTGACGAAAACTGGCTGGCGGCCAAAGAAAGGGCCTACCGTGAAAACCCCTGGTTCATACCCGAATTTATTGACCGGTCAACTGAAAACATCGCAAGCAGGTTTCTGCAACCGACATTATTGCAGAATTGGGCCCTTAACTATGGCGTTCCCGTCAGCCCCACACCTCCTAAAACGGTTGGCATTGTCATGGCCGGCAACATTCCGCTGGTGGGCTTTCATGATCTTCTTTGTGTATTCATCAGCGGGCACAATGCGATGGTAAAACTGTCGGCAAAAGATGAAATCCTTACCCGGCACCTGGCAGAGAAACTCTTTGAATGGGAACCGGCCACGCGGGAAACCATCCAGTTTGCGGAAAGATTGAATGGATGCGATGCCTATTTAGCCACCGGCAGCAATAACTCGGGCCGGTATTTTGAATATTATTTTGGCAAGTACCCACACATTATCCGAAAGAACCGTACTTCTGTAGCCGTACTGGACAATACCGAAACAAAGGCAGAGCTGGAAGCGCTGGCGGCAGATATACAGGTATATTTTGGACTGGGCTGCCGCAATGTTACCCAACTGTATGTTCCGCAGGGGTATGACTTTATCCCACTGCTGGATGCCCTGCGCAGCTATGAATATTTTATGGACTACCATAAATACAAAAACAATTTTGATTACCATCTCGCTTTGCTGATCATGGGTAACAAATACTACATGAACAATGATACGGTTATCCTCACTGAAAATGAATCGCCGTTCTCCCCCGTAAGCCAGGTACATTATGCGTTTTACGATGACAGGCAGTTGCTGGATGTTTTGCTGGGTAAGAGTTCAGACATCCAATGTGTCACGGGTCATGGATATATCCCATTTGGACAGACGCAAAGCCCGCGACTGACCGATTATGCCGATGGTATAGATACTATGGCCTTTCTCGCGGCCCTTTAACCCATTCATGTAAGTATCCTGCTCTTTTGCCGGTTATAAACTAACTTTAGCCGAGAGGGATCAACGAAGTACGATGTTTGTCGTAAAATATTTGTTAAATGGCCAAACAGTGTGACCTGTCAATTGAACAGCTTCGTTTATTTGTTAACGGAAAGGCATACAATTTGCGCTACTACTAAATCATTAAATAAAGGAAAGCATATGAATCTCAGGAACATTTTCGCCGTAGTGGCTATCAGTGCCACCACCGCAGTTTTGAGTGTATGGGGATATGGTAAATTTGAAGAACAGCAATACGCCGGTATTCAGGAGCAGGGTAAACTGCCGGTAAATTATGCGGGCTTTTTTGGCAACAACAATACTGCCAGCCCGGTAGTTGACTTTACCCCGGCAGCTACCAGCGCTACGCCGGCGGTGGTGCATATCAAAACCAAAACCAAAGCAAGGCAGGTAAGCAATAATGGCAGCCAGCGCCAAAGGAACCCTTTCGCGGATCTTTTTGGTGATGATTTTGGCGACGTATTCGGCGGTCCGCGCATGATACCCGAACAGCGAGCCAGTGGTAGTGGTGTATTGATTACTGATGACGGGTATATCGTTACCAATAACCACGTAGTAGACGGGGCCGATGAACTTACCGTTACCCTGGCCAATAAGAAAATATACAAGGGAACTGTGATAGGCAATGACGCAAGCAGTGACCTTGCGGTGATCAAGATTGAAGGCAAAGGATTGCCCTACCTGGTGTATGGTAACAGTGATGATACCAAACTCGGACAGTGGGTGCTGGCTATCGGCTATCCGCTTAACCTGGATGTAACGGTTACCGCCGGTATCATCAGCGCCAAATCAAGGTCTATTGGAATCAATGCAAGGCAAAGTGGAAGTCCCATAGAATCATTCATACAAACAGATGCAGCGGTTAACCCGGGTAACAGTGGCGGCGCCCTGATCAATACCAATGGAGAACTGATTGGCGTTAACTCGGCCATCGCTTCTCCTACAGGTTCCTATGCAGGATACTCTTATGCCATTCCGGTAAACATTGTAAAAAAAGTAATTACCGATATCGTGAAATTTGGAGCGGTGCAACGGGCATACATCGGTATCAATTACCCCAATGAAAACCTTTCTGAAGAACAGGTAAAGCAACTGGAAAAAGAAGTTGGCGCAACGTATAGAGACGGCGAAGGTGTATTTGTAATGGGCGTACCGGAAGGGGGTGCTGCGTACGCAGCCGGACTGAAAAAAGGGGATATCGTTACCAAAATAAACGGTGTGCCGGTAAAATCAGGACCTGAATTGCAGGAGCAGGTTTCCCGTTACAAACCGGGCGACAAAATATCGCTTGCATATATGCGCAATAACCGCGAAACCATTGCCAACCTTACACTCAAAAACAAAGCAGGCAATACAGATGTGGTGAAGAATACGGGGCTGCTTCAGAAACTGGGCGCAGAACTGGCAAATGTTGACAGCAAAACAGCCAGTGCCAATAATATTGCTGGTGGTGTGGTTGTGAAAAAGATTGGTGATGGTCTGCTGAAAAGAACGCGCATGCAGGAAGGATTTATCATTACCAGCGTAGACAATGAAGAGATCAAAACGGTGGCTGACCTGGACAGAATTTTATCCCAGAACAAAGGAAGAAAGATAAAGATTGAAGGAATTTACCCGGGTTATGAGAATACCTATCCTTACCCGCTGGACCTGAGTGATGTTGATTAAAAAGATCAGATAAATTAATAAAGGGCGGCCGATTTGTTGGCCGCCCTTTTCTTTTAGTCACCTGCATTAGGTATACAGTTAGTACCGTGTGAGCTCTCCATGCAACTCCGTGCGTTCCGTGCCTCTGTAGTAAAGCCTCCGCAACTTACCCAGCGAAGGCTTCACTACGGAGGCACTGAATACAGAGAACGCCACAGAGGGAGTCACTTATGGGCGGATTAGCCGGATTGCTTTTCGTAGACTACATACTCACCTTTCTGCAGTTCAAAGTTTTCATCACCGTTGAAATGAAAACTAAGGGATGAAAAAAGACTCCTGAATTTGCCCTGCAGCCAGTCGTGCTGCACGCGGATACGCACACGATCATATTTGGAAACATTCAGCAACACCAATACCACCTGCCCGCCTTTTCTTCGAATGAATGCGATCAACTGGTCGTCAAATTCGCTGGGAAGGATAAAGGTCTCCCCTTCCGTGATGGCTATATTGCGTCTTCGCAATTGAAGAAGTGTATGGTAAAAATTTTCAAGTTGCAGAGGCTCCTGCCAGTCGATGATATCCTTATCAAAAAATTTCAATCTTTTTTTATTGGGGCTCTCCTGCCCGCTGTACAACAATGGCATACCCTGCCATGTATGAATGAATACGGCCCAGGCTTTCGCATCGTCACCATATTTTTCATATTCGGTACCATTCCAACTGTTCTCATCATGGTTGGAAGTGAAAAACAATTTGATGGCGCCGTCGGGGTATTGAGAATAGGCATGCAACACATTGCGGATAGTCTGCAAGGGTTCTTTGCCTTTTGCATAGTCTTCCGATACGTGCATGAACCACCAGCTATAGCTGGCATCAAATACATCGTGGTAACTCACCACCTCGCATTCAGCCAGCCAGAATAAAGGCTTCAGCGCATCGCATTGGGTGCGGGCTGCATTCCAGAAATTGAGGGGTACCAGGTGCGCCATATCGCAACGGAACCCGTCTATGTTACATTCTCTCACCCAGTATTGCATTGCAGCGATCATCGCCTCGCGCATATCCACCGAGTCAAAGTTCAGGTCGATCACATCATGCCAGCCATTTTTCTCGGTAAAATTTCCTTTGGCATCCTGCAGATACCAGTTTGGATGCTCCCTAGTCCAGTGATGGTCCCAACCCGTATGGTTCGCTACCCAGTCGATGATCAGTTTCATCCCCAGCGAATGGGCATACTCTACCAGGCGCTTAAAATCATCCATTGATCCAAACTCGGGGTTGATCTCTGTATAACTGCTGCAGGCATAATAACTGCCCAGCTTACCCTGGCGCTCGCGCAGGCTGATGGGCGTAATGGGCATCAGCCAAATGATCTCAACACCCATTTCTTTCAGTCGGGGTAAGTGTTCACTGAATGCAGCAAAACTTCCTTCTTCCGTGTATTGCCTGATATTGACTTCGTAAATATTGGAGCCCTTTGCCCAATCTACCGTTGAAAACTTTCTTGCCATAGGGTACTTGTAACTGCAAAGGAAGATAAGCCTTTTACCGCTATTGCAGTTCTGCACCAACCCGGGCGGGTTTCTTAAAGAAAGGTTGTAAGAGCAGGCTCAGTAACACTACCGCTAAGGCACCCACCACGTTTAGCCAGAGAAATCCAAGGCCTATGATATTGTATTTGTCAAGGAAGAAAAATGCAATCACAATAAGTTCTCCAAGAATAGCGGCTATGAAGACCGCATTACCGCCAACACGCTTAATGTAAAACGCCACCAGGAATATCCCCAGTATCACTCCATAAAATAAGGATCCCAGCACGTTAACCGCCTCTATCAAACTACCCATACCCGTTGCAAATTCCGCGGTGATCACGGAGAAAACGCCCCAGGCAAGCGTATAATACTTGGATACACGGTATTCTTCCGCGCATTGTGCCTTATCATTACGGTCATATACCCGCCCTTTAAAGCGTTGGTGAAAATCTATCATGGTACATGAGGCCAGTGAATTGAGTGCAGCCGCTATGGAACCCCATGCTGCAAGGAAAATGATGGCAATGAGTAAACCGATCAACCCTTTTGGCAAAAAATCAACCACGAATCGTAAAAAAATATAGTTGGTATCACTGTTGTCTGCAGCGGGCAGTGCTTTCTTCAATACGGTTTTGTATTCTTTCTGTATGCCGGAAAGTTTCGCAGCACCTTCGCGCAGGCTGTCTTTGTAATTCTCCCTGCTGTCAATGATATAGGTGCGGCTCAGGCGCTGCTGTACAGATTGCTGATCATTAAACCGGCTCTCGATACCGGCCAGTGTATCACGGTAAGGAGTTTCCTTTGCCCGTTCAGCTACCGCTTTGTTAAAAAAAACGGGTGCGTTGTTGAACTGGTAAAAAGTAAACAGCATAGCACCAAGCAGCAATATTAAAAACTGCATCGGTACTTTCACCAACCCATTCATCAGCAGGCCTACACGGCTTTCGGTATTGTTTTTTGCGGTGAGGTAACGGCCCACCTGCGACTGGTCGGTTCCAAAATAAGACAACGCAAGGAAAAAGCCACCGATTACCCCGCTAATGAGGTTATACCTGTCTTTCCAGTCAAAGCCCTTCTCAGAAATACCTGTTGTGATCACATTCAGTTTTCCGGAGGCCCCGCTTACTTTCAATGCATCGGCAAACCCAACACCTTCCGGCAGGTAATGAACAATAAGGTAGCCGGCAATAAACATCCCGATAAAAATAATCAGGAGCTGCAACTGCTGCGTATAGGCAACAGCTTTGGCGCCACCGGTTACTGTATAAATAATGAGCAGGCCACCCATCATGATATTGGTCCAGAAAATATCCCAGCCAAGTAAAGAAGAAAGAATAATTGACGGCGCATAAATGCTAATGCCGGTTGACAACCCTCTGGATATTAAAAACAGGGAGGAAGTGAAGGTTCGGGTCTTGAGGTCAAACCGCTGTTCCAGAAACTCGTAGGCGGTAAACACTTTCACCTTCCTGAACAGCGGCACAAACGTAATACAAAGAATCACCATCGCTATAGGCAATCCAAAATAGTATTGCACAAACCGCATTCCGTCTGTAAATGCCTGCCCGGGTGCGGATAAAAAAGTGATGGCACTGGCTTGTGTACCCATGATGCTGAGCAATACGAGATACCAGGGCATACTTCGGTCGCTAAGAAAGTATCCTTCCAGGTTCTTTGACGTACGGCTCTTGTAGAGGCCATACGCAATGATGCCTGTTAGCGTAACCAGGAGTACTATCCAATCAAGCTGACTCATGAAAAATATTTAGTGAACCAGGCAAAAAAAATCACCAGCAGCACAAGTACTGCGATCACAAAAATGTACCAGTGCCGCCAGGATTTGAACAAGGGTATGTTTTCTTTTTCAGTCATTGATGTTGTTGCCACAGATTTCACAGACTGTCACTGTTTATTTTTTTCGTCCCATCAATCCGCCTGCCAGTAAGCCGAGCATAAGGCCGATGATGAGCCCGATCTTTACATTCTTAAGGAGAAAGCCAAGCCCCAAACCCAATACCAATATCATGAATACACTTATCTTTCTTCGCGACTGCATGGCACTAATTATTTTTTGCTAAGGCGATAATATTGGCAAATAAACGATATGCACCAGGTACCCCCGCAGGTAATTGCCGGAACAACACAAGGCTAACATATGTAAATGTACCTTTTCCATACTTCGCGGTAATCAAACTCCCATTGCCCTGTTTTTCTCCGGTATCGTTCATACCAAGCGGCATTTCAAAATGGGGATCTGCCTGGTCGGCCTGGTAAGTGCTGCGTTCCTGTATCCAGCCTTCAAAATCCGCCTCTGTAATTTTATTCGGATAATTCAGTACCGGATGGCCAGGCAGCAGGAAGTTTACCTGGGCGTCTTCTTCCGAAACCCTTGAATTGGTGGCTATGGAAAACGGGTATGGCCCCAGTTTCACCCGTTTAGCGCCGATCGTATTGTTTTTGATGTATTGCGAGATGAGGTTTCCCCCATTCAATACATAATTGTTCAGCACATCGTTTTTATCACTCAGGTACTCGTAAATATTGTGTGCACGGATCCCAATCACGATGGCATCAAACTGTTTCAGGCGGGCATCCGTAAGATCAGATTCTCCAAGGGTGGTCACCTCATACCCCATTGCCCTAAGCGCTTCCGGAAGCCTGTCGCCGGCACCCGGCAAATAGCCGATGCGCCTGCCCACTGTGCGCACTTCTTCCTTTACAAATTTGATCCGGTCCTTTAAGGAAAAATGGATGCTGGGGATATGATCATATTCAATGGACTTAAAATATTGCGAAAGCACATGATCCTTTCCATCTACATTCACACGAATCGCAGATTCCAGGTATTCACCTTTACCGGGATTGTAAAAAGGATGCAGCGGCACGGTAGTCGTATATGTTTTTTCCTTTTCAAAATCCCGCAACTCTTTTACGAAAACAGGTTTCACCGTATCCTGCAAAATATAAACGGTAGTGGGCACCTGTTTACGCGTAAAATTTGCCTTATAGTGGATATTGATGGAATCAGTCGTTCTCTTACCCGATTCCGTCAATACATTGAGCAGGGCTACATGAGGACTCATAGAAACAGACAAATGCGGCATCATTACAAAAGGCTGGTATACCTCTCCCTTAACAGGATCTACAAACTTGTATTGAACGGGCCTCGTTACTTTAAATTCCATACCCCCTATCCCGAATAAAAAACTGGCCGTGAAACGTGGATCATTCCATGCCTTACCAACCAGTAATTGGTTACTGATCGTAAAATTACCCGGTGTCTGTGGCTGTTGTAACCAATAAGGCTGCGTAGCATTGCTGATTGCAGGCTCGCGCACTTCTTCTTTTAATTCATACGTATAGTTACGGTTAAGCTGTAAGTCCTGTGTTACTTCCTGCCTTACCCAATCCAATGCCACTGATTTCAGGATCACCGGTACATTGTTCCTTTTATTCACAAATAAGCTGACAGCGGCCGTGTCATTTTTTAAAACAAATTCTTCGCGTGTTGTGGCTTCGGCAAAAATGCCGCTGCAGTTAATGATCAGGTCCTTGATTTCAGCGAGTTTCTGTTGGGGCCACAGACCAAAATAATTCGGCACATTTAACGCCTTATACAGTTCCACCAGGCTGTCTACCGAATATTCGGGGTGTTCAAAATTGTAAAGGCGGAGGATATTATTTATCCTTGCCTGTATGGATTCAGCACCCCTGATCCTTGTCCAGTCGGTTACCACACCTTCCATGATATCCGCGCGGGCACTATCACCGCCGGTAGTGGTAAAGCTCTCAATGATCTCGCCCCTTCGTCTGGGCCGGCCCTCACCCTGGCTCTTGTGCATGGACCTCGCTTCTCCGCCAAGTTCTCCCGAACTTTTGCCAAGCATGGGATCGAAAGCGCCAACATCCATACGCAATGGACCGGTTGCATTATTGACACCGCCAAAATTAAAGCCGTTCCATAAAATTCGTTTGGCCTGCCAGGGTCTTACTCCTTTTTGAAACTGCTCAGGGAAACTGGTATCACTCGCCGCCGCGACAAATGCTTCATTGGCAAGAATGGCGGAGGCCCAGTGATGACCATGACCAGCCCTTGCATCTGCCGGGAACCTGGCGATAAGGATATCGGGTTGAAATTTACGGATCACCCATACCATATCAGCCAGTACCTGGCGCCTGTTCCATATACTCAATGCTTCTTTGGCATTCTTACTGTACCCGAATTCATAGGCGGAGGTAAAGAACTGTTCAGCACCATCAATGCGCCGTGCTTCCAGTAATTCCTGTGTACGTATCAATCCCAGTTCTATGCCCTGCTCACTTCCGATAAGGTTCTGCCCACCATCACCCCGGGTTAAACTCAGGTACCCGGTACGGTATAATTTTTCTTTTGCGAGGTAGGGAAGAAAACCATTGTTCTCATCATCGGGATGTGCGGCCACATACAATACACTACCCAGCACATTCAATTTTTTTATTTGCGTATAGATATCAGCGCTGGTAAACACTGGAGGAGCCGTTTGCGCGGTTACTTTCTGGCCCATGGCCAATAACATCAGACTGAATGCAAAATGCTGAAGGCCGTACGCTTTAAGAGGAAATTTCATATAGCTGGTCTTGATTGGTATGGCCGAAGATAACTTTCCTTCATTGATTGAGCAGACCGTTTAACAAAAAGAATGGGGCGGGAAGGGCTATCGTGAGACGTCAGACGTGAGACGTGAGTAGTCAGCATTTGCCAATGCACTCACGACTCACGTCTCACGCCTCACGAAAAATTCCTCACCTTTCACTTCTCACCTTCTCACCTTTTCACCAAAATCCAACACTCACGACTCACGTCTCACGCCTCACTAAAAATCTCTCACCTTTCACTTCTCACTTCTCACCTTCTCACCAAAATCCAACACTCACGACTCACGTCTCACGCCTCACGCAAGCACGATCCCGCGCCATCGCTGCCACTAAATCACTGCCCTACTAAAAACACCGCGTTTGAGAACAACAATTTTCCGTTTTCCCAGAAATTGCGGAACAGGGGATCTTCGGCAAAATAGATCAGGTTGCCGCTACCCATATCCTGCACGCCGAAGACGACGCCATCTTTCAGTTTGTTTTTTACTTTTATGCCGGCGAACCCGGTTACATAGGCATCTTTTTTCATCACTCCTACGTTCCAGCCATCTTTGAGAAAATCAAATACTCCTGCATCCTGCTTCAGGGTAAAGTAATAATCCGGGTATCCAAAAGCGAGCGGGTGGGTATTATCCATTTCCAGTTTATAGATAGCGCCGGGGATGGTACCACTGAGAAACTGCGTTTCTCGGTCAGCGTATTTTTTCAGGTTGGCGTATTCATTTTTATCATCGGCTTTCTCTTTATCTTCTTTGGCTTTGATACCAAAGTCAGCACCCGCCAAAACGGAAACGGCATTTTCGATAGCAATCAGTTTTCCGCCACCGCGCACAAAGTCTTTGAGTTTATCCATGGTTGCTTTATCACTCATGCCCCGGTAGCCGCCATCGGGCATGATCAGCACCTGGTAATTCCGGAGGTTGGCCCTGCCAAGGTCGCTGCCATTTATGAGCGTGATGGGATAGTCAAGTTGTTTTTCGAAGAAATGCCAAACCTCACCCGCGCTTCCTGAACCCACGGCTTCACCGCTGATCATCGCCACTTTCAACGGTATGATGGTTTTTACATCAGGCGATCCGAAATCGGCCCCTTTATCCATAAAGCCGGTCTGTACCGCCACAGGCTGTATGCTGAATTTCTTTGCGGCTTCATTGGCAACCAGGTTCCAGTTAGCAGGGTTGCCGGTTTTCAGGATGATTAGTGTGCCCCTGTCGAAATTTTTTCCGTTGTAAGTGAAGGGTTTTTCCGCAAAACGCACTTTGATATCTTTCTTCAGCAAATGCGCGATCACTTTTGCGCCTTCGAATGACTGGTAAGGGATCAACAATCCGTAGGCGGAACTTACATCAGTAATCGCTGCACTGCTACGCCAGTTATTAGAAACCTCTAATTTTTCTTTCACCCCAAATCCTTTCACACCATAGGCATAGGGAATGGACCATGCGGTAATATCATAGGTATTTGAATCGGTCACTATGGTCCTTGGCTCCATCAATACTTTTACCAGCATAGATTTTGGCTGGTAGGCACTAACGGCAACATGGAAACCTTCATCAGTGTATGCATCATCTTTACCTGTATTGTAATTAAACCCACGGAATGATTTACCAGCTACTGTTCCGTATTCAATCCCATTCTGTTCCAGCAAACCAATAACCGACTTTATTTTATTTTCATCTTTAGAGGTAAGTACATAGGTTTTGTATTCAGTGCCTTTCGCATTGCGTCCGTCATCAAAATATTTTTTAAACTCTTCCATTAATTTTTGCCGGTTGCGGGAGGCCGTTTCTATGGTGGCAATACCGGTGGTAAAATGGTGCGTGGCACGGTCGGTGAGGGTAAGGGTATCACCATCTGCTGTTACTACCCCCAGTCCGCCTCTTCCGCCGCCACCCTGTTCAAAGGTCATACCGATGGCGCCGTTGTAAATTGGGTATGTATCGCCATAAGAAGGATAGAGAAGGTCAAATCTTTCTTTGGTAAAATATAACCAGCCATTCTGGTCAAAATATTTCGCATTGTTTTTGCCGATCAATACCTGGAAATCTCTTTGCCAGGGCGTGATCACTTCATGAAAAGGATCTGCTGCAGGGGCAAAATAATAGGGCTCGTTATAGCCTTGCTCATGAAAATCCACATGCACCTGCGGCATCCACTGGTTGTATTTTCTGATGCGCTGCTGGCTCTCAACCTGTGTTTGCCAGGCCCAGTCGCGGTTAAGGTCAAAATTATAATGGTTGGTTCTTCCGCCGGGCCAGGGTTCGGCATGTTCACGGGCGATGGGATCGGGATTGAAATTCTTTCCTACCATACTGTTGAACCAGTTCACATACCTGTCGCGGCCATCCGGATTGATACAGGGATCCATGACCACTACTGTATTCTTCAACCATTCTTTGGTTTGTGAATTGGCCGGATCAACCAAAGCATATAATGTCATAAGGGCCGCTTCAGAGGAAGAAGTTTCATTCCCATGCACATTGTAGCTCAACCATACAATACCCGGCGCGGATGCTGCGTCGCCCGCAGCCTTATCGCCAGCCAACCCGGCAATTTTCAGGTTGTTGGTGCGGATGGCTTCCAACTGCCTCAGGTTTTCGGGGGCCGATACATAGGCAAGCAGCAGTTCCCTTCCCTCATTGGTTTCCCCATATTTTTCAATACGCACCATATCGGGCCGGGCCTGCGCCACTGACCTGAAATATTCCACTATTTTATGGTGCCTGGTATACCGGCTGCCTACCTTATAGCCAAGGTATTGTTCCGGACTCTGTAAGTTCTGCGCAAAAAGGCCGGTAAGGGCCATGGATAAAAAAGATACGAGCAGTAGTTTTTTCATATATATAAAATGAGTTGTGAATGTAGTAAGAAATGATGAGTGCTGTATGTGTTGAACCCAGGTCTGTGCGGAGTGGTGAATGAATGTGAATAAACTGGGGTCCATAGTCCATGGTCCATCGTTGATTGGGGTGCGGCGGACCGGCATAAAAAATTGGTTTGTTATTTCACACAGCATATAATCAATCAACCACGCACTATGCACAATGTAATATGGACCATCGACCATGGACCATGAACTATTGATCATGGACCATGGACCCTCGACCATGGACCATCGCCCCTCGCCCCTCCACTATCCCCAAAATTTCCTAACTTCCTCCCATGAGAAAATTCGGCATATTCGCAACTATATTGTGCTGCCAGCTCATGGTACATGCACAGAAAACGATGTCCATTGTTGGGCCACAAAAAAAAATAAATCCGTATAAATATTCCATCGTA
>JANPIE010000141.1:0-45375 GCA_031424835.1 Chitinophagaceae bacterium
CAGATAAAAGAATAACTATTCTCTGCCGCATTATGATCGGTACTTTCAAGCAGTACCGTATCCCGAAACCTGTCGCGCAGCCGCAGGTAAATACCCACCGGCGTAAATACATCCGCAAGAAGCCGTTTGCATTGTGTTTTGATGGTGATCTTTTTCATATAAAACCTTTTAAACGCCGAACATTTGGTTTGAATCAGCAGAAGCTTGTCGTGAATCGTCAGGCGTCAGTCGTGAGTAATTTTTTTGACCCCTATCCTCTACCCTTCCTCCCTCCGATATCACATTTCACTTTTCACTTTTCACTTTTTGACTTTTGACTTTTAACTTTTGACTTTCGACTCCCCCCTCACGATTCACGTCTCACGACTCCCCCCGGCAACAAAAAACCCCGACAATCACTGTCGGGGTTCTGAATATTATTCAAAAAAGTACTGGCCATGCCATTACAATCCCCGAACGGAGTTTGTATGCCACCACCAATTTTGATTTATCAACTGTTTCATGCTGGTACAAAAATGCAGGAGAATATCTTCTTAAACAAATTTTTTTTAGCTGCCCCCTTCTTGTGCTAATTTCACAGTAACCGTGCACAATGAAAAAATACCTGCTTTCTATTCTGGCCTTGCTGTTCACGCTCGTGACGGCCAACGGACAAAAATCCGACAGTGCGATTTTCCTGCAGCCCGACAGGTTGTTTGATGGCGAGGCCATGCATCAGAACTGGGGTGTACTGGTACAGGGCAATAAAGTGGTGGAAGTTGCAGCTATTGCGGGCATACACCCCACAATGCCGTACCGTATCATCCGTTTACCCGGAACTACGCTGCTACCGGGATTGATCGAAGGTCATTCACATCTTTTGCTCCATCCTTACAATGAGACAAAATGGGACGAACAGGTACTGAACGAATCCGGCGCGGAAAGGATAGCCCGTGCGGTGGTGCATGCACACAAAACTTTGCTCGCGGGTTTTACAACGGTTCGTGACCTTGGCACCGAAGGCTCAGGTTATGATGATGTAGGATTGAAAGCGGCCATTGACAAAGGCATCATACCCGGACCAAGAATGATTATTGCCACACGCGCCATAGTGGCTACCGGCAGTTACGGACCAAAAACAAAAAATCTTTCCAATACCATGAACAGGGGCGCTGCCGAGGCGGATGGTACAGACGCACTTATCAAAGAAGTACGCACGCAGATAGGAAATGGCGCTGACCTGATCAAGGTGTACGCGGATTACCGATGGGGAATTGACAAAACACCGCAACCCACTTTCACAATTGAGGAATTAAAAACAGTGGTTGCAGTGGCAACCAGCAGCGGCCGCCCTGTAGTGGCCCATGCCAGCACCACGGAAGGCATGCGCAGGGCTGCGCTTGCGGGTATATCCACCATTGAACATGGAGACAATGGTACGGAAGAGGTATTTGACCTGATGATCAAAAATAAAACCGCTTATTGCGCTACCCTTAGTGCAGCGGAATCCACGGCTGAATATGATGGATGGAAAAAAGGCCTTGACCCCGATACAAAAAGGATCGCCGCCAAGAAAAAAAGTTTTGCCCTGGCACTGCAGAAAGGTGTAACCATTTGTTTTGGAGGAGATGTGGGCGTTTTTTCACATGGTGATAACGCCAGGGAAATGGAAATAATGGTAGCTTATGGCATGAAACCGTTCGAGGTTTTAAAAAGCGCCACTTCGGTGAACGCAGATGTGTTCGGGTATGGTCATATGATCGGGCGTATCAGGAAAGGATGGCTGGCAGATATCATCGCGGTGAGTGGTGACCCTTCCAGAAATATCTCCGATATACGGAGCACGGTTTTTGTAATGAAAGATGGGATCATTTATTAACTGCAGAAAACCAACCGCAGAGAACATGAGAGCGGGGAAATAACGCAGAGAAAAAAAGTAAACTATGAAAATACTATTGGTATTGCTGGCAGGTATGTTTGTCACCATCACAAATCCTGATGATATTGTGGGCACCTGGTCCAATGGAAGCGGCAGTGGGCGGATACAGATCTACAAAGAAGGCAATCAATACTTCGGAAAGATCATCTGGCTCAAAGACCCCAACAATGCCCAGGGCAAGCCCAAACTCGATGCCAACAACCCCGACCCATCACAAAAAACAAAACCCCTGCTGGGTGCTGTCGTACTGCGAAATTTTGTTTATGATGACGGTGAATGGACCGGCGGACGGATTTATGATCCGCAGAACGGCAAAGACTATAAATGCTACATAAAATTAAAAGACGCGAACACATTGAATGTTCGTGGGTATATCGGAATATCCTTATTGGGTAGAACGGAAGTGTGGACTAGGAAATAGTCTGTAGTCTGTAGTCTGTAGTCTGGGGTTGTTGATGGTTTGGGAGTGAAGTGCGGTTAACCAAAAATGGTGAACGCATAACAACCAAAGACCACAGACTAAAGACTACAAACTGCCGCTAAAGCACACCCTTTGTCGACGGCAGATAATTTGAAAATGCATCTCTCTTCACCGCCATACGGATCGCTTTTGCGAATGCTTTGAAGATGGCTTCTATTTTGTGGTGTTCATTATCCCCTTTGCATTCGATGTTGAGGTTGCATTTGGCCGCATCGCTGAATGATTTGAAGAAATGGAAAAACATTTCAGTGGGCATTTCACCTACCTTCTCGCGTTTAAATTCTGCATTCCATACCAGCCAGCTTCGGCCACCAAAATCAATCAGCACTTTGGCCTCAGCTTCATCCATGGGTAATGCAAATCCATAACGTTCCATTCCACGCTTATCCGCCAGCGCTTTTCCAAAAGCTTCGCCAAGGGCGATACCGGTATCTTCTATGGTATGGTGTTCGTCAATATGCAGGTCCCCTTTGGCCTGGATGGTGAGGTCCATTTTGCCGTGGCGGGCCACCTGGTCCAGCATATGGTCAAAGAAACCAAGGCCCGTAGAAATATTCGAACGTCCACTTCCATCAAGGTTCAACGCTACATGGATCTGCGTTTCATTGGTATTCCTGTCATGCACCACTGATCGCGCACCCAGTTTGAGAAAAGCATAAATTTCTTTCCAGCTATCCGTTTGCAGCGCAATGGTCGGACGAAGTAAAATCTCTTCATCTTCGGTAAGATCATGAAGTGGTGATTTGATATAGATAGCCTTACAACCCAGGTTTTTTGCCAGTTGAATGTCACTCCACCTGTCGCCTACCATATAGGAGTTGGCCATATCGTATTCAGGATTGTTCACCAAATGTTTCAGGAGACCAATACCCGGTTTGCGGGTATCCTGGTTATCCTTTGGATAGGTTTTATCGATATGCATTTCATCAAATACAAATCCATCGCTGGCCAGTACACGAAGCATATGCTCATGGTAGGGATAGAAGGTATGATCCGGGTAAACATCTGTGCCCAACCCATCCTGGTTGGTGATCATCACTTTATAAAAATCCATCTCCTCAGCGATGGCAGATAAGCTGGAAATCACATGCGGAAGAAAGATTACTTCTTCCAAACGGTCTATCTGGTAATCACCGGGAGGCTCAACCAGTACCACACCATCTCTGTCTAAAAAAAGTATCCGCTTCATATTATTTTGTTTTAGCACGCACCGCCTTCACCTCTGCAGGTGTAACAGCGGACGCTTTGTTGCTCCAACTGTTACGCACGTATGTTAGTACATCGGAAATCTGCTGATCGGAAAGATCGGGAAGTGGCGCCATGTTATTGCTGTAATACTCACCATCCAGTTCCACCCGCTCGTTCATGCCCTTAAGTACTATGCGTATCAGTTTTGCTTTGTCGTTACCCTGTACCGCTGACGCGCCATCCAGTGGTGCATTCAGGTGCGGTACACCGCCACCGTCAACCTGGTGACAAACAAGACAACGTTTCATGTACACCAGCTTTCCACGCATCATTGCATTGGCAACGGAAGCGGCAGCAGGCGGTTTTGCTGCGGGCCGGTCAGCTTTTTTCTTAGGAGATACCTGGAAACTCATCAGCGCCAGCATCATGGCGATTATCGTAACATGCAGTTTTTTCATCCGGTATTTTATTTATACATGATACGGTAAATGGTTCCTTTCTGGTCATCACTCACATACAAAGAACCATCTGGCCCCTGCGCCAGTCCTGTGGGCCGGTGTAATGCGGAACGGGGTGTTACATTCTCTATCCCTGCAAATCCATTGGCAAATATTTCCCACTTACCGGTTGGCTTACCGTTCTCGAAAGGAACAAATACAACATAATATCCTTCCTGTGGCAGGGGAGCACGGTTCCATGAACCATGGAAAGCAACAAATGCGCCATTTTTATACCGCGCAGGAAACATGTTGCCCGTATAAAACAATAGGGCGTTGGGCGCAAGATGCGCGGGAAAGGCCATTACGGGATCGATGGCATCCTTTCCACCCTCCGTTTTTCCATTGCCGCCATATTCCGGTGCGAGGATTTTTTTATTCTGTAAGGGATCAAAATAAATATAGGGCCAGCCCGCATCATCCCCTTTTTTCAAAGCAAACATCACTTCTGCGGGGATCTCCGCATTGTCCTTTTCAGTGAACAAATCTGGAAAAATATTATGCAGGTCATCGCGGCCATGCTGCATTACAAACAGTTGACTAGACTGGTTGTTCCAGTCAAGCCCTACCACGTTGCGCAAACCCGTTGCATATTTTACACCATCGCCGTATGTCTGGTTGAGCTTGTCAGCTTTAAACATCCAGATGCCACCGGCGGAATCCAGCACGGGGCATGGCATGCGGCCTTTCGAACCCGGCTGCCTGTCTTTTTCCTGGCAGGAATTAGAAAAAGCACCAATGTTTACATAGATATTTCCGGCATTGTCAAGAGCTATCGATTTTGATTCATGCTGGCGGCGGTTGATCAAACCGGTGATGATTCTTTCTCCCTGGGCAGTATCCACTACATCTCCCCTGGCATCCAGCTTATAGCGGAATACTTCCTGGTCAGAAGAAGCGTAGAGCCAGCCGTTGCTGATAGCAATCCCCGTGCCTCCATAATTACCGAAGCCTGTTACCTGCTCCGCTTTGCCATCACCATCCGCGTCGCGCAATTTTAAAATACCTTTTCCCGGGGTGAACCTGCCGGTTAGTTTGGCATAAATATCGCCTTGCTGGTTAACCACAATATGCCGGGTCTTACCCAGGTTCTCTGCAACCACCATGGCAGAAAATCCCGCAGGCAACGTTAGCCCCGCATTGACTGCATCCGCAACAGCAGGAACTTTTTTATTTTTGACCTTAGGCCCGCCCGGCCCGGAAGCATATAAACTCACAAAAAATGCAACCGCCAGTGAAACGAAAAGAAATTTTTTCATATAAAACAATCTGTTTGTTTGTTCGCTGAAATTACAACGGAAAAAGCAAATTAAGTACGAAGTACAAAGTACGAAGTGCGATTACTTTCTTTGAATACTTCGTACTTCGTACTTCATACTTCGTACTTTAAACTTCCTGCTTCGTACCATTCCTGCATGGCATCTACCAATAGGGTATTCTCTTTTTCTGTTCCCACGGTTATCCTCAGGCAATCTTCACAAAGTTTTACCTGGCTCCTGTCGCGCACCACAATGCCTTTTTCAAGCAGGAACTGATACACAGCGCGTGCGTCTTTTATCCTGACAAGGAAAAAATTTGCGTCGGATGTATAAACCTGCTCCACGGTGGGCATGGACCTGAACACTCCTGCCAGGGCCTCACGCATATCCACAAGTAAACTGATCATGTCATTTACCTGGCCAACTTCGTCCAGTGCTTTCAAGGCAAGTTCCTGTGTGGCCTGGTTAATATTATAAGGCGGCTTTACTTTATTGAGGATATCAATAACAGCAGATGAGGCAAATGCCATACCCAGCCTTAGTCCTGCAAGTCCCCATGCCTTACTGAAGGTCTGCAGCACTACCAGGTTGGGATAGTCTGCCAGCTCCTGTATAAAAGATTTTTGTTTTGCGAAATTGACATATGCTTCATCTATTACCACTATCCCACTAAAATTGTTCAATATCATTTCAATATCGTGCCTGCGAAGCGAATTGCCGGTAGGATTGTTTGGCGAACAAAGCCAGATGAGCTTTGTTCGGGCATCCACCAAAGTTTCTATATGTACCAGGTCAAGCTGGAAATCCGGAAGCAGCATTGCTTTTTTTACGGCAACATCATTGATGTTGGCGCTTACTTCATACATACCGTAGGTGGGCGGACAAATGATTACGTTATCCTTACCCGGTTCGCAGAAGCTTCGGTACAGCAGGTCAATACATTCATCACTACCATTGCCTAAAAAAATATGTTCAGGCGCAACGCCTTTTATGGTTGCCAATTTCTCCTTGATAAGACGTTGGTGCGGATCAGGGTAACGGTTATACCATTTGGTAAGCGGAGAACCCAGACTATTCTCATTCGCATCAAGAAACACCTTTGCATCCCCGCTAAATTCATCTCTTGCGGAAGAATACGGAACCAGGTTCTTAATGTTGGGGCGTACTATTTTTTCTAACTCAAACATATCGGTTAATTAAGCAAGTCGTATACGAACCGCATTTGCATGCGCTTCAAGTCCTTCGGCTGCTGCCATGTTAATAACGGTGTCTGCGATATTCTGCAATCCCGGTTTTGTCAATTTCTGGTAGGTGATTTTTTTTACAAAACTGTCCAGGCTCACACCGCTGTATGCCCGGGCAAAACCATTGGTGGGCAAGGTGTGGTTAGTGCCACTTGCATAGTCTCCTACACTTTCCGGCGAATAATGGCCAAGAAAAACAGAACCCGCATTGGTGATCCTCTCGGCCACAACTGCATCATCTTTACAGGCAATGATTAAATGCTCTGCTGCATACGCATTTACCAGTTCGATGGCTTCCTCTATATCTTTTACCACGATGGCTTTGCTGTTTAGCAATGATTTCTCAGCCATATCTTTCCGGGGTAAAACAGACAATTGCTTTTGCAGTTCTGCGATTACGCTCTCTACCCAGGACGCATCCGTTGCCACCAACAGCACCTGGCTATCTGAACCGTGTTCTGCCTGGCTCAAAAGATCCGCCGCAACAAAACGGGCATCAGCGGTTTCATCAGCCAAAACACAAACTTCGCTGGGACCAGCGGGCATATCAATAGCGATGCCTTCCTGCTGTACAAGTTGTTTGGCGCAGGTTACATACTGGTTACCGGGACCAAATATTTTATAGACCTGTGGCACCGTTTCCGTTCCGTAGGCCATTGCCGCTATGGCCTGTACACCGCCAATAGCGAATACTTTTGTAATACCCACCAGTTGTGCGGCGAATAATATGGCCGGATGCAATTGACCATCCTTACCCGGCGGCGAACAGAGTATGATCTCTTTACAGCCGGCGATGGAAGCAGGAATGCCCAACATTAATATGGTAGAAAACAATGGCGCGGTACCGCCGGGTATATATAATCCCACTTTGTCGATTCCCACATTCTTACGCCAGCATTGAACACCGGGCATGGTTTCAATAATCTCTACACCGGGCACCTGCTTTTCATGGAAAAGGCGGATGTTGTTTGCCGCCTGTCTGATGGACCGTTGTAAATCCGCACCCAACCATTTCTCGGATCCACTGAGCTGATCAGGGGTAACAAGAAAATCCGGCATATCGATACCATCAAATTGGGAAGTGTATTTCCGGACAGCATCATCTCCATTTAACTTAACCCCATTCATGACAGCACGTACCGTTTCCTGGAGGGCACTATTGTCCAGCACGGGGCGTTGCAACAATTCTTTCCAGCTTTCTCTTAAGGGATACTTTACGGTTTGCATGGTGATTATGTGTTGCTATGGTTTACATGATCATTTTTTCAATCGGCACCACCAGTATGCCCTGTGCGCCGGCTGCTTTCAACTGTTCAATGATGTTCCAGAAATCATTCTCATCCAGCACACTGTGTACACTGCTCCAGCCCTCTTCTGCCAGGGGTAGCACGGTAGGGCTTTTCATACCGGGCAGCAGGCTTATGATCTCCTGTAATTTATCATTGGGCGCATTAAGCAAAATGTATTTGTTGTTCCTGGCTTTTTTTACAGATTGAATCCGGAACAACAGCCGGCCCAGTAGTTGCTGTTTGGTTTCCTCCAGATCCGCATTCTTCACCAGCACTGCCTGAGATTGTAAAATGGTTTCTGCTTCCTTCAATCCATTCATGAATAAAGTGGACCCGCTGCTTACCAGGTCACAAATGGCATCTGCGAGACCGATACCGGGTGCAATTTCAACACTGCCGCTGATCTCGTGTATTTCGGCACTTACGCCCTTGTCTTTCAAAAACTGTTCTACGATTACAGGGTAACTGGTGGCTATCCGCCTGCCGGCGAGATCGTTCGCGTCATTGTAAGTTTCATTTCTGCGAACAGCAATGCTCAACCTGCATTTGCCAAACCCAAGTCTCTCCACTACATCAATCTTCTTCTTTTTTTCATATACCACGTTCTCACCCACAAACCCGATATCGGCCACCGCATCCTCCACGTACTGCGGAATATCGTCATCACGAAGAAAATATACCTCGATAGGAAAATTACTGGCTTCCGCTTTCAGTTTATTCACACCATTGCTGATATCAATTCCACATTCTTTCAGAAGCTTTATGGAATCATCATGCAGCCGCCCGCTTTTCTGGATGGCCAACTTTAACTTTACCTGCGCTTCGTTCTGTTTTACCTGTTTCATAATTTGTGTACCCGGCAACCCCCGGGATGGGATAAAAAAAAGAGCCTACCAAACGGTAAGCTCTTTAATGTTTTTATTGCGACAAGCACAAAACACCGCAGCCTACCCCCGGGGTAAGTTATGATGATGGTGTGTATGTGCGAATGTTTGCATTGAGCCACAAAAGTAATGGCATCTGTTTGTACGGGCAAATTTTTTTCCTTTTTCTGAGAATGGGACCGTTCTACGGCTTTTTTTATAAGTATCTTGCTCATCCACAAATGCACTACTATGAAACTCCCTGTATACATACTTCTGGGTTGTTTAGGACTGTCGGCATCTGCAGCTTTGGCCCAGTCATACAAAAAACTGGTCTGGAGTGATGAATTCAATTACAACGGACTGCCCGACACAGCTAAATGGGGCTATGATGTAGGCGGGCATGGATGGGGCAATAATGAACTGCAGTATTATACTTCCGGTAAAACCGCCAATGCCAGGGTGGAGAACGGTAACCTGGTAATTGAGGCACGAAAAGAAATTTTCGAAAAAAATGCATACACTTCCGCCAGGTTAACCACAAAGGGGAAGGGCGACTGGACCTATGGCCGCATAGATGTGCGCGCCAAACTTCCCAAAGGCGTAGGCACCTGGCCCGCTATCTGGATGCTTGGATCAGCCACTCCTCTTAAATGGCCCGATGACGGCGAGATAGATATCATGGAACATGTGGGCTACGACCAGGGTATGATTCATGCATCTGTCCATTGCAAAAAATACTATCATAGCATCGGTACGCAAAAAACGGGAAAGGTGGCGCTACCTGACTGCAGCGAGAATTTTCATGTTTATTCACTTGATTGGAATGCGGAAAACATTACCGTGCTGGTGGATGACAAACCTTATTTCAGTTTCCGTAACGAACACAGTGATGCAACAGCATGGCCATTCAACAAACCATTTCATCTGCTGTTGAATATTGCAGTTGGGGGTAACTGGGGTGGTCAGAAGGGCGTGGATGCTTCTGTTTACCCGCAAAAAATGGAAGTGGATTACGTAAGGGTTTACCAATAACAAACAAAACGATATATACATGAGAAAGTTGCTCTTAGCTGCCTGCCTGGTGGTATCCATTCTTTCACTGCAGGCACAGGATGCCGTCAGTTACCAGGTACCGCCGAAAGACATCGCTGATCTTTTATTAGCGAAACCAACTCCCAGCGTAAGTATTGACGGAAGAGGCGAATGGATGTTACTTATGGAAAAAAATTCCTACCCTACCGTGGAAGAACTGGGACAGCCGGAACTGCGGATAGCTGGTATGCGTTTAAATCCCAATAACTTTTCGCCGAGTCGCCAGAGTTTCATCAACAATTTCACGTTGAAGAATATTAAGACCAGCAGGGAGTACAGGATCTCCGGTCTTCCCGCAGGTATGCTGGCGGGAGGCGTAAGCTGGAGTCCTTCTGAAAAAAAGATCGCGTTCACTAACAATACGGGTACGAGAATTGACCTTTACACCATTGATGTAAGTACACAGAAAGCTACCCGGGTTAGTAAGCAGGCTGTGAATACTGTATTGGGACAGGCTTATACATGGATTGATGATAACACCCTGTTGTATAAATCCGCTACCGTCTCGGCGGCAATGGCAGCCAAACGTCCCATTACACCCAAAGGTCCAACGGTGCAACAAAACCTTGGCAAGAGTGCACCCAGTCCAACTTTCCAGGACCTGATCAAATCCCCTTATGATGAGCAGCTATTTGAATTCTATGCTACCTCACAACTTGTGCAGAATAAGAACGGGGTGGAAACCAAAATCGGCAACCCGGGTATTATTTCATCATTCCAGTTATCGCCTGATAAAAAGTATATGATGCTGCGCACAGTGCATAAACCGTTTTCATATCTCGTAACAGCGCAGGGCTTTCCTTCTACTATTTCAATTACAGATATGAGTGGCAGGACTGTAAAAGTATTGGCGGATCTGTCTTCATCAGAAGGCACACCCTCAGGATATGATAATACGCAGAACAAGCCGCGGGGTTTTGACTGGCGCGATGATGAGCCGGCAACAGCGGTATGGGCGATGCCGCTTGATAGTGGTTTGATCAGGAAAAATGTAGAATACCATGACGCGGTATATGCTTTGAGTGCGCCGTTTACCGGCACGGAAAAAGAATTGTTCAAAACCAAAATGCGTTTTGCAGGGATATCCTGGGGAGATGCATCTCTTGCATTGGTGCAGGAAATATCCAGGGCAAAACAAATGAGCAGGGTGAGCCGCTATAACAGCAACACCCATACCCTGGAAACATTGTATGAAAGAAGCCTTACCGATGCCTACGGGAATCCTGGATCGCCGCTTACCACAAAGAACAGGTTTGGCAGGGATGTGATTCAAACGACCGACAACGGCACAAAAATGCTGATGAACAATACAACCGGTTCTTCACCGGATGGGGACAGGCCCTTTCTCTCCAAATTTGACCTGGCTACTAAAAAGAATGATATTATCTGGCGATCACCCAAAGGAAGCTATGAAGTAATCACCGATGTTTTGAACGCTGATAGTCTGATTGTGGTGATGAGAAAAGAATCACAAAAGATGGTACCAAATTATTTCCTGGTAAGGCTGCGTTCGCAGGTAGTTGATCAACCCATCACCAGTTTCACTAACCCTTATCCCGCACTTGACGGTGTGAGTAAGGAAAAGATCAAATACAAAAGAGCCGATGGAGTTGACCTTACCGGCGACCTGTACCTGCCGAAAGGATACGATAAAAACAGGGACGGTCCACTACCCGTAATCATCTGGGCCTATCCACGCGAATTCAACAGCGCCGCTGATGCGGCACAGACAAGGGGTAGCCAGGACCGCTTTACCACCCTCAGCTGGGCCTCACCCATATTTTATGTTACACAGGGCTACGCCGTACTGGATGCAGCCGAAATGCCAATCGTTGCCACCAGCACAGATAAAAAACCCAATGACGATTTTGTAAAACAACTGCAGTTGAATGCCGAGGCTGCTATTGAAAAACTTGTGTCGATGGGCGTGGGCGACAGGAAAAGAATGGCTGTGGGTGGGCATAGTTATGGCGCCTTCATGACCGCCAACCTTCTTGCACACACCAACCTTTTTAAAGCGGGCATTGCGCGCAGCGGAGCCTATAACAGGACCCTTACGCCATTTGGATTTCAGAATGAGGACCGTACCTACTGGCAGGCACCGCAATTGTATTTTGAAATGAGTCCGTTCAGTTATGCTGACAGGATCAAAACACCCATATTGCTGATACACGGGGAGGCTGACGACAATACCGGCACTTTCCCCATTAACAGCGAGCGATTATTCGCGGCGATCAAAGGTAACGGGGGCACCGTCCGCTTTGTGTACCTGCCTTATGAAGCGCATAGTTACCGAGGAAAAGAAAACCTGCTGCATATGCTGTGGGAGCAGAATGAGTGGTTGAATACCTATGTAAAGAACGCGAAATAGTATACGGGTTTACGACATGATTCCATGGACAAAACTCTGTGTAACTCTGTGCGCTCCGTGTCTCCGTGGTGAAGCCTACACACCGCGTTTGAAGCGAAGGCTTCACCACGGAGTAACAGAATACACAGAGAGCCACGGAGTGTTTTTCGATATGGAATATACGCAGGATGGGCGCGCTGCTTACAAGCGGCAGGAACTACGGCCAGGCGGAATAGCACGCCTGCTAACATTTCTAATCCTTCAATAATTTATCTACCGTTCCGGCAAATTCTTTTTTTAGTTCTTCGTAGTGTATACCTGTACCGGGGCCCGCAAAACCCGTGTGAATTTTTGCTACCCTACCTTTTTTATCGATAAAGATGGTTGAGGGAAAAGATTTGATCGGGGTAAGCTGGGGCAGGGTTTTTTCCGTGCGCAAACTGTCGGTTACAGTAACACCCGTATTCAGTACCGTATACTTTACCTGGAACCGCTCCTTGAATTTCTGTAAGCTCCTGCGCGACCTTTCAAAATCAGTTGAGTATTCATACGCGAGCGCTATGATTTCAACGCCGCGATGTTTATTTTGGTTATAATATTCACTCAGGAAAGCGGTTTCGTCCATGCAGTTGGGACACCAGGAACCCATGATCTGGATGATGACCACTTTATTTTTAAATCTGGCATCGTTGATGGATACAGGTTTTTTATTGAGGTCGCGGAACCTGAAATTCAATCTTTCTTCCCCGTCTCGCAGGTACATGGCCGCTACATCTGGCAGCACGGCATGCTCATTCCTCACGGCAACCCAGGGCTGTACACTGGTAGCACCTGAATAAAACATGCCCCCTGATAACTGTTGATCATTATTCACTCTGGCAGTGAACAAAAATGCATGCGCACCATCAAACGTAGACAATCTGAGGCTGTCACCGTTTACCACTCCGGATAAATAACGGTAATCGCCCGTGGGTGTAAGAATGGTACCGCGCAAGGTGTACCCCTTCTGTTGCCACTCTCCAATTGCAGGGCTGCCCAACTGGTCGGATTTGGTAAATGTCACTGCCCACTTACCTGTAATATCTGCAATAGCGGGTTGAATGGTTTCTGGTGAAAGCGTAGATTGTGCCCTTGCGGTAAACGGCATCACTTGCTGCTTCACGGCGCCGCCTTTGATCCATTTACCCTCCCAATGCGTTGATGAAATTTTCCTTACACGAAACACCGACTCAAAAACCGGCATTTCAATAACCATAGAATCTTTACTCTCGAACAGCTTATCCACGCGCAACCGTTCATTGGCATTGATAATATAGAGTACTTTTTTACTCCGCTCTACCCGGATATCGAAATGAAAAGGGATAACCTGGCCATCGCTACGCAACAACTCCCCTCTCCAGGCCCCATTTTGAATACCCGGCTGAGCTGTAGCCATCACCGCCCATAGCAACGAAAAAAACAATACCCCAATTTTCATAAAACGCATATTTTTCCGGATTTTACCCGCAAGATTACGAATAGTCTACTGATTTGGGGTGTTAATTGTGGATAGGGGGAAGTGAAAGGTGAATCGTGAGGCGTGAGACGTGAATCGTGAGTAAAAACCACCAGCACCCCACATCACCCCACATCACTCACGTCTCACGTCTCACGACTCACGACAAACACTCCCCTCTAATAAAAAATCCTGCAAATCCTTTCAACAAAGGCCTGCAATCTCTATATTACGTCATAATCAAACTCTCTGCCATGCGTTCCCTGCTTGCCGCATTCTTTTTGGTGTTTTCTATCAGCGCATCCGCACAGGAATATTATTTGTTCGTTGGTACCTATACAACGGGCAGAAGCAAGGGTATCTATGTTTTTAAATTCAGTGCCAGGAATGGTGAACTGCAATGGGTAAGCAATACCGACAGCGCGGCCAATCCGTCTTTCCTGGCGGTATCAGGCAATGGGAAATACGTGTATGCAGTAAATGAAACCGGTCGCGAACGGCCTGGCCGCGTAAGCGCCTATGCATTTGACGCAACAGAAGGAAAATTGTCGTTCCTGAACCAGCAGTTCACCGGTGGCGATGATCCCTGTTTTGTAACAACGGATCCCGCGGGTAAATGGATCGTGGTAGGTAATTACAGCGGTGGAAACCTGGCTGCTCTCCCTCTAAATAATAACGGAACCATTGCCCCTTACGCTCAACTCATTCAGCACAAAGGAAGCAGCGCCATCAAACAAAGGCAGGAGAAAGCACATGTACACGCCACATTTTTTTCGCCCGATTACCAGTATATTCTCGCACCTGACCTGGGAATGGATAAGCTGATGGTATACCAGTTCAATGCTGCAGCAAAAAAACCATTAACGCCGGCACCTGTGCCCTTTGCGGCTTCCGCGCCAGGAAGCGGGCCGCGACACCTTAGCTTCCACCCAAATCAAAAATATGTATACCTGCTTGAAGAACTGAGTGGTACTGTAAAGGCATTTCAATACAACAAAGGCAGCCTGAAATCTTTTCAAAGCATTGCCACACATCCGGAAAACTTTAGCGGTCAGCCGGGGAGCGCCGACATCCATATTTCCCCTGACGGAAAATTTCTCTATGCCTCTAACAGGGGTGACGAGAATAACCTGGCTATATTTTCCATTAACCCGTCTACGGGCAGGCTTACAACAGTTGGCTACCAGCCGGTAAGAGGGGCACAACCCCGCAATTTTATCATAGACCCAACCGGGCGTTACCTGCTGGTGGCGAACCAAAAAACAAATAACATCGTCATCTATAAAAGAGATATGCAGACGGGCCTGCTACAGCCAACTTTGCAACAGGTGGATGTACCCAACCCTGTCTGCCTGCAAATGCTAGTTAAATAATTTTACCTGTTTCGGCCAAAAAAACTGATCATGCAAAACTGGAAAATCAAAGCGTCGCTGTTCCTGAATTATTTTGTGTTTGCCATTTTATTGAACAGTGTGGGCACGGTTATCCTGCAGGTGCAGAATAATTATGGCGTATCACAGGGGGAAGCTTCTGTTCTTGAAGCTTTTAAGGACCTGAGCATTGCGATCGTGTCGTTTCTTATATCTTCCTATATAACTCGCATTGGATATAAGAATGCTATGCTGATAGCTTTGGCATTTGTGACCATCGTGTGTTTTATCATGCCATTCACGAGCAGCTTCTTTACCACCAAACTATTGTTCGCTGCAGTGGGTTCCGGATTTGCATTGATCAAGATGTCTGTGTACAGCACCATTGGCCTGGTTACCAAAAATGAGAAGGAACATATCAGCCTGATGAATTTTATCGAGTCCTTTTTTATGGTGGGCATCCTGACAGGCTATTTTATATTCAGTTATTTCGTAGACAACAACAATCCGCAATCCACTTCCTGGCTAACTGTGTATTATTTTCTCGGGGGCATTTCTTTACTTGCCTTCCTCCTATTGCTAAGTTCACCACTCGATGAATCCTCTATAAAGAACCAGAAAGCCGATTCCATGATCGCCGATTTCGGAAAAATGTTCCGGCTCATGGTATCGCCCATTGTACTGGTATTTATTTTCTGCGCATTCTTTTACGTACTGATAGAGCAGAGCATAATGAGCTGGTTACCCACTTTCAATAACAAAGTTTTATTGCTGCCCGCGGCGCTCAGTATCCAGATGGCAAGTATTCTTGCTGGATCTACCGCACTGGGACGTTTTTTTGCCGGCATGGTACTGAAAAAACTCAACTGGTTCCTGGTTTTGGCCAGTTGTTTGGTGCTTGCTGCTTTACTGGTAGTGGTGGCGATCCCGTTGGCTAAAGACGTATCAGGTCGGCCCATCACTGGCTGGAGTTCGGCACCACTGGCTGCGTTTATCTTTCCATTAATTGGATTACTGATTGCCCCCATTTATCCAGCCATCAATTCTGTTATCCTGAGTACTTTACCGGTACAAAAACACGGACTGATGTCGGGGCTGATCATTATTTTCTCTGCACTGGGCGGCACAACAGGTTCCATCGTAACCGGCAATATATTTGAAAGATACGGGGGTGAGAAAGCATTTTATTTTTCGCTTATCCCTATGACCATACTGATCATCTGCCTGTTTTTATTCAGAAGATTACAGAAAAAGATACAGCCTGCCAAAGCAGCGAATACACAATAAGGCCGCCATGTTAAGCGAATCATTGTTTTTCATCGAATCACTTTCGCCGTTGTATGAGGATGTGCAATCGGCCCGGGTATTCCCGGATTCAAAATTCTTTGTGGATTGTATACCGGCCTCAGAGCCTGCAGCCATTCTTGCCGCTTACCAATCAGAAAAGGAACAACCTGGATTTGACCTGGCAGCATTTGTTCGCGCACATTTTACGCTACCTGCTCAGCCCGCAGATTATTCATCGGATCAAAAGCCCATAAACATACATCTTGAAGAGTTATGGGATGTATTAAAACGCCCGCCTGGTGCAACGGGTGGTACGCTGATCCCGTTACCGCATCCCTACATAGTACCCGGCGGCCGTTTCCGGGAAATATATTATTGGGATAGTTACTTTACCATGCTGGGTTTACAGGTAAGTCGTCGTACAGATAGTATCCAGGATATGGTGGATAATTTTGCTTACCTGATAGATGAGTTGGGATTTATACCCAATGGCAACCGTAGTTATTACCTTGGCCGCTCACAACCACCGTTTTTTTCGCTGATGGTAACCATACTGGTTGAGGAAAAAGGCAAAGAGATACTGGCCAGGTACAGACCGCAACTGGAGAAAGAATACCGTTACTGGATGGATGGCGCAGAAAATCTTTCAGCCAACCATCCCACTCACCGGCACGTGGTATTGATGCAGGACGGAAGCATACTTAACCGCTACTGGGATGATTTTGATACGCCCAGGCCGGAAGCATATATAGAGGATACACATCTCGCCGCAGCATCAGGGAAAGACCCAGCTATTGTATACAGGCATATACGGGCTGCAGCAGAATCAGGTTGGGATTTCAGCAGCAGATGGTTCAGGGATGGCAGAACAATGGAAACGATACAAACAACAGATATCATACCGGTTGACCTGAATTGCCTATTGCTATTCCTGGAAATTGCGCTTTGTACCATCTACGAAGAAAATGATCCGGTTGCAATGGAAGCGATGCTTAAAAATGTGATGCTCCGTAACAGGGCCATCGATAAATATTGCTGGGATGAATCCAAAGGTTTCTATTTTGATTACCAGTTCAAAGACGGAAGATCCACCGGTGCTTATACCCTTGCCGCTACGTTCCCCCTGTTTTTTAACCTTTCCGGGCCAGAGCAATCTGCGAAAGTAGCCGATTGTATCCTCGAAAAATTCTTACAGCCCGGCGGGTTAATCAGCACGCTTTGCGATACGGGTGAACAATGGGATGCTCCCAACGGCTGGGCCCCCTTACAATGGATCGCCTACAAAGGGCTGCTCAAAAACGGCCATACCGAGCTTGCAGATTTGATACGAAAAAACTGGCTGCGCACGAATGAAAAAGTATATGCAGCCACCGGAAAAATGATGGAGAAATACAATGTAACCGGTGCAGGTACAGAAGCCGGTGGTGGTGAATACCCCAACCAGGATGGCTTCGGCTGGACCAATGGTGTGTACCTGAAAATGAGAGAAGGTTGAGTTTGTGGGAAGTGTTAAGTGTTAAATTTTAAATGTGGTTTCATTCAACCCTTAAAATTCAACATTCAACCTCTCCCCTACTTCCTTCGGTGTTTGTGGTGATGACTTTTTTGTGGAGGGGTGGACCGACGGCTTGCTTCCGCCACTATTTTTCTTTGGTTTTGCAAAACACCCAGGCCTATCAGTGCAATGGCCAGTATCAGGAACAGGTATTCAATCATAAATGTTTCACCAAGCAGTAGCATCATAACCAAAACATACACGCAGATAATGGCGCCCTGCACCATCATCATAAAGGAATAATAGGTGTATTTTTTAATAATGGCTACTGCGATAAGCAAACTAAACAATCCTACCGTAAGCAACAGTATCCAACCCATAAGCAGGTAGTCAGTAAAAAGTGTACCGTTAAGCAGGTAAAAAGGAAAATGCAACGAACTCCCTGTTGGATCTGCCACCAACTGAATACCACCATAGAATGAAATGGCAGCTATAAGCAGCAATAAACAAACGGATAACTGCCTGGCAGTTTTCATAAACTTATTATATTGGAACAATTTACAAAAATTAATACCCAATTCCAACCCCCCAAACACGACATATTTTACCACTCCCGCATCAGAAATCAAACGCCCCAGGAACACAACTCAAGACTTCAGACTCCTAACTCCTAGCTCTATACTATTTGGCTTCAAACCAGATCGGTGTTGCATCATCCGGCTTTGCATTGTAGTTGACAAAAAGTTCCTCACCTTTTGCTATGTCTTTTATGGTGCGGATGCTCATCAGTTCCTGTTCAAAATCCATTTCGTATTCACAATTGGCATTGTAGGAATGGTTATAGATGGATACATAGCCAAGCGCAACCACGGCTTTTTTACGCTTGTTGCCCCACTCAAAAATATAATCGAAGAGAATGGTTTTCTCCACATGCCTGCGTTCCTTTGCAGAGAGTACGAGCACGTGAGATATTTCGATAACCGTATTGGCGGGGATGGGTTCCGATGCAAATATGCCGCGCCCTCTTTTGTCTGAAGGGGCCACTACTAAAATAGGAAGTATCATGCGGGCGAAGGTAGAGGGAATATTGAATACTGAACCGGAAATCAGTCAGTATGCCCCTTGGAGCGAGTGATCTTGGCGTGCAGTAATTGTAGCAAAGGCTTTAACCCAGAGTCACGGAATACTAGGAGCTACGTCACATTACCAAGAAACAAAAACGCGTGCCGGTAAGCTTGCATCTGAAGGCAGCATTAAAACCCGGCCCCCTTACTGAACGCCAATTACTAATTCCTAATTATCAATTACTAATTAACTTGCACCTATGTCACTGGAACTAGACCACCCCGGAATTGCGGAACAGTTTGAGCAGCTTATCGCCAAAGAAGACAGGCTGGAGATCCGTGAGTTTCTGGATGATCAGAATATCAGTGATGTGGCCGACCTCATCAATGAGTACCCCGAATATGAGGCACAGATCATTGCCAATATGGCCATCCACAGGGCAGCGAGTGTATTTAAGATACTTGATATTGCGCAGCAGAAAGATATCGTAAAGGAACTCCCCTCCGCAAAGACCGCCGAACTGCTGAATGAATTGCCCGCAGATGACCGCACAGATTTTTTAGAGGAACTTCCCAAAGCCGCGATCCGCGATCTTATTAAATTGCTGGATCCGGAAGAAAGAAGGATCACTTTATCCCTGTTGGGCTACCCGGAAGACAGTGTGGGTCGCCTGATGACGCCCGACTATGTATACGTGTACCTGCACAATACCATCAGCGAAGTTTTTGAAACCATACGCAAACATGGAAAAAACAGCGAGACAATTGACGTGATCTACGTGATAGACCAGAGCGGGCTGCTCATAGACGATATCCGTATCCGTGATGTGATCCTTGCATTACCTGATAAACGCATCGACGAGATCATCGACGGCCGATTTGTATCGCTGAACGTAACCGACGACCAGGAACATGCCAGCCAGGTTTTCAAAATGAATAATCGCGTTGCCCTTCCTGTAGTTGATGATAACAATATATTGCTGGGCATTGTAACCATTGATGATATGTTATGGGTGGCCAATGAAGAGTTCAGCGAAGACATGCAGAAAATGGGTGGTACAGAAGCGCTGAATGAACCCTACCTGGATATTCCTTTACTCAAACTATTTCGCAAACGCGTAGGCTGGCTGGTGATCTTATTTATCGGAGAAATGCTCACCGCCACTGCCATGGGTTATTTTGAAGACGAGATCGCCAAAGCAGTAGTGCTGGCTTTATTTGTTCCGCTGATCATATCAAGCGGAGGCAATAGCGGTTCACAGGCGTCTACCCTTATCATACAGGCGATGGCCGTTGGCGAGATCACCATCAGTGACTGGTGGCGCGTGCTAAGGCGAGAATTATTAAGCGGTGCATTGCTGGGAATGGTACTGGGCACCATTGGTTTTATTCGCGTAGCGGTATGGCATTCAATTGTTCCCCAGATATATGGTCCGCATTGGCTCATGATCGCATCGACAGTTGGGTTTTCATTGGTGGGGGTGGTATTATGGGGAACACTTTCAGGTTCGATGCTACCCATTGTACTCAAAAAACTGGGCGCAGATCCTGCCGTATCCTCAGCTCCCTTTGTAGCCACCCTGGTTGACGTGACCGGCCTGGTAATTTATTTCAGTTTTGCTTACTTTTTTTTAAGTGGATTACTGTTATAGCCAGCTCCCCTCACAATCTGCACGGAGCCTACATTCGATCCAAAAAATTTAGGAGCTTTGTGAATTATTAGCGGGTTTTGCATCTACCTTCAGGATTGAAGCAGCTTCCACTTAAATTTTTCTGAATGAAAAGGCCCTTTACGTTACTATGGTTATTTCTTTTTTCTTATGCCGGCATCGCGCAAAAGAATACATCAGCTTACCCCAGTTTATTATGGGAAATAACGGGCAACGGCCTTACCCAGCCATCCTATCTTTTTGGCACCATGCACGTGAGCAATAAACTCGCATTCCATCTCAGCGATTCTTTCTATAATGCCATTGCCAGTTGCAGTACCGTTTCGCTGGAGCTTGATCCGGGACAATGGCAGTCTGAAATGTTCCGTCTGCAACAGGCGCAGATGGCCATGGGCATGTACACACGTTCTGTAAATGAGTATATGCGTGAAAAATCATTTCGCCTCAACAGTAGTTTTGAAGCCAATATAAAACGGGCCCTGAGCGAAGAACCTTATGTAATCAATGGACTATTGTACCGTACAGCAGAAGGACAATCCAACTTCCAGGAGAATACTTACCTGGACCTGTATGTTTACCAGACGGCAAGGAAACTGGGCAAAAAAGCAACAGGTGTTGAAAATTATATGGAATCTGAACGCATACAACTGGAAGCGCAGGAAGACATGATCAAAGACAGGGCACGTAACCGTGAGCGGGTAAATTTTAACAACGAAAATCCTTACGAACTGCAGCGCAAGATACAGGATGCCTACAGGCGCGGCGATCTTAGTTTGTTAGATTCCTTACAACAGCTATCGGGGGGATCCGAGGCATTCAATGAAAAATTTCTTTACGGGAGAAATGATATACAGGCCAATGCTATTGATTCCATTATCCGGAAAGAATCGCTGTTTGTTGCTGTGGGTGCTGCGCATTTGCCTGGTAAACGCGGTGTAATAGAGATATTGAGAAGAAAAGGTTACACCATGCGTCCCGTAAGTATGACGGATCGCGATGCCGAACAACGTGAGCGAATCGATAAAATAAAAGTGCCCGTACACATGCAGCCTGTGAGTTCTGAAGATGGATTCATCAGGCTAAAAATACCGGGCAAGCTTTTCCGCAGGAATGAAGTATCCTTCAACGAAAGCTGGCAGTATGCTGACATGGAGAATGGGACCTACTATATGCTTTCCAGGATAAAGATTCACCCTGGCCAGACAGGCGAGATGGAAAAAGTGGTTGCAAGAAAAACCGATAGCCTGCTTTATGAACATGTTCCGGGCAAGATACTCCAGCAAAAAAAGATTACACTAAGCGGCTACCCCGGACTGGACATTGTCAATAAAACACGCAGGGGAGATATACAACGTTACCATATTGTGTATACACCCCAGGAAGTTCTGGTCTTCAAGATGAGTGGCAACGACGATTATGTGAATGGAAAAGAAGCAGAAGAATTTTTTGGTTCCATTCAGCTAAAGGAAAATGCAAAGCAGGGATGGATCAGTTATGGCCCTTCCTACGGCGGATTTTCCGTGAGCATGCCGCAATTACCCATCATCACCAGTGGAAGATCAGGCGATGACTTGCTTGACAGCAAGCAATTTGAGGCCATTGATTCCGAAACGGGAGAAACGTTTATGGTATGGCAGAAGAGCATACACAATTACGGCTTCCTGGAAGAGGACACGCTTGACCTGGGCCTGGTGGAGGAAAGCCTAAAGAGTTCGGATATGATCGGGAAGCAAACAAGCAGAAAATTCAGCACGCAAAATGGCTATAAAAGTCTGGATATGGAATTTAGCCTGAAAGACGGGGGTAATTTAAAAGCGAGAGCTTTTATAAGGGGTGCACAATACTACCTGCTCACCGCCAGAACAAAGGATGGCAAATCCAACGCAAATAAATTCTTCAACAGTTTCCGGACGGAACCGTTTACTTATCAAACGGGAAAAGTGTATACGGATAAATCACTGGGTTTTACAGTACAAACACCGGTGGAACCTGCTATTGATAAGGACCTCAAAGAATTTCTTAACCGCCAGCAATACAGCGCCAACGCGCTTTTTATGAATGAGCGATACCAGTCAAGAGTTCAGCCACGAAACGCGTATTTCAAAAGTGATTCAACAGGCGAGGCCATCCAGGTAACGGCCCTTACTTACCCCCGGTACTATTACCAGAAAGACAGTGCCCGTTTCTGGGAGAATGAACTTGACTGGAAAAGAATAAAAGAGGATATGGTAATAGAACAGAAAACATTTTCAATGCGACCGGATTCTTCGCTAATGTATACGTATGTTTTGACTGACACCCATACCAATCGCCGCATCAGGTCAATGGCAATACTTAAGAGCAATACCCTATACCGCGTTAACGCATTAACGGATAAACTCTTGCCGGATAGCCGCTTCATAAATGATTTTTTCAGCAGCTTTCAACCGGTTGGAGAAACGGACAATTCGGGTGTCTTCACCAGTAAATCCGAACGATTTGTAAAGGATCTTCAAAGCAGCGATACCTCTACGCAGAAGCTGGCCCGCAGCGCGGTAAACCTGGTTAATTGGGAAGCCGTCGATTTTCCCGTACTGCAAAAAGCTTTTTATTCTATTAAACCCGGCAGCAGGGATTATCTGGCAACCAAAACAAAACTGGTACAGGCCATCGGGTTTATCAGGGATACAAGCAACGCCACCGAACGCATAGACTGGCTGAAAGATATTTATACCCTCTATGCAGACACCAGCATTTACCAGAATGCAGCACTTCTGGCACTGGCAAATGCCCGCACCAGAAGATCGTACAACGTGATTAAAGATATACTTGTGCAGTCGCCAGCAATATTTGACAACGCTTTTGAATACCAGAGCCTGTTCAGGGCCCTTGGCGATAGCCTTAAGCTGGCGGCGGGATTATATCCTGATTTGTTACAGTTGATCGCCTTTGATGATTACAAACAGCCGGTGATCAGCCTGCTTACCAAACTGGTAGATAGTAACTATGTGGGCCGGGATGTTTACGCCTCTCAGTTCTCTAAAATCTTCTTCGATGCGCAGATACAGGCGAGGAAACTACAGACAATGACGGAGCGCGAAATGATCCGTACACAGGCAGAACAGGACCGCGGCCCGGATATATTTAATAACAACCCGCAAAATACAACGTCAAATAATTTGCTGAACGGCTACCTCACTCTTTTGATGCCTTTCCATGACCAGAACCCGCAGGTGGCAAAATTTTTCAGCAAAGTGTTGCAGTCCGGCGACCCGCAGGCAAAAATGACCGCAGCACTTTTATTCCTGAAGTTTGCTAAAAACGTTCCGGACACTTTGCTTGATTTTATCGCAGCCAATGATCTCTACAGAACCGTTCTCTACGAGAGGCTGGATAAAATGAAACAGCTTTCCGTCTTCCCCGTAAAATACAAAACACAGGAAGCCATGAGCCGCTCGCTGATGGTGACCGCGCGCAGTTATTTCAGAACAGTGGAGATACAACCTCTTGGAAAGAAATACGTGGAGACGAAGAAAAACAAAGGCTATCTCTATTATTTTAAATACCGTTTACAGAAACAGGGAGATTGGCTGATCGGCATTAGCGGAATACAACCGGCTAACCTGGACGAAGTAAATCTTGACCGCTCGTTGATCAACATGAACAACCGTAAACTGGTAACCAATGGAACCGAGCAGGAGCAGCTCGATAAACTTGCAAAGCAGATGGTAATGGCCAGGCGTCGAAGCGCAGCCATGTTCTATACGCAGCAAAGCATGTTTGATGAAGGCATGTAAAAATGCAGGGACAAATCACCTGTTTCCTGTGCGGAAAGCGGTTGACACAGTAGCGTAAATCTACTGTACCCTAAGCACATCCTTCAACCAGAGCTCCCTTGACGACGACCCGATCATGATGCGGAATTCACCGGGCTCCACCACGCGGTTCATTTTCTCATCCAGCATTTCCAACATCTCTTTCGTGATGCAAAACCCTACACGTTTGCTCTCTTTTGCTTTTAAATGAATGCGCTGAAACCCCTTCAGCTCAAGTACAGGTCTGGCCACCGAAGACAACCTGTCGCGGATATACAATTGCACCACTTCATCACCGTCTGTTTCTCCCGCATTTGTGATCAGACAGGATACCTGTGCCGAGTCGGACAAACCCATTTGCGGCCTGTCAAGCTGCATGTCACTGTACACAAAACGGGAATAACTTAATCCATAACCAAACGGAAATAGCGGCAACCCGCTTAAGTTATTGTAATCATCGCCTCTACCGGTAGGCTTATGGTTATACACCAATGGCAGTTGGGCCTCTGACAACGGGAAACTAATGGGTAACCGGCCTGCCGGATTGGCGTCTCCAAATAAGATATCCGCCAATGCATGGCCACCTTCTTCTCCGGGATACCAGGCATGAAGAAGCCCATCCACTTTGCCCAGCCACGACTGCATGGTTACAGCACTTCCACCGGTAATGATGACAACAACGGGTTTGCCGGTGGCAGCTACCTGTTGGATCAGTGCTTCCTGGTGGCCCGGAAGGGATAGCATGGCCCGGTCGCGGAATTCTCCCTCTTCAATACCCACCATGATCACCGAAACTTCTGTTCGCTTTGCGATGTCCACGGCTTCATCAATCTGCTGCTGCCAGTTATTCTTTACCCCTACATTCCATACCAGGCGTATATGGGCGTTACCATTGGGTTCATAAAATTCAACACGGATATCGTATGGCTGATCCTTTTCAAAATAAAAATCTGCGAGCTGTGTTTGGTAAGATCGCTTGCGCCAGTTATCTATTATCAATGCATTATTGATATAGAGCCGGTAACCATCGTTTCCATCCAATCCTATTTTATAGCTTCCTGAAACAGGTGATTGCAATTTACCCGTCCACCGAACAGAATAGTTATCAAGTGGCAGGGATGCATGTGGCGGAAAAAGAGTCCAGTGAAAATCAATGTTGCTGTCTGTCCTGTTTATTACGGCATTGCCAGTGAGTGTTAGGTTATCAAAATACAGGGCCTGCAGGCCCTGCACCTGGTTACCATTTACCTGGGAGGAAAAATTTTGTGCCGGAATAACCTGCCATTCTTCTTCGGTCCTTCCGCAGCCCGGCGCATACAATACTTTGGACGCACCGATCTTCTCTTTGATTCCATCAAGTAAATGGATCTTTCCATTACCCGGTCCGCTGTAGCCCCCAAGTCGTGCTTCCACCGCATCTGCGCCAATCACAGCAACAGACGCGAGCCCACGGTTCAAAGGCAGAATGTTTTTTTCATTCTTCAACAGGACGGCTGACTTTACCGCGGCTTCCCTTGCGAGTTTCTTGTAGGATACAGCCGTGCTGATTTTTTCGTCTGCATAAGGATGCTCAAACAGGCCCAATTCAAATTTCGCGGTTAATACCCTGGCTACCGCATCATCAATCCTCGACCGAGGGACCTCACCGTTCAGAAAGGGCGGAATGAATAACAAATGGTGATCAAAATCCGTCTGGAAAATCACGTCCAATCCATTAGTGATCGCTTTTTTCCCAGCTTCAGGGTAATCGCCCGCCGTGTAATGCAATACATTGGCGCCACCTACTGCACTGGCATCAGAAATCACAAAACCCTTAAACCCCCAGTCCTGTTTTAATTTTTTATTCAGCAGCCAGTCATTTGCAGTGGCAGGAGTCCCATCCAGTGAATTGTAGGATGTCATAATGGAGCGCGCGCCTCCTTTCTGTATTGCCGCTTTGAAAGGCGGGAGGAAAATTTCTTCAAGCAATCTATCATTGTAATGAATAGGATAACTATCACGACCGCCATCACCCACATTCGCTAAAAAATGTTTGGGTGTGGTAATAATGCCGTTTGATTCAAAGGGCTGGATAAAAGCTATGGCCATTTGGGAACTGAGAAAGGGATCCTCACCATAGGTTTCTTCTGTTCTGCCCCAACGCGCATCACTTGCAATATTTACAACGGGTGTGAGTACCTGCCGTATACCTCTCAGTTTTGTTTCCGCAGCAATGGCGGTAGCCACTTTACGCATCAATGCCGTATCCCAGGATGCGGCCAGTGCAATTGCCTGAGGAAATGAAGTGGCGCCGGAACGCACCAATCCATGCAGTGATTCATCAAAAGCAATGATGGGAATTCCCAACCGGGTGTGTTCCACAAAATATTTTTGTATGGAATTGATCTTTCGTGCAAGCGCCCCGGCTGTTTCTGTGCTGTTGTATTGTAACAATTGTGTGGTAGCATCCCCACCCGCGGCGTTGGTACTCACCTGGAAACCAAAAATGCCCTGCTTGTATTTACTTTCATCAGCACCCAGGTCACCGGGTATCATGAATAGCTGCCAGAATTTCTCCTCCGCGGTCATTCTTCCCAGCAGGTCACTTACGCGGGCAGCTATGGGTAAGGAAGGGTTCCGGTATGGGAGTACCGCCTGGGCGGATACTCCGGGGCAACCTGTAAGCAATACACAACAAAGCAGGCAATATCTAAACATACATTTTGTATCAGTCAGAAACTGTTAACTTTTTAGCGAGTCTTTCCTTCACGCCGTTTTCCCATTCGTGTTTGAGAATACTCAGTACTATGCTATCCCTGCGTGTATCGCTGTTGTACTTTGGCATATTACTCCTGAGTACGCCCTCTTCCACGCATCCAATACTTTTCATAGCGGCAATGCTTCTTGCATTCTGGTTATCTGCCCTGAATTCTACCCGCAACATGCCCAGCTCCTCAAAAGCGAACTGAAGCAGCAGGTATTTACAATGTTTGTTGAGGCCGGTACCCTGAAATTTTTTTCCGTACCAGGTATAACCCAACTGCAGCGACTGATAGGCGGGAATAATATCATAAAAGCGGGTACTTCCCGCATATTCCTGCGTACGCTTATCGAACACGATAAATGGGTATTCCCGTCCCGCAGATCGTGCCTCCAATGCAGTGCGGATATAGGTTTTCAGGTTTTCTTCCCCTGCTGCCTGTAACAAAGAGTACTTCCATATCTCTGGTTCATGCATTGAAAATAGCAGCAAATTACTGCAATCATTTGCCGCTAAAGGACGCAATAAAACGCAATCATTTTCGAGGGTATAGTTTTTTTGGGTATCTATCTGAGAAGGCATATTGCAAATTATACTGAAAACCTTTTCCCTCCGTTTTTACTGCGGCAGGTTTTGCGCAAAATAACTAAACTTGCAGGTTAAATTTTCTATCAGAAAACAATAAGCAACTATGTGTGGAATTGTAGGTTACACCGGTCCAAGAGAAGCATATCCCATTATCATCAAAGGTTTAAAACGGCTGGAGTACCGCGGCTATGATAGTTCGGGCATTGCCCTTCAATGCGACGGGCAGCTCAATGTATATAAAAAGAAAGGCAAAGTAGCCGAACTGGAGGAACATGTACTGGGCAAGGGCCTCAAGAGTCATATCGGTATTGGTCATACACGCTGGGCCACGCATGGTGAACCGAGCGACCGCAATGCGCACCCACATCAGTCGCAAAGTGGCAAACTGGCCATGATCCATAATGGGATTATTGAGAATTACGCACAGATCAAAAATGACCTTATTGCAAAGGGCTATACTTTCAAAAGTGATACCGATACGGAAGTGCTGCTCAATTTCATCGAGGATATAAAGGAGAAAAACAACTGCACCCTCGAAGAAGCGCTGCGCATCGCGCTCAAAAGGATCGTGGGTGCGTACTGCATCCTGCTTATTTCTGATGATGATCCTGAAACCATCTATGCCGCAAGAAAAGGAAGCCCGCTGGTGATAGGTATTGGAAAGGGTGAGCATTTCCTGGCCAGCGACGCCTCTCCCATCATCGAGTATACCAAGGAAGTGGTGTATGTGAATGACTATGAGATCGCCATTGTTCGTCCTGATGAATTGATATTAAAAAATCTCGGTAATGAAAAGCAAACACCTTTTATTACCAAACTCGACATGGAACTGGCGGCTATTGAAAAAGGCGGCTACGACCATTTTATGCTCAAAGAGATACACGAGCAGCCCGATACCATTTTTGATTGCTTACGCGGAAGGTTACTTACGCAGAGCGGCCAGATCATGATGGCGGGTATTGAGAACAACCTGGAAGCTTTTATCAAAGCGCCCCGCATCATCATTGTTGCCTGCGGAACGAGCTGGCATGCGGGACTCATAGCAGAATACATGATCGAGGAACTGTGCAGGATACCGGTAGAAGTGGAATACGCCTCTGAGTTCCGCTACCGCAACCCGGTAGTACATAAAGGTGATGTGATCATAGCCATTTCGCAGAGTGGTGAAACTGCCGATACACTGGTGGCACTGGAAAGTGCCAAAGAAAAAGGCGCATTTATTTTCGGTGTGGTGAATGCAGTAGGAAGCAGTATTGCGCGTTTGAGCAATGCCGGCGCCTATACCCATTCCGGCCCTGAGATCGGCGTTGCCAGTACCAAAGCCTTTACGGGGCAGCTCGCCGTTTTGACGATGATGGCTTTAAAGATCGGTTACGCAAAGGGCACCATCGATGAGGAACGTTACCGTCAATTGATCGTGGACCTGGAAGCCATTCCGGAGAAAGTAAAGGAGATACTGGCCGACACCAGCAATATCCAGCGTATTGCTGAAAAATACAGCAATGCCAGCGACTTCCTTTTCCTGGGCAGGGGTTATAATTTTCCCATTGCACTGGAAGGCGCTCTCAAACTGAAAGAGATTTCCTATATCCATGCCGAGGGATACCCCGCCGCAGAAATGAAACATGGCCCTATCGCGCTGGTAGATGAAAACCTGCCTGTATTATTCGTTGCCACAAAAGATAAGTACTACGAGAAGATCGTATCCAACGTGCAGGAAATAAAGGCACGCAAAGGAAAAGTGATCTGTGTGGCAACCACCGGTGATGACATCATTCCCGGAATGGCAAATGACGTGATGCTTGTACCTGATGCGGATGAAGTACTTGCCCCCCTGCTGAGTGTGATTCCGCTACAGCTTCTCAGTTACTATGTTGGCCTGGCCAAAGGCCTAGATGTTGACAAACCGCGTAACCTTGCTAAAAGCGTAACCGTTGAGTAAACCGTACAAACGTACCATTCAAAACAACCGGAATGCCCAGGAACATTATCACCAAAACCCCGCTTGCAGCTTTAGGCTATCATTTTATCAAGGAACAATATATTCCAAGGGGCAAGACAGAATTTTACCTTCGGGATGCACAGATTGGTAATGGTATTGAATACCGTCGTTTATCGGCCTATGAAATTGAAATGCTGGTACGCAACGGCAATACCAGCGAAGACTGGAACAATATACTGGTTACAGATGCATTTAATGCAGAGCTGGTTAAGAACTGCAAATTTTATGGGCTGATCCGTATTGGAAAACTCGAACCTTTCTGTCTGGGTTTTAGCGACCTGAAGGCCCCGGTGGGCCTGTATAACTCTACCATCATCAGTTGCGATTTTGGCGATAACGTGGTGATTGATAATGTTCATTATCTCTCCCACTACATCATTGGCAATGAAGTGATCATTACCAATGTCAATGAAATGGTCACCACTAACCACGCCAAGTTTGGAAACGGTATTCTCAAAGCAGGCGAGCCCGAAGATGTGCGTATATGGATAGAATTGTGCAACGAAAACACCGGCCGAAAAATTCTTCCCTACGACGGCATGGAAGCCGGGGATGCCTACCTGTGGAGCCGGTACAGGAATGATGCAGTGTTGCAGGAAAAATTCAAGCTGCTTACTGAAGAAAAATTTGACAACAGGCGCGGGTACTATGGGCAGATAGGCGACCGGACCGTGATAAAAAACTGCAAGATTATCAAAGACGTTTGGGTAGGCAGCGATGCGTATTTTAAAGGAGCCAATAAACTTAAAAACCTCACCGTTAATTCGGGTGAAGAAGGCCGCACGCAGATTGGCGAAGGCTGCGAAATTGTAAACGGGATCATCGGTTGTGGCTGCAGGTTATTTTATGGTGTAAAAGCTGTGCGCTTTATCATGGCCGCGCATTCACAATTAAAATATGGCGCCAGGCTGATCAATTCCTACCTGGGCAACAATGCCACCATCTCCTGCTGCGAGGTGCTGAACTCATTGATTTTTCCCGCGCATGAACAACACCACAACAATTCTTTTTTGTGTGCCTCACTGGTAATGGGCCAGAGCAATATTGCTGCGGGCGCTACCATCGGATCCAACCATAACAGCCGCAGTGCGGATGGTGAAATCATTATGGGACGTGGATTCTGGCCCGGTCTCTGTGTAAGCCTGAAACACAATTCCATGTTTGCCAGTTTCAACATCCTTACCAAAGGCGACTACCCTAATGAACTGAATGTGCCTATCCCCTTTGCACTGGTAAGCAATGATGTAAGCCGCGACCAGCTTACCATCATGCCGGGCTACTGGTTCCTTTATAACATGTATGCACTGGCCCGAAACTCGTGGAAATATGTGGACCGCGATAAACGTACAGAAAGAATTCAAAGCATTGAATACGATTACCTGGCACCGGACACCATAAACGAAATGTTTACGGCCATGGAACTGATGGAAACAGCAACAGGCAAAGCCTATGAAGCCAGCCTTCGCCCCGCAAGAAAAAACACCAATGAACACATCACAGGAAAAAACCTGCTCCTCGGTTCCAGCAGGATCGTTAACGAACTGGAGATAACGCTGGAAGGCGTTGAAAACAGCAGGCGAAAAGTAGTCTTACTGAAAGTGCTGCCAGCCTACCAGGTATTTTCTGAACTGATCGTTTATTATGGTGTAGTTCAACTGCTGGCATTTATCAAAAAAGAAAACTTCAAAAATTTTGCTGCCATGACTGCAGCGCTACCCGCTGCCACACCCCGTAACCAATGGTTAAATATCGGCGGACAACTGATGCCCCTTACCGAGGTGGAAACCCTGAAAGAAAAGATCCGCAGCGGAAAAATACGGAGCTGGCAGATGGTGCACAACTATTATAAATCACAGGGAGAAAAATATCCCCGGCAAAAATTCAGGCATGCTATGTCTGCACTGGCGGAAATAACCGGCATCCGCCTTAAAAAAATGGATGGCCATCAATTCAACCAACTGCTAAACACTGTTATTGCCACGAAAGAATGGATGACCCGGGGTATTTATGAGTCGAGGGCCAAGGATTATGCCAACCCGTTCCGAAAGATGGTTTATGAAAATGCTGCGGAAATGAATGAAGTGGTGGGCAAACTGGATGACAACGGTTTCATCAAACAACAGGTGGCAGAACTGCAGGCATTTAAAAAAGAGATCGCCGCCCTGAAAAAAAATTACCAGCTTAAGTAGGGATATATACAATAAAAAAGCTGAAAGCGCCTTAGAAGGGCTTTCAGCTTTTTTGGTTTTTCACTGGAAATTAGAATCTCAATCCCAAACCAAGCTGGATTTGCTGGTTGGTCCATCTGTCTTTGTTATCAATATCGTTGATATTCTGAAGCCCTATATTATACCGGCCATATACCCTGAGAAAACTGAAATTTAGCTGGCCGCCCAATACCATGGCGAGATCACCATCTTTAAAGGCCGACTGACCGCTTTGCAGTAAAGTTTTATCCTCGTTCAGCAGTATGCTGAACTGCGGACCGGCATTAAGGCTAAGTATGTTGCCTACATTATAACGCAGCAATAAAGGGATAGATAAATAGTCGAGTTTAATTTTTTCAGCGCCATTCGGGTTGGCTACGTTTGCATATAAGGTGTTGAAGCTGGAACGCCTGCCACTGGTCTGGTTCCATAAAACCTCTGGCTGTATACCCCATTTTTTGTTGAAGTCTATCTCAGCAAAACCACCCACATGGTAGGAAAGATCAAATCCTTCTTTAAATGCCTGCCCGTCAACCTGGTTAAGATTGGCTCCTAATTTAACGCCTAACCGAACACCGCCCTGTGCGTTTGAGGCCACGGTAAATACAACAATGGCTGCAATTGCCAATACGAATCGTTTCATAAGATTTCTTTTTTGTTTAATTATTCATTTGGTTTCAATGATTATGCCAGAAAAACAGGGCACACCATAAAACAGGAAAAATGCAGCGGATGTTACCGGTAAATCTGTTAAATATATCTTAACTAGGCTAGCTCAATCAGGGTGATCTCAGGTAATATGCCCACCCGGCCCGGGTAACCGATAAAGCCATAACCCCGGTTGATATAGAGTTTTTGCGCCCCTTCTTCGTATAGCCCGGCCCATTGTTTATAAACCCAGCTAACAGGGCTCCACTTAAAATAAGGGTTCTCAATGCCAAACTGCATACCGTGGGTATGGCCAGCCAGCATCAGGTCTATATCCGGATATTTGGTAGTCACTTCTGCGTTCCAGTGGCTGGGGTCATGGCTCAGTAGTATTTTAAAGGGAATATTTTCTGTTCCGGGATGGGCTTCATGTAATCTTCCATGTTTTGGAAACCGTGCTTTCGCACTCCAGTTCTCAATTCCCAGCACCGCTATCTGCTGGCCCTGTTTCTCAAGCAACACGTGTTCATTCATCAGCAGGCGCCAGCCAAGATCGGCATGGGTTTGTTTTAACCGCTCCAGGTTCTGCATTTTTGCCTGTTGGGACGGCCAGGAAACATAGTCGCCGTAATCATGGTTTCCCAGCGAACTATACACGCCCATAGGTGCCCTGAGCCGGTTAAACACATCCATATAGTCTGTCATCTCATCCGCTCGGTCGTTCACCAGGTCGCCGGTGAAAAGGATCAGGTCAGGGTTCTGTGCCAGTATCAGGTCAATGCCACGGTTCACCCCTGCCTTGTTCTGGAAGCTGCCACTATGGATATCGCTTATGTGTATAATCTTCAAACCCCTGAAAGCCTGCGGCAGGTTTGCAAAATTCAGTTTCACTTTTTTAAGCTGGTAGTTGTATTTGTTGCTGAACCCGTACAGCAAGGTTCCAAACAACGTGGTACCTATACCCAACCCTAGCCAGCTTAAAAAAGAGGAGCGTGGAATGGCATTGCCTTCGCTCATATATTGCGCACCGGTATCCGGAAAAATCTTACTCATAAGCCATACCGCGCCCCGGCGGATATCATCGGTAAGAAAAAGTACGGACCCCAGCAATTTGGCAAAGAACAATCCCACCAGAATTGCAAAAATATAATTGCGGAATACTTTAGATACCTGTAAAGCCTGTATGTAAGGGAAGGATAGCAACGCAAGGAGGGTAATTCCGGATATTACCCAATATGACACATGAATAATGGTCCGCATTCTTTCACTTGAGGACTGGGTAACGGTTTTTACCGCCTGGTAAACATAAAGGTCAAGTATTAACATGATCAGAGCAATGATCCACCAGGTGCCTGTATTTCTCATGAAGATTTTTTATGAATGTAACCAGATAGACGTGCAATTACCGCCTTTATTGTATGAAAGGATGGTTTGGACGCTTTCCGGCTTTAAATTATGTTGAAAACTTGGCTTCCATCCATAACAGTGTTTGGATAATATTGTTTCGGCAGATGTGCCCTAAACCGTATTTTTGACGACTTCAAAAGAATGGTTGGCATGAAACTTACGTATTTCGGGCATTCCTGTTTCCAGGTGGTGATAAAAGGCAAAAAGGTACTTTTTGATCCCTTTATCAGCCCTAATGAACTGGCGAAAGATGTAGATCTGGAGTCAATTGTGCCAGATTACATTTTTTTATCACATGGGCATGCTGACCATGTGGCCGATGCGGCCAGTATTGCCCTGAGAACAGGTTGCAAAGTAGTTGCCGCCTATGAAGTACATGAATGGCTAAACAGACAGGGCATCGCCAATACCCACCCGATGAACACCGGGGGTAAATGGTCATTCGAATTTGGTACGGTAAAATGTGTTGTGGCGCAGCATAGCAGCGGCCTGCCCGACGGAAGTTATGGCGGCAACCCCATGGGTTTTCTTTTTACCAGCGACGAGGGAAATTTTTATTACAGTGGCGATACCGCCCTTACGCTGGATATGCAATTGATACCCACCTGGGCAAAACCGGGTTTTGCGGTGCTGCCCATCGGGGACAATTTTACCATGGATATTGCCGACGCGGTGCGGTGTGCAGACTTTATTGGCTGTACCAAAATCGTAGGTGTACATTACAACACATTTGGTTTTATAAAAATAGATACAGAAGAGGCCCGGGTCACTTTTGCAAAAAGCGGGAAAACATTATTGCTTCCTGCTATTAATGAAACCATCCAGTTATAACAGTTTAAAAATCCCGCAGGGGGAAAAGGGTATTATGGCGAGAATCATTGGAGTAGCCAATCAGAAAGGGGGCGTGGGAAAAACCACCACGGCCATCAATGTAGCGGCGAGTTTAGCGGTTTTGGAATTCAGGACACTTCTGGTGGATGCGGACCCGCAGGCCAATAGCACCACGGGCGTGGGCTTCGACCTGCACAATATCACCAACAGTCTATACGACTGCATGGTGAACAATACACTGGCCGCTGATGTGATCCTGAAAAGCGATGTGCCCAATCTTGACATCATCCCCTCCCATATTGACCTGGTAGGCGCCGAAATTGAAATGATCAATTACCCCAACCGCGAAAATGTTCTGAAAGGTATTTTGGATATCGTTCGGGAACGTTATGATTTTATCATCATTGACTGTTCGCCCTCATTGGGATTGATCACCGTGAATTCACTGGTGGCATCAGATAGTGTAATCGTGCCTGTGCAGTGCGAGTTCTTTGCACTGGAAGGATTGGGAAAACTGTTGAATACCATTAAAATTGTGCAGAGCCGCCTTAACCCGGAATTACAGATTGAAGGGATTTTGATGACCATGTATGACGGGCGTTTGCGTTTATGCAACCAGGTTGTAAGTGAAGTGAGAAGACATTTTGACGATATGGTATTTGACACCATCGTTCACCGCAACACAAGGCTCAGCGAGGCTCCCAGCGTAGGCAAGCCTGTAATTTTATACGATGCTGAAAGCAAAGGCGCTGTAAATTACCTGAATCTTGCCAAGGAAATACTGCAAAAAAATGGCATGACAAAGATGTCAAACCAGGAAAGAATTATTGAATAGAGTGTAGAGCTATGAATTATGTTGTAGCGTTGATCTAACTCATAACTCATCATTCTGCACTCATAACTAAACAACATGACCTCTCCCAAACAAAATAAAGACCTCATCGGAAAAGGTCTGCGTTCTTTATTACAGAATATTGATGCGGATCTCAAAACCACGGCCGGTTCATTGAAGAGCGAGGTTTCTGAGCAGGCAACGCATACCAGCCGCATTGCGCTAACGGATATACAGGTAAATCCAAAACAGCCCCGCAGGGATTTTGATGAGCAGGCACTGAATGAATTGGCCGCCTCTATCAGGCTGCATGATATTGTGCAACCACTTACCGTTTCACGGCTCCCTAATGGTAAGTACCAACTGATAGCCGGGGAAAGACGTTTTCGTGCATCAAAGATTGCCGGTCTCAAAGATGTGCCTGCTTATGTACGACAGGCAAATGACCAGCAGTTACTTGAATTTGCCCTGTTAGAAAATTTACAGCGCGAAGACCTCAACGCAATGGAAATAGCCATCAGCTATAAACGCATGATGGAGGAATTGAGCTACACACAGGAGCAGGTGGCGGAAAGAATGGGAAAAGAGCGCACCACCATCACCAATTACCTGCGCCTGCTGAAACTGCCACCCGATATACAACTGGCAGTTCGCAATGGAAGCCTGAGTATGGGGCATGCAAGGGCATTGGTGACGATAGATACAGTAGACAAACAACTTTTTGTTTTCAAGGAGATCCGCGACCGGGAATTAAGTGTGCGGCAGACAGAAGAACTGGTGCGCAATATTTACAAAATGGGTAATGGGGATGCTGTTAAATCTTCCGTAAAGTCGGAGCTACCCGCAGCCTACAAAAAAATTGAAGATAATTTAGCTTCACATTTTGCAACCAAAGTAAAAATGGTGCACAATAAAAAAGGATATGGCAGCATCACGATCGAATACTATTCACTGGAAGAGCTGAACAAACTGCTGGATGCGATGAATGTAACCGTGAGTTAATACCTGATGAAAATAAACCGTCTCCTTATATTGTGGGTTCTCTTTGCAGGAAGTTTGCATAGCACCTATGCACAGGATGATAAACAGGTGATCCGCGGCAACTCCCTTTTTTCCCCACGCAATGATTCACTTACCCGTAAAGACACAGTTATTAAAGGCCGTGAACAGATTGTCACTGCCAAACAAGACAGTGTAAAAAAACACGACCCCCGCATTGCTACGAAAAGGTCGGCGCTGATACCGGGCTGGGGGCAGGCATATAACAAACAATACTGGAAGATCCCCATCGTGTATGGCATTATCGCCATTCCCACTGTGCTGTATTTTTATAACGACAGCTATTATAAGAAAACCAAGTTTGCATACGAAGCCAGGTTTAAGGCGCTCCCCGTAAATGGCGGAGATTCGTCTGATCTTGCAAACATAGATCCGCAACTGGTAAATCTTGGAAGCGCTGATCTGCAGAATTACCGTAATGCTTTTCGCCGCGACCGGGACTACTCCATCCTCTGGTTCCTGCTTACCTGGGGCCTACAGGTAGCCGATGCAACGGTATTTGCGCACCTGAAGCAATTCGATGTTAGCAATGACCTGTCCATGCAGCTAAAACCACTCTTTAACCCTGTTACAAGAGGACCCGGGTTAAGCCTCACTTTCAATCTTAAAAACAATTCAGGCAAACTCCCTGTTGCCCGTTAATAAGTATTTAGTTTTGCCGTAACGGCAAAGTAAACGTTAACCAATAAATGCCCGCGACAACCGGCACAAACTCCCGAACTGATCCTAAACTTTTATACATGAATATTGCACTTATCGGTTATGGAAAAATGGGCAAAGCCATCGAATCCATTGCCGTTGAAAAAGGCCACAACATTGTTTTGAAAATAGACGTTGACAACGCTTCGCACCTTACGCGGGAAAATATGGCGAAGGCAGATGTGGCCATCGAATTTACGGGTCCGCATAGTGCTTTTCAGAATGTAAAAAAATGCCTGGAGTTGGGTGTTCCGGTTGTAAGTGGTTCTACAGGATGGCTTGATAAATGGCAGGAGATTACCGGGTATTGCCAGGCACAGCAGGGAACTTTTGTTTATGCCAGCAATTACAGCATCGGTGTCAATCTTTTCTTTGAACTGAATAAGCAACTGGCCAGGCTCATGAGCCGCCATACAGGATACAAGGTTTCACTCGAGGAAATCCACCACACAGAGAAAAAAGATGCGCCCAGCGGAACGGCCATTACCCTGGCAGAACAGGTAATGGAGCAAATTACAGACAAAAAAAAATGGGTAAACCAGGCAAGTAATTACCCGGAAGAACTGGAGATCATCTCAAAAAGAATCGATCCTGCACCCGGAACACATAAGGTTACCTACCACTCATCCATAGACGATATTGAGATCATACACACCGCACATAACCGCATCGGTTTTGCAGGGGGAGCAGTGCTTGCCGCTGAGTTTGCCGTTAACAGGAAGGGAATTTATGGCATGAAAGATGTGCTGGGCCTGTGATGAGATACCCAATCAGAAACTTTAGTTCTATGTGGAAAGCCCGAACGTAAGACCGACAGGATTTGCAGGCTCAAAAAACAGGGAAATTTGAAGTATCTTCCAAGATGAAAATAGTTTATACTTTAGCGCTTCCAGGAAAATCATGCTATCCAAGAAAACACAATATGCATTCAAAGCGCTTACCTTTATGGCTGAGCGAAAAAAAGAGGGACCGGTATTGATTGCTGAAATCGCCAAAAGAAAAAAAATTCCTCTTAAGTTCCTTGAAAATATCCTGCTGGAGCTAAAAAAAGCCGGGCTGCTCGACAGCAAAAAAGGGAAAGGCGGGGGCTACTTTTTCAGGGTGGAGCCCAAAGACATCCGGCTTGCCCAGGTAATGCGTTTAATTGAAGGACCCATTGCCTTATTGCCCTGTGTGAGCCTGAATTTTTACGAAAGGTGCAGGGATTGTGATGAAAAGAAATGCGGCCTGAATAAAGTGATGATTCAGGTAAGGGACAGTACCCTGCTGATACTGGAAAACAAAACGGTATCTGACCTTACAACCAAATAACACTGAACCATAAAACAGGAAAATAAAAAAAACACTTATGAAAAAAATCCTTGTACTTCTACTCTGCCTGCCCTTGTTCGCCAGCGCGCAAAGCCTTATCGGCGGTAAAAACATCGTGAGGTGGAACCTTGGTTCAATGGTATTTAAAAATTACCATTTTACTTTCGAACGTAGTGTTACCAAAAGACTCTCTCTGTCGCTTAGCTACCGCACCATGGCCAAAGGTTCCGTTCCTTTTCAAAGCCAGTTGGAGAAAGCCATCGAAAGCTCAGATATCAACTTCAGCAAATTTGAAATGGGTAACACCACCTGGACCTTAGCGGGCCGCTTATACCTTGGCCTTGGCAGGATGAAAGGATTTTATCTGGAACCCTACCTGCGCTTTGCAAATTTTGACCTCACCTCACCGGTTAAATACACATATACTTCCACCTCTGGCCCCACTTCGGGACAAACCTTTAGCAAGGAAGCCAATTTTGTGGGTAATGTAAAATCTACCAGTCCCGGTTTAATGATCGGCTGGCAGTTCCAGCTCGCCACTAAAATAGTGATGGATATCCAGTTACTGGGCGGTCACTATGGCACCAGCAAAGGTGACCTTAATTTTGCCGCCACACTTTCCAATGACGAACAAACCGCGCTGAATTCAAGCCTGAGTAAGATCAAAGCTGACCCATTCAAATTCACTTACAATGTAAACGGCAACGGCGCACAGATAAAAACGGACGGACCATGGGCAGGAATCAGGGGAGCGAATATTGGAATTGGGTTTAGATTTTAGGGCAGTGCTTAGCGGATAGCGATTGGCCATTAGCCGCTAGCCATTAGCAAAAATTGCAAAACAAAAAAAGGTTACCAATGCTGGTAGCCTTTTTTTGCTAATGACTAATGGCCAATCCCTAATGGCTCTTCAGATTTCCCAGCATATCTGCCACCATCTTGCCAAGATCAAACTCCGGCTTCCATCCCCAGTCCCGCGACGCTACGCTGTCATCAATACTGGCCGGCCAGCTATTGGCAATAGCCTGGCGGTAATCGGGTTGATAGCTCATGGAGAAACCGGGAACATGCTTACTGATCTCGGCAGCAATTTCTTTGGGTGAGAAACTCATTCCGGAAATATTGTAAGAAGTACGGATGGAAATTTTTTCCGCAGGGGCATCCATCAATTCAAGCGTGGCGCGGATCGCATCGGGCATATACATCATGGGCAGGTAGGTATCCTCGCTAAGAAAGCATTTGTATTTTTTTTCTTCCAGTGCCTGGTGAAATATTTCTACCGCATAATCAGTGGTGCCTCCGCCGGGTTCAGATTTGTAACTGATCAATCCGGGGTAACGCATACTGCGCACATCTATACCATAGCGGTGATGGTAATAATTGCACCAGAATTCTCCCGCATATTTACTGATACCATACACGGTAGAGGGTTCGATAATGGTTTGCTGCGGGCAGTTTTGTTTGGGGGAAGTAGGACCAAACACGGCGATACTGCTGGGCCAGTAAACTTTCTGTATTTTTTCTTCCCGTGCAATATCCAGCACATTAAGCAGCCCCTGCATATTCAGATGCCAGGCTAGATTCGGATTCTTTTCACCGGTGGCGGATAAGATGGCGGCCAGCAGGTAGATCTGGGTAATGTTCTGCCGGATCACCTGCACATGCAGCATTTCCTTGTTCATTACATCCAGGCTCACATAAGGGCCGGTATCTTTCAGCAGTGGATTTTCTTCACGCAGATCGGAAGCCACCACATTGGCATTCCCATACTGCTTACGCAGCGCCATGGTTAGCTCCACTCCTATCTGGCCGGATGCACCAATAACCAGTATCCTATCTTTTACAACAGACATGCAAATCGTTTTATGATGCAAAGGAAAGGAATATTGGGAACACAGAACAGATGAGCAGGGAAGAGATGAGCAAGGAACAAGGGAACAAGTAACAAGCGGACAAGGAACAGGGGAAGGGGGGCAGAAATCCAGTGAATGGGTAACGGGGAATAGCGAAGGTTTGGCGCGAGGAGGGCCGGAGCAAGTTTTTTTGCAGGGGGTTCGTAGCGGTTGTATGCAATGAGAGTGGGCATTGTGTGCTGCGCCTTGGGAATGGTGATGGGTGTTAGCGGGGCTTTGCGTTCATTTTCCTGTAAATTCGCCAATCAATAATCCGCAAATCCCAAACGATGCTACCAGGATTCTTAACTGAACTTTTTAAATCGCAGGCATACAATCCCGATAATTTTTTTCTTATCGCCGGACCCTGTGTGGTGGAAGACGAAGCGCTCGTGATGGAAGTGGCCGATAAAGTATCCGCTATCTGCAGGCGGCTGGAGATACCTTATGTATTCAAAGCCAGTTACCGCAAAGCCAACCGCACCAGCGCGGGTTCGTTTACGGGCATTGGTGATGACAACGGTTTGGCACTGATAAAAAAAGTGGGCGACACCTATCAGCTACCCACTACTTCTGATATACATGCGCATGATGAAGCCGCTATGGCAGCAGCTTTTATTGACATTTTACAGATACCCGCTTTCCTTTGCAGGCAAACTGACCTGCTGGTGGCAGCGGCGCAAACGGGGAAAGTAGTGAATGTGAAAAAAGGACAGTTCCTGAATGGTCCCTCCATGAAATTTGCTGTAGATAAAATCAGCAGGGCGGGAAATGAAAAGGTTATGCTTACGGAGCGCGGCAATACTTTTGGCTACCAGGACCTGGTAGTTGATTACCGCAATATCCCCTGGATGAAGGCACATGAGGTGCCTGTTATAATGGATTGTACCCATGCGCTTCAGCAGCCCAACCAGACATCTGGTATAACAGGTGGCAACCCCCAACTCATCGGCACCATTGCCAGTGCGGCCATTGCCACCGGCGCGGACGGACTTTTTATTGAAACACATCCAAACCCGGCTGTTGCAAAAAGCGATGGCGCCAATATGCTCAATTTATCTTTATTGGAACCCTTGCTGGAAAAACTGGTGAGGTTGCGGAAAGCCGTTGTTTAGAAGTGTTGAATGTTGCGTTTTAAATGTTGAATGATAAATCCCGTTTAACATTTAACATTCAACACTTAACACAAAAAAACTACCAGTACTTAATCGGGTTACGCCTGCCGGCGAGAATATAGTTTTTGATATTGATCCAAAAAGCGAGGATCATATACAGTACTACGGGTGAGCCCAGGGTGAGAAAAGAAATATAGATAAACCACATGCGTATACGGGATGAGGCTATGCCCAGTTTCTCACCGATAGCGGCACAAACACCAAAAGCGCGTAACTCAAGGAATTCCCTGATCTTCTGCATAGTTATTGTTTAAATTTAGGGGGCGCTGATCCAGGTGCAATTTAGATAAATTGAGCGATAAGTAGCCGAAAACAGTTTTTTTACCGCCACCCGTTTTTCGTAAATTCGCGCCCAATAAGTACTGCGCAGGCAGGAGATGGAGTTGAAGTGTGCGACGCAACCTGGATGCCATGAAAAACCAATGCCCGGCATCAACAACCCGTTCAAAAACCCAAACCAGATAGACTATGGCCTTTGACATTGAAATGATCAAAAAAGTATACGCCGAAATGCCCGCGAAAGTGGATGCTGCCCGCCAGGCATTGGGCCGGCCGCTGACACTTAGTGAAAAGATACTGTTTGCACATCTTCACGCTGATCAGCCCTTAACGAGTTTTGAAAGAGGCAAAAGTTATGTTGACTTTGCCCCTGACCGTGTAGCAATGCAGGATGCAACCGCCCAGATGGCGCTGTTGCAGTTTATGCAGGCGGGACGGCCAAAAGTGGCGGTACCCTCAACCGTACACTGCGACCACCTGATTACCGCCAAACTGGAAGCAAAGAAAGACCTGGAGGTTGCCAATAAAGAAAGTAAGGAAGTATATGATTTCCTCGCATCGGTATCAAATAAATACGGTATCGGGTTCTGGAAGCCGGGTGCGGGTATTATTCACCAGGTGGTACTGGAGAACTATGCTTTTCCCGGCGGGATGATGATAGGAACCGACTCGCATACGGTGAATGCAGGCGGACTCGGCATGATCGCTATTGGCGTGGGTGGTGCAGATGCCTGTGATGTAATGGCAGGACTGCCCTGGGAACTGAAATGGCCCAAGCTGATAGGCGTTAAATTAACCGGTAAATTGAGTGGCTGGACTGCACCCAAAGATGTGATTTTAAAAGTGGCCGGCATACTAACCGTAAAAGGCGGAACCGGGGCTATTGTGGAATATTTTGGCGAAGGGGCAACCAGCATGAGTTGTACAGGAAAAGGCACCATTTGTAACATGGGTGCCGAAATCGGCGCCACAACATCCAATTTCGGGTATGATGCCAGCATGAGCCGGTATCTGAAAGCAACCGGCAGAGCGGAAGTGGCAGAGATGGCCGATAAAGTGTCATCTTACCTCAACGCGGATGCAGCCGTACTGGCCGATCCTTCCAGATATTTTGATGAAGTCATCGAGATCAACCTTAGTGAACTGGAACCACACCTGAACGGTCCCTTTACACCCGACCTGGCAACTCCGATTTCAAAAATGAAAGAAGCGGCAGCCGCTAACGGATGGCCATTGAAAATTGAAGTGGGCCTGATAGGCAGTTGCACCAACAGTTCCTATGAGGATATCAGCCGCTCCGTGAGCCTTGCCCGCCAGGTGGAACAAAAAGGACTGACCTTAAAAAGTGAATTTACCATTACCCCCGGCAGCGAACAGGTACGGTACACGGTGGAAAGGGATGGCTTCCTGGACGTATTTAACAAGATTGGCGCCACCGTATTTGCCAATGCCTGCGGACCCTGCATTGGTATGTGGGACCGTGTTGGCGCAGAGAAGAAAGAAAAGAATACCATCGTCCATAGCTTTAACCGGAACTTCGCCAAACGCGCCGATGGCAACCCCAATACCATGGCATTTGTGGGATCGCCGGAACTGGTTACTGCATTGGCCATTGCAGGCAACCTGGGTTTTAATCCCATTACAGATACCCTGACCAACGACAAAGGCGAGCAGGTGAAACTGGATGAGCCGGATGGGCAGGAATTACCCCCCAGGGGTTTTGCGGTGGAAGATGCGGGCTACCAGGCGCCGGCTGCAGACGGCAGCGGCATCAGCGTGATTGTTGCACCAGACAGCAAACGTTTACAGTTGCTCGAGCCATTTGCTCCATGGGAAGGCACCGATCTTAAAAATTTAAAGCTGCTGATCAAAGCAAAGGGAAAGTGTACCACGGATCATATCAGCATGGCCGGACCCTGGCTGAAGTTCCGCGGTCACCTGGACAATATCAGTAACAATATGCTGATAGGTGCCGTTAACTTCTTTAATGAAAAGACAGACCAGGTTAAGAACCAGCTTACCGGCGTATACGGACCAGTGCCCGCAACACAGCGTGCCTACAAAGCCGCAGGTATAGGAACCATTGTGGTAGGCGACGAAAACTATGGTGAAGGAAGTTCCCGAGAACATGCAGCCATGGAACCCCGTTTCCTGGGTGTTCGTGCCATACTGGTCAAGTCATTTGCCCGTATTCATGAAACCAACCTGAAAAAACAGGGAATGCTGGCCCTGACATTTATCGACAAAACCGATTACGATAAAATACAGGAAGACGATACCGTTGACATCTTAGGCCTCACAAGCTTTGCACCCGGTGAGCCCCTCACGCTGATCTTTCATCACAAAGATGGTACCCAACATATTGTACCGGTTAACCATACCTATAACCAGCAGCAGATTGAATGGTTCAAAGCAGGTGCGGCGCTTAATATCATACGCAGGTCGGTTATTTCCGCATAACCGCAACAATATACCCCGCATAAAAAAAACTCCCGCTATCGGGAGTTTTTTTTTATTCATAGCAGCGTATTAATTTTTAGGGAACCCCGGGTCCGCCTTTACCTCATTGATCTGTTGCAGGTGGCGGTTGCTGTGTGCGCCAATAAAAAGTATCATCTGGTAACTGTCGAATACGCCCACTGGCAAACTGGCTACATGGTTACGCAGGTCGTCGTTCGTATTGTTTACATACTCGATCAGCTTATCTCGGTTTTTGGCAAATGAATCCCATGCTTCTGCCATTGTTTTATAGGGTGTGTTTAGCGGTTCCATAGGTGCATAAGTCTTAATCTTGTTGCTACGGTCCGCAATATTTTTGATCACATCCTCGTCCTTCCATTTGATCTCAGCTCTTTTTTCCGGTGTTGCCGGCGCCTTAATGCCGGCGTCAACCATCTGCCAAAGCATTTGCTCGGTGATGGCTATATGCTTCAAGCAGTCCTCCACGCTCCATCGGTCAGGTGCGGTTTTAAATTTTAATTGCGCTTCACTCAAACCCTGGGTGGCATCCCACACACCTTTCTTGGTTTCGGTAAGAAAATCGACGGCTTTTTTTCTTTCATCCTTTGAAATTGTGTTATCAGCTGTTGAAAATGACAACAAAACGCAGGCGGATAGGAAAAGGATTATTTTTTTCATATGGCAGTTTAGGTTAACAATTGCTAATGTTGAGAAACGGAGGATAAGGTACATACTAAGCATAAAAAATGCAAGCGTTGTCAAAAAATTTTCTCCGCCCAAGGGGAACGCCGTTTCGTGAGGCGTCAATCCTGAGACGTGAGTATTGAATAATAACTCACTCACGTCTCACGTTTCACATCTCACGTCTCACATCTCACGTCTCACG